>JBFXFO010000099.1:0-14883 GCA_050178915.1 Rhizobiaceae bacterium | reverse complement strand
CCATGTCGAGCAGCCGTGGCGCAGGCCGCGCACGCCCGGCGATCTGACGATGCGCTGGACGCGCCGGTCCCGAGCTCTCGCGGCCGACAGCTGGGGCGGGCTAGAAGTGCCGCTCGGAGAAGAGCTCGAAGCCTACGAGGTCGAGATCCTTGATGGCGCGACCGTTAAGCGGGTGCTGAGCACCGCCACCACCAGCGCGGTCTACACCGCCGCAGACCAGACCGCCGATTGGGGCGCGCCGCTCGGCCCCGGTGACACGCTCGACAGCCGCATCTACCAGCTCTCCGCCCTCGTCGGGCGGGGCGCGCCCAAGACCCTCACGCTGATACTCTGAAGGCCATCCCATGTCCGACGCCACGACCCATCTCCTGCTGCCCTACATCCTGGCGGCGCAGGCCCAGAAGCACGTCACCCACAACGAGGCGCTGCGGCTGCTCGACGGGCTCGTGCAGCTCTCCGTGCTCGACCGCGATCTGACAGCGCCGCCCGGCAGTCCCGCCGATGGCGATCGCTACATCGTCGCCTCGGGCGCGACGGGCGAATGGTCCGGATGGGACCTGAACGTCGCGCTCTGGACCGATGGCGCCTGGCTGCGACTTCCCCCGCGGATCGGCTGGCGCGCATGGGTCGAGGACGAGGGCCTGCTGCTGGTCTACGATGGCGCGGGCTGGCTCGGGACCACACCGGCGGCGCTGCAGAACATGGCGCTCCTCGGGGTTGGCACCACGGCGGATGCATCGAACCCGTTCTCGGCCAAGCTCAACGCCGCGCTCTGGACGGCGAGGACCGTGGCCGAGGGCGGCACCGGCGACCTGTTCTACACCATGAACAAGGAGGCGGCCGGCGACGATCTCGGTTTGACCCTCCAGACCGGCTTCGTGACCAAGGCGCTGGTGGGGCTGTTCGGGTCGGACCGCTTCCGGCTCGCGGTCTCCGCCGACGGCAGCACCTTCTTCGACGGGCTGAGCGTCGACAACGCCACCGGCATTGTCGATCAGCCCCGGCTGCCGCGGTTCAAGGCTTACACGAACTACGACAACTACGTCGGCGTCGGCACCTGGACCAAGATCGGCCTTAACAACACCGACTACAACGATCAGGGCGCGTTCGACGCCGTGAACAACCACTTCGTCGCCCCCGTGGACGGCACCTACCTCTTCGGCGCGACTCTGCTGTACAAGATCAACGCCAGCGCCACCGCCCGCATGCGCGGGCGGCTCGTCCTGAACGGCACGACCGAAATCCGCGGCTCCCTCGGCGAAATCTCCGCCACTCATGTCTCGCTCGCTACCGCGATCTGGCTTCAGACCATGGTGCCGCTGACGGCAGGCGATACCGTCGAGCTGCAGGGGTATTTCCGGGTCGCGGACGGCTACTTCGCCGCCGACCACACGTCCTTCTGGGGCTGCAAGGTCGGCTGAGCGGCGGAAGGAGGATCCGATGAACCCACCCCGATCCGAGGGCTTCGTGCGCATGCCCGACGCCGAGTTCGAGGCGATCTTGACCCGGGCGGCGGAGGAAGGCGCCAAGCGTGCGCTGGCCGATGTCGGCCTCGACGGCGACGAGGCCGCGCTCGACATCCGCGATCTGCGCTCCCTGGTCGACTGCATCCGGCTGGTCCGCCGCACCGCGATGCAGACCGCCGTCCGCATGATCACCACCGGCGTCATGCTGGCGCTGCTCGCGGGTATAGCGATCAAGCTGAAGATCTTCGGCGGCGGCCCGTAGCCGCTCAACACCCCCGTTCACCAGCCCAACCGCACCCGCCCTCGAGGCGGTTTTTTTTCGTTTCGGAGGACCCTCATGACCACGACCTTCCACCGCCATTGGCGTGATGTGCCGGAGAGCGCCTGGCGCTGGCCGAATTTCTCGCCCGCCGAGATTGCATGCCGGGGCACCGGCAAGCTGCTCGTGAACGAAACCGCGCTCGACAAGCTGCAGGCGCTGCGCGACCGGCTGGGCAAGCCGCTGATCGTCCGCTCCGCCTACCGCAGCCCAGAGCACAACCGTGCCGTGGGGGGCGCGGGCCGGTCGAAGCATCTCGACGGCGCCGCCTTCGACATCGCCATGGCGAACCACGATCCGGTGGCCTTCGAGGCTGCGGCGCGCGAGGTCGGATTCCTCGGCTTCGGCTTCTACCCGCGATCGGGGTTCATCCATGTCGATCTCGGGCCCGCGCGGCAGTGGGGCGAGCGGTTCCCGGTCCGGGCGACGGCATTTGCAGCCGAGACGCCGCCCGCGCGCGAGGTGCTGGCTGACAGCCGCACCATGAAGGGCGGCGGGGCAGCCGGTGTGGCGACGCTGGGCGCGGCGGGCGTCGAGGTGGCGCAGCAGGTGCTGGCCGAGACCCAGACCGCGATCTTGCCGCTTGTGCCGTATCTCGACACGTTGCGTTGGGTATTCATCGCCGTGGCGCTTGGCGGCATCGCGGTCACGATCTACGCGCGTCTCGATGACTGGCGCCGAGGGCAGCGGTGATGGCCCCGCTCCTGATCGGGTTCGCCGCCAGCCCATGGATGCGGGCCGCTTTGCGCTACGGCGCCATCATCCTCGCCCTGCTCCTGTTCCTGCTTTCGCTTCGGCGGTCCGGCGAGCGAGCGGGACGCCTCGCTGAACGCCTTCAGACCACGGAGAAAGCCAATGATGTCCAACGCCAGATGCTCGAGGCGACGGCTCGTCGTCCTAGGTCTCGCGACGAGCTTGCTGAGCGGCTGCGCAACGGTCGGTTCTGAGCCCGGCATCGCGACCGTCTGCCCGCCCGTGGTAGAGTACAGCCGCGAGTTCCAGGCGCGCGCAGCCGAGGAGCTCGCGCGGCTGCCGCACGGGTCGGCCATCGCCGAGATGCTGAGCGACTACGCCGTGATCCGGGATCAGGTCCGTATGTGTTCTCGCCCCTGATCAAGAGCCGAATTGGAGCCTCAAGGTCAGGCAGCAGCGTAGCTGGTAAAGACCTCGTTCGATCCGTCGCGCCGGATCAGAAACACGTCGTAGGCCTCGCGCTGGCTTTCCGGTCCCATCCCGGGCGAGCCGTAGGGCATGCCTGGCACTGCGAGGCCGACCGCGTCGGGGCGTTCCAGCAGGAGACGGCGAATGTCGGCAACAGGGACGTGACCCTCGATAATGTAACCATCCACACGACCCGTATGGCAGGAGACCATCTCCTGCGGGATGCCGTTGTCCAGCTTGTAGCGCATCAGAAGCGTCCCGGCGCTCGCCTCGGTCGTGACGGCGAAGCCGTCGTTCTCGAGGATCTCGATCCAGGCCGAGCAGCAGCCGCAGTTGGGGTCCTTCATCACGTGGATCGCCGGACCGGCGCCTTGCGCCAGAGCCCTCAAGGGCGACGCAGCCGCCAGCGCAGCTGTACCGATCAGGAGCTTGCGGCGGGAAAACATGTCTTGGGTCATCTGATGTTCCTTTCGAGGTTGGATGTGTGGGCTGGCAGATCAGAGGTCGACCCGCCTGAGCCGCAGGGCGTTGGTGATCACCGAGACCGACGACAGGCTCATCGCCGCCGCCGCGATCATCGGCGAGAGCAGAAGTCCGGTGACAGGGTAAAGCAGCCCGGCGGCGATGGGGACGCCAAGCGCGTTGTAGGCGAAGGCGAAGAACAGGTTCTGCTTGATGTTCCGCAGGGTGGCGCGGGCGAGCTTGCGCGCCCGCACGATGCCCATCAGGTCGCCGCCCAGCAGGGTGATGCCTGCGCTTTCCATCGCAACATCGGCCCCGGTGCCCATGGCGATGCCGACATCGGCGGCGGCGAGCGCGGGGGCGTCGTTCACCCCGTCGCCCGCCATGGCGATCTTGTGGCCGTCGCGGCGCAACTGGTCGATCAGGTCCTTCTTGGCCTCGGGCAGGATGCCTGCGCGCACCTCGTCGATGCCGAGCTTGCCCGCCACCGCCTGCGCCGTGCGTTCGTTGTCGCCCGTCGCCATGATCACCCTTAGCCCTTGGGCATGAAGTTCCCGAATGGCCTGCGCGGTACTCTCCTTGATCGGGTCGGCGACCGCCACGATGCCGACGAGCGCGCCGTCAAGCGCGACGAACATCGCCGTCTTGCCCTCGGCGCGCAGGGTGTCGGCCTTTGACTCGGCCTGCGCGGTGTCGAGCCCCATCTCCCGCATCATCGCCGCGTTGCCTAGCGCCACCGCGCGCCCACCGACCCGGCCCTGTACGCCCTTGCCAGTGACGGCGTCGAAGTCCGTGGCCTCCTGACGCGGCGCACCCTGCGCCTCGGCTCCCTCGACAATCGCCTCAGCCAGCGGGTGTTCCGAGCCACGCTCCAGCGCTGCGGCCAGCGACAACAGGTCGGTCTCGGTGACGTCCCCGAGCGCAACCGTATCGGTCAGCTTCGGCTTGCCCATGGTCAGCGTGCCGGTCTTGTCGACGATGAGCGTATCGACTCCTGCCATTCGCTCCAGCGCCTCGGCGTCCTTGATCAGCACGCCCGCCTGTGCGCCGCGCCCCGCCGCCGTGGTGATGGAGATCGGTGTCGCCAGCCCCAGCGCGCAGGGGCAGGCGATGATGAGGACCGACACGGCCGAGGCGATTGCGAAGACCAGCGCGGGCTCCGGGCCGAAGATCAGCCAGACCACGAAGGCGACGATGGCGATGACCACCACCGTCGGCACGAATATCGCCGACACCCGGTCGGCCAGCCCCTGGATCGGCGCGCGGGACCGCCGCGCGTTCGACACCATCGCCACGATCTGCGCCAGCACGGTATCGGACCCGACCTTGCCTGCCTCCATGACCAGAGAGCCGTTCTTGTTGATCGTGGCGCCCGTCACCTCATCCCCCGGCCCCTTTTCCACCGGCATTGACTCGCCGGTCAGCATGCTTTCGTCCAGCGACGAGCGGCCCTCGATCACCGTGCCGTCGACCGGAATGGCGTCGCCGGGACGGACCCGCAGCCGGTCGCCCTCCATGATGTTCTCCAGCGGCGCATCGTATTCAGTGCCGTCCGGCAGGATGCGCCGCGCGGTCTTCGGCGCCAGATCCAGAAGCGCGCGGATCGCATCCCCGGTGCGTTCTCGCGCTCGGAGTTCCAGCACCTGGCCCACGAAGACCAACGCGACGATCACCACCGCCGCCTCGAAATAGGTGCCGACGCCGTGGCCCATCCGGTACTGTTCCGGAAACACCCCCGGCAGGAACGTCGCGACGAGCGAGTAAAGGTAGGCCGCCGCCACGCCGATGCTGATCAGCGTCCACATGTTTGGGCTGCGGTTCACAATGGAGTCCCAGCCGCGCCGGAAGAAAGGCAAGGCGGCCCAGAGGATGATCGGCGTTGCCAGCACGAACTCGAGATAACTTGCGGTCTGATGCCCGATCCAGTCGCGCACTGGCAGCGCGACCAGTTCACCCATCGTCAGGATGATGAGCGGCACCGCCGCCGCCGCCGAAATCCACATCCGACGCGTGAAGTCGGTCAGCTCCTCGCTGGGCTCATCCGACGGCACCATCGGTTCCAGCGCCATGCCGCAGATCGGGCAGGACCCCGGCGCATCGCGGACGATCTCGGGATGCATCGGACAGGTGTACTGGACGTTGGCCGGAGCAGCCTTCTTCTGTCCGGCGGCCCGGCCCGAGGCGTAGAACCACGGATCCGCCTTGAACTTCGACTGGCATTTCTCCGAACAGAAATGAAAGGTCTCTCCCTGGAACTCGGCGTGACGCCCGTCCGGCTTGACCGCGACCGTCATCCCGCAGACCGGGTCCTTTGCGGTATTCGCCCCCGCCGGAATGTCGGGCGCCGCGTGATGGTGATCGTGCTCCATAGTCTGCCAGCCTTTCGATCTCTTGTTTCAGCTTGCCGCTTCCAGCCGTTGGAAGCTCAAGCTCTTTTCAATGGTGGTCGTGAGCGCCTTCCAGGGCGGGATTCCGTGCGAGGAAGATTCCGACGAACAGGAACACCAGCGCCATGCCGATCGCACCCAGGACGACGATCAAGGGGTCGGACTGCCATTTCATCGCGGCGAAGGCGGCCAGCACCACGGCATCAAGTGCGATTGCCGTCAGCAACACCCAGCCCCGAGCGCCGATTTCTTCGCGCAGATGCCGGAACACGCCGAAATGGATGATCATGTCCATCACCAGATAGAAGAAGGCCCCGAGCGAGGCGATGCGGCTGAGGTCGAAGAAGACCGTCAGGAAGCCTGCGATCACGACGGTGTAGACGAGTGTGTGGTCCTTGATCGTGCCTGGCATCCCGAAATGGCTGTGCGGGATCATCTTCATGTCCGTCAGCATCGCCAGCATCCGCGAGACGGCAAACACGCTGGCGATCAGGCCCGAGGCAGTTGCCACCAGCGCAAGCGCCACCGTCAGGTAGAAGCCGGTTTGCCCGAGGGCTGGTTGGGCCGCTTCAGCCAGCGCGTAGTCCTTCGCCGCCACGATGCGATCGAGCGGCAGGCTGGAGCCGACCGCGAATGCGACCAGCAGGTAGACGACGACGCAGATGGCGATGGACAGGACTATGGCCCGGCCCACGTTCCGATGCGGATTGGTCACCTCGGCGCCGCTGTTGGTGATGGTCGTGAACCCCTTGAAGGCGAGAATGGACAGCGCGACCGACGCCACGAACCCACCCGCACGAAAATCTCCGCCCGACGCTTCGAACGAAATGCCGCTGGCCCACAGACCGGCCGCCCCGAACAGCGCAATGCCGCCCACCTTGAGAATGGCCATGATAATGGACAGCAGCCCGACCGACCGGTTGCCAGAGACGTTCACGAGATAGGCGAAGACGATCAGCCCCACGCCGAGGACCGGCACGAGAATGCTGTCCGGATCGCCGCCGAAGGCTCGCAGGGTGTAGGTTCCGAAGGTGCGAGCGACGAGGCTTTCGTTGATGACCATCGACAGCGCCATCAGGAGAGCTGCGCCCGCCGCGACCGTCGTCGGTCCGTAGGCTTTCTTCAGGATCATCCCGATGCCGCCCGCAGACGGGTATGCGTTCGACATCTTGATATAGGTGTAGGCGCTGAAGGCGGTCACGATGGCGCCGACCACGAACGAGAGCGGGAAGAGAGGCCCGGCGAGTTCGGCGATCTGGCCGGTCAGCGCGAAGATGCCCGCGCCGATCATCACGCCGGTGCCCATGGCTACCGCACCGGAAAGGGTGATGCTGTTCTTCTGGTACTCGCTTCCGGTCATGGATTTCCCTTTTCAGGCTTTTGCCGCATGGCTACCCAAAGCAGTGGCAGGCCCGTCAAGAGGCCGAGGCCAAGTACTGCCCATGTCGCCCGGCCCAGATCTCCGCTCACCGCCTCGCCGCCGAAATGGGCCAGCAGGAAGCTTGCCGGAATGATCCCCGCCAGTGTTGCCAAGGCGAAACGCCAGGCGTGCAATCGGCTCAGTCCGGCCGCGTAGCTGATCATGTCGAAGGACACGAAGGGCATCAGGCGGCTGGCAAGAACCGTCGCCGTCAACGCGTTCTGCGAGCCGAGCAGCCCGGCATCGACGCGGTCCCCGAACACCCGCCGCAGGACGTCATGCCCCAGAACCCGTGCGAGACCGAAGGCGATCAGCGCCCCGAGCTCGGCGCCGATGACGACCTGCACGGTCCCCCAGAGATGTCCGTAGGCCGCTCCGGCCGCCAGTGCGATGGGTGCACTCGGGATTGGGCTGGCCACGACCGCGATGGTCATAAGCGTGACGATCAGGACCGGCCCCCAGAGACCCGCACGCGCCACCAGCGTTTCCAGACGCTCGGGCTCCAGGAGGCTGCGCGCCTCGGCGAACACCGAAGGCGCGAACTGCCAGACAGCGAGCAGTCCGATGCCGAGGATCGCAAGGCCCGCGAGAATGGTGACGCGCAGGCTCATCTCAGACCGCCGCGACGGCCTTCGCCAGGAGGTCGCGCACCTCGCCCGCCACGGCCGTCAGTTCGGCGTTCTCAATCGCCTGCATCGACGCCACAGGATCGATGGCGCTGACTTCCACGCCACCGTCGACCTCGCGCAGGATGACGTTGCATGGCAGCATCGCACCGACGCGCGGTTCGATCCCGATGGCCTGATGCGCCATCTTGGGGTTGCAGGCGCCGAGGATGCGGTAGGCGGGCATCTCGACATCTAGCTTCTTCTTCATCGTCGCCTTGACGTCGATCTCGGTCAGGATGCCGAAGCCGTGGTCGGTGAGGGCCTTCCGCGCGCGAGCGTCGACGTCGTCGATACCGGCGTCGGGGAACATTCGATTGATCGTGTAGGTCATTGCCAACTCCTTTTTTCTATTTCCGAAGATACTTGATCAGCGCTGCTATGGCCAAAACCAGCAGCACGAGGATCAGCAGGCCGAAGAGCCAGCCAAACCCCATTCCGAAACCCATTCCGGGGCCCATGTCGTTCCAGTTCATCATCTCATCCTCCTGATTTTTACCCGCAGGGTGCGTCTTTTGGCCGGCCCTCACGACAACATGGGGCAGGACAGACCAGGATCGGTGCCGGGCGGGGCGCCATGTCCGGACGACCCGCTGGGATCAGACGGACGCCGTGACCGCGAATTCGGTCATCATCCCCGTCGTAAGGTGCGGCATGTGGTGGCAATGCAGCATCCATCGGGCGGCCTCACCGACATCGAGGGCGACATCGACCATCGACATCGGTGGCACGTGAACCGTGTCGCGTAGTGCACCGGCGACCCGACGCCCGTTCAGCCCGACGACCTGGAACACATGGCCGTGCAGATGCATCGGGTGCGCCATCATCGACATGTTGTGGAACGACAGCACGACCCGCTCACCGCTGCGTGCGGTGATCGGCTGGTGCTGGCCCCAGACTGCCCCGTTTATCGTCCAGACGTACGGCTGCATCGAACCGCCCAGCATCAGCATCTGGCTGCGGTCCACGGGTCGATCCGGCAGAGCGTCCAGCGCGATGAGGCGCGCCTCCTGCGCCAGATCGGTGTCGAACGCGGGCGCTTCGGCATCCGCCATTGCATCGAGACGCCGCACTTCGGCACCCTGCGTGGCGAGGATCAGGCCGGTGCGCTCGCGCGCGCCTTCGCGCAGGGCGAGGATCGGCCAGGCGCCGCCTTCGTGCGGCAGGTCGATCTCGATGTCCAGACGCTGGCCCATTGCCAGACCGAACCGCGTGCCGGCGAGAGGTTCGACCGCGTGCCCATCTACCGCGACCAGCCGCGCCTCGGCACCGCCGGTCTCGATCCAGAATACCGTCGCCGCAGCGGCGTTGATGACCCGAAGCCGGATACGGCCACCGCGCTCGACCTGGACCACCTCCGGGTCCGACAGGGTCCGGTCATTGGCGAGATAGGCGTCCCAGTCATAGTCGTTCAGGTCCATGGCCATGCCGCCCATCTGGCCGCCCATACCCATCATCCCGCCCATTCGGGGCATGTTGCCCATCGGCATGCCGCCCGTGGCGCCATGGCCCATGGCCCCGTGATCCATGCCCTGCATCGCCCCCATGCCTCCCATGGGAGCGCCCTGATCGGGCAATGCACCGGCACCATGGCCCGCGCCGTGCCCGCCGCCATGACCTGCGCCGATCTCGGCCAGAACCTCCTCGGGGGCCTTGAAGGAGAAGTCATGAAGGAACATCACGACGTCTTGCCGGTCGGCAGCAACGTCCTCGGCCGAGCGCACGATCAGCGGCGCGGCGAGCAGCTGCATCTCCTGGGTGGGCACATGGCTGTGCATCCAGTGCGTGCCGGGCCGTGCCTCGAAGTCGTAGGATCGGGTTTCACCCGGTGCGAGGAGGGGCATCGGCATGTCCGGCACACCGTCCTGCGCGTTGGGCGGGATCTGTCCGTGCCAGTGGATGATGGTACCGACGTCCAGGTCGTTGGTCAGATCGACCCGGAACCTCTGGCCGGGGTCGAGGATCAGTCCCTGACCGCCGGGGCCGGCAAGCCCGAAGACCGTGGCAGCGCGACCGTCGATGTCGAGCGTGCGCGTCGCAGCGGAGAGGCTGATCGGCGCCACCCCTTGCGCGAAGGCGATGCGGGGCAAGTGTGCAGCGCCAATGGCGGCCGCACTTGCGGCAAGAAAGCCGCGTCGAGAAAGCATGTTCATGGTCGTCTCCTCGGGACTTCCGTCCCGTTCATCAATACCGATGGGGCGCCTCGGGCGTCTGCCCGGGCGCGCTCAGAGGAGACGGAGCTTGGGAGGTCGTTCGTTCAGTCCCGGCGCACGGCTGACGTGGATTGCCGCGGACGGGACGTCATGACTGGCGGCGCCGTAGGCGTGCCCGGCTTCCTCGCCTGCCGACGTCAGGAAGGCAGAGAGGCCTGCGCATACGAACTCGCACATCTCGGCATCGGCCGATCCACAGTGCTCTCCAGCGTCACAGTCGAAGCCCGAAATGACCGGAGAGTGCATCATGTCGGCGACATGCATCGCGTGATCCACACCGGAATTCATGCTCATGCGTGTCGCATGCGCGGAGGTCACCGTCGTCACCACGGTGATCGCGAGTATGGCAAGCATGGTGACGACACGTTCGAGCATGCTGCAAAGATAGGCATTGCTCACGAGAATGTCCATTGTCGCAGGCGCCTCGCCGCTGGCACAACGTGGTCTCGACCAAACGCGAATGTTATTCCGCAGTGATCGGCGATAGACGTCTTGAAAAAAGCTCTCCGAAATACTGTCGTGATCGGTCTGGTCGTCGGAGGTGTGATCCTCGCGGTCTTTGCTGGCTGGCGTTATGCCGGTACCGCATCCACCGCCGTGGCGTCGGCGGACATCATCGCGCAAGGACGCCAGATCTATGCGGATCAGTGCGCCGCCTGCCACGGCGCGGAACTGGAGGGCCAGCCGGGCTGGCGCTCGCCGCTTCCGTCCGGCCGGTTGCCGGCGCCACCCCACGACGCCAGCGGCCACACCTGGCACCATCCTGACGATGTCCTGTTCCGCATCGTTAGGGAAGGCACCGCCGCCGTGGTCGGCGGCGGATACGAGAGCGACATGCCCGGCTTCGCAGACGTGCTGAGCGACGCGGACATCCGCGCCGTTCTCGACTACATCAAGAGCACATGGCCAGAGCGCGAGCGCCGATACCAAGAGAGGGTGTCGGAGGCAAACTGACATTCCCCATGGTCGTCGGCTGCTACTCGCGCCAGGCCAGTTCGCAGACCGAGTTAGAGGAACGTCGCCGACCAGGTCAGCACCATGAAGCCGCCGAGCGACTGCATCATGTTGACCATCCGTATCGGCCCGGTTGCCTCGATCTGCGTGTACCCGAGCGTGGCGAAGTTGACGCCGGAGAAGTAGATCAGGCCGCTCCAGCATGGGTCGTAGCTGCCGTCGAAGCCTCCCACGCCCCAGCCCTGCAGCGCCCTGTAGACTGCGGCGAAAGCCAGGATTTCAATCGTGTGGAGCGCGAGCAGCCCGACGAACGCCACCATGATCGCCGCCTGCGGTCTCTCTTTCGAGTTCGGCTTCACGCCCCGGACGGCCAATAGCCCCGTAGTGGTGCGCGACCAGATGGCGGCCACCAGCGCGAAACCGAGCAGAAGCCCGATTCCAGTTGCAGCATGTTGAGCACTCGCGGCGGAACAGTACCCCGAGGTTTATGTTCTCAGCGCTCGGCCCTGCGGCATGGCAGCGGAACCATCGCCCTGCCGATGATCTGATCTCAGGCCTCACGTTCCGGATCAAACGCAAGAAGCCGCAGCGCGTTCAGTGTGACGAGCACCGTCGCGCCGGTATCTGCAAGGATCGCGATCCACAGCCCGGTAATGCCGAGGATCGTCGTCACCAGAAACACCGCCTTAAGGCCGAGCGCGATCGCCACATTTTGCCTGATGTTCGCCATGGCTGCGCGAGCAAGGCGAATCTTGCCGGCCACATCGGTCACGCGATTGCGCAGGATCGCGGCGTCGGCGGTTTCAAGCGCGACGTCCGTTCCGGAGCCCATGGCAACTCCGATGTGGGCGGTGGCGAGCGCAGGGGCATCGTTGATGCCGTCGCCCACCATCATCACGCGGTCTCTGGCGGTCATCTCACGGATCGCGGCGACCTTGCCTTCGGGCATCAATTCGGCGCGATGGTCAATGCCCAGCCCAGCGGAAATGGCTGCTGCCGTGCGCCGGTTGTCGCCGGTCAGCATCACAGACGCGATGCCAAGCGCCTTGAGTTGCTGCACCGCGCGGGCGGCATCCTCTCGGGGTTCGTCCCGGAGCGCTACGAGTCCGACCAACTGGCTCCGGCGGAAGACCGCGACGACTGTCTTGCCTTCATCTTCCATGCCGACCACCGCCCGGAGCGCGTGGTCGTCCAACACACCGCGCTCCCCGGCGAACCGTGGAGAGCCCACCCAGGCGGTTTCACCCTCAACGACTGCTTCGGCCCCTTTGCCCGGAAGCGCTTTGGCGGCGGTCGCGGCCAGGAACGGCGCTCCCGCAGCTTCCGCGCGGGACAGGATCGCCTCCGCCAGAGGATGGCTCGACCCCGCTTCGACGGCGGCAGCCAGCGCCAGCACCTCTGTCTCCGATCCCGAGATCGGCACCACGTCCGTGACGCGCGGCCGTCCGTGGGTCAGGGTTCCGGTCTTGTCGAATGCGACATGCGTGGTGGCCGCCGCGGCCTCGATCACGGCGCCTCCTTTCATCAGCAGCCCGCGACGCGCGCCTGAAGAAAGCGCAGAGGCGATGGAAGCCGGTACCGAGATCACCAGCGCGCAGGGGCATCCGATCAGGAGAAGCGCGAGCGCCCGGTAGATCCACGTATCCCAGCCTTGCCCGAACGCGAGGGGCGGGACGATGGCCACCAGCACCGCAACTCCGACGACGGCCGGCATGTAGATGCGGCTGAAACGGTCGATGAAGCGCTCGGTCGGGGCCCGGGCGCTTTCCGCTTCCTCGACCAGCCGGATGATACGGGCAATGGTGTTGTCCTCGGCCGACTTGGTGACCCGAACACGCAGCGCCGCCTCGGAATTGATGGAGCCGGCAAAGACGGAGGCACCGGGTTCCTTCAGCTTCGGCACACTCTCGCCCGTGACGGCGCTCTCATCGACGCCCGAGGTGCCCTCGATAACTTCGCCATCTGCCGGGACCCGGTCTCCCGGGCGCACCAGAACGATCTGGTCCACCTGCAGCTGGTCGGCTGGTATCACCCGAGTCCGGCCGCCGATCTCCAGGATCGCGGTCTTCGGTACCAGACGAGCGAGCGCCCGGATCCCGTCGCGGGCCTTGTTCGCCGCAACACCTTCGAGAACCTCCCCGACGGCGAAGAGGAAGACGACGAGCGCCGCTTCCTCGGCGGCGTCGATGACGAGCGCGCCGCTGGCGGCGATTGTCATCAGCATCTCGATCGTGAACGGCATCCCCGCTCTGGCGGACGCGACGGCGCGGCGTGCGATAGGGGCGACACCAATGAGCGTCGCGAGGATGAATGCCCACGTTGCCACATCCTGGGAGGCGAGCAGTTTCACGGCCCATGCCGCCGCGAGGAGGAGACCGGTGCCGATCACCAGTCTGCCCTTCGCGGTCTGATACCAACGCGAACCGGGCCCGGGACCGCTCTCGGGCCCTGTCGATCCAGCGTTGGGCTCGAGTCCTGCGGCATCTCGCGAGCCGTCCGCACGGGACGCTTGCTCATCGTCCGGCAGCACGAAGCCTTTCCGATCGGGGCTCGATCCTTTCGCCGCGATCCCGTAGCCGAGCCGCTTGACGATTGCTTCGATCTGGTTGCGAGGGGTCTGCCCTTCATCCAGAGTCAGCCGAAGCCGCTCGGTCATTAGCGCCACATCGACGTCGCTCACGCCAGGCAGGCGTTCGACCGCACCCCGGACCTTGCCGGCGCACGACGCACAGTCCATCCCGGAAACCGTCCATTCGTAGGTTGCACTGTCGTTCGCCGTCATCACGCCCTTCCAACCCGCCCAGCGGGCAACATTGTATTTGCTGAGTCGGGAACCTAAGGTCTCTAGTAGCTATAGCTTCAAGAGGAAATCTGATGCTCACCATCGGAAAATTGGGCGAAGCGGCCGGCGTGAAGGTTCCGACGATCCGCTACTACGAGCAGATCGGGCTCCTGCCGGAGCCAGATCGCAGTGCCGGGAACCAGCGGCTCTATGGGCAGTCGGCACTGGATCGGCTAGCCTTCATCCGCCATGCGCGGGAGCTCGGTTTTCCGCTGGACGCTATCCGAGACCTTCTGAGTCTCTCTGACAGACCCGATCAATCCTGCGCAGCCGCCGATGTCATCGCCAGGGCGCAGCTGGCCGAGGTTGAAAGCCGCCTTGCGCGCCTGACTGCGCTGAAAGGCGAACTTGAGCGCATGGTCGTGCAATGTGCAGGCGGTCGGATTGCCGATTGCCGGGTCATTGAAGTTCTGGGCGACCATTCGCTATGCGCAACCGATCACCAGCATCCGGAGAGCGAGGCGGCATCGTGAACGCACCCGGCACCCTCGCCATCTACATCGGTGCCGCTCTGGCCGAGATTGCGGGCTGCTTTGCGGTCTGGGCATGGATGCGGCAAGGCGCGAGCGCGCTCTGGCTGGTCCCCGGCCTCCTGAGCCTGGCCGTCTTCGCTTGGCTCCTGACCCTTGCCCCCTCCGATTTTGCGGGGCGGGCCTACGCAGCTTATGGCGGGGTCTATATCGCAGCCTCGCTCCTCTGGCTGTGGCTCATCGAGAAGCAGCGCCCGGACACTTGGGACCTGACAGGTGCCGCAATCTGCCTCGCCGGTGCGGCCGTCATCCTGTTGGCGCCGAGGGCGGCTGGTGGATGATCGGGGGTGCTCTCCAAGATCAAGGCAGCCGACTGCCGCTCATCGTTGCCGACATCACGATAGAGCCAACCTTTGCGGACGGACTCCCGCTCTTCCAGCGTAGCAGCTGTGCGCATCAAATAAAATCAATGACTTATACTGGAGATGGGGTGGATGCCGCTCTCCCCTTACGGCATCGCGATG
>JBFXFO010000098.1:0-14898 GCA_050178915.1 Rhizobiaceae bacterium | reverse complement strand
GCGACCCGCTCAGGCTCTCCGACCAACCGCGGATTTCAGTGTCGCGTGCGAGCCGCGCGTCGGCACGGCCTGCCAAAACGAACATGGCCGGGATCGCTCCCGGCCATGCAATCTGCGACGCTGCGGAAAGCCTACTGGGCGATCGGCGCGTACTTGCCGTCATGCCACTGGTTGATGTCGTAGGTGGCGTCCTTGATGTCGCCCTTCTCGTCGAAGGCGATCGGGCCGATCACGGTCTGGACCGGCTCGCCGCTCTTCAGCGCCTCGGCAACCTTCATCGGGTCGTCGGAACCGGCGCGCTCGATGCCCTGCGCGAAGGCCTGGATGGTGGCGTAGGCGAACAGCGTGAAGCCTTCCGGCACGAAGCCGCCGGCCTTGATCTTCTCGATGGCTTCCTTCGCCTCGGGACGCGCCTGCGGGTCGGACGGGAACACGAAGAGCGTGCCTTCGCCGGCCGGGCCGGCAATCTGCCAGAACTCCGGCGAGGCGATCGAGTCGGGCATGATGAGCTGGAAGCTGTAGCCCTGGTCGCTTGCCTGGCGCTTCATCAGGCCGGCTTCCGGATGGTAGCCGCCGAAATAGACCACTTCGGCGCCGAGCTCCTTCAGCTTGGTCAGCACCACCGTGTAGTCCTTCTCGCCGGCATTGATGCCGTCGAACAGCACTTCGGTGAGGCCGTTCTCGTTCATTGTCTTCTGCACCGCCGTGGCGACGCCCTGGCCGTAGGCCGACTTGTCATGCAGGATCGCGACCTTCTTGCCGGCATATTTCTTGGCGATCCACGGGCCGATGAACGCGCCCTGCGCGTCGTCGCGCGTGTAGAGGCGCATGATGGTCGGCCAGCCCTTCGCGGCGGCAGCGTCGGTCAGCTCCGGGTTGGACGAGGCCGGGCTCATCATCAGCACGCCGGACTCGGCATAGACGGCCGAGGCCGGGATGCTCGAACCCGAGCAGGCGTGGCCGTCGACGAACTTGATGCCCTGGCCGACGATGCGGTTGGCGATCGACACGGCCTGGCCGGGATCGCACTGGTCGTCTTCCATCTGCAGCTTGATCTGCTTGCCCAGCACGCCGCCGGCGGCGTTGATGGCATCGGCGGCAGCCTGGGCGCCCTGCTTGAACTGGTCACCGATCGTGGCGAGCTGGCCGGTCATCGGGCCGGCGACGGCGAAGGTAATGTCTTCGGCATAGGCCGTGGTGCCGCTCAGCATCAGGCCGAGCGCGGCTGCTTGCAACAAATGCAGACTTTTCATGGTGTTTCTCCCTGTCGCTTCGTTCAATCTGCACACCGCACCGGAGCCCGCGACAGCGTGGCCGGGTCCGGATTCCGTGTCGGCAGGACACGGCGGCGATCATCCTTCGCCTGCGCGCAGGAATATACGTGCCACGGTGGCGTGGCAAACTGGTGCTGGCGCAGGATGTTCTGCCGCTGCGGCAGGGCGCCTGCCCGAGCCGTTCGCAACGGGTTGCGGACGGCGACACGCCGGCGCCTGCCAACCGCCGGCGCGGGGCGGCTATCCCGGGGGGACACATGCTTCCGCGCTGGCGCGCACCGCAGCGATCTCCGCGAGGAGCGAGAGAGCCAGCGTCGATGCATCCTTGGCGTGCGGCACAAGACCGATCGGTCCGCGGATCCGCGCGATCTGATCTGCGGCCATGCCTGCCGCCGCGAGACGCCGGCTGCGAACGGCACGCGTGCGCTCGCTGCCGAGCGCGCCGATGTAGAAGCACGGGGCGGATACGGCATGTCCGATGATCGTGTCCTCCCACTCGTGCTCGTGAAAGAGCAGGGCTACCGCTGTCCAGGCATCAAGCGGGATCAGCGGCCGCTGGCGCGTCGACGTGATGATCTCGGTCCGCGCGTCGAGATCGCTGAGAGCGTCTGCCGTGTCGGCATCCGGGGTGATCAGGAGAAGTTCGAGTTCGGCTGCCGCTGCGACGCGCGCCGTGACTTCGAAGTCGGGTCCGCGGCCCGCCAGGACGAGGCGGGTGCGAGGCAGGTGTCGGCGCAGGAAGACGCCATCCTGCATCCCGGTCAGCGGGGGCAGGTCGATCAACGCCGATGCCGATGCGCCTGCGTCGAACGCAATTCCGAAC
Organism: Rhizobiaceae bacterium; assembly: GCA_050178915.1. GTDB lineage: Bacteria > Pseudomonadota > Alphaproteobacteria > Rhizobiales > Rhizobiaceae > JBFXAF01. The sequence continues at coordinate 12,801 of JBFXFO010000098.1, read as the reverse complement.
GGCTGCCGCGCTTCGGCCTTTCGCAAGGCCTCCAGCAGCATCTGTTCGGATGGGCTGCAGTGGACGAGGAGATCGATCCCGCCGCCGCATGGAAAGCGGATGTCCATGTAGGGCGAGCCCTTGCCGAAGGTCACGATGCGATCGGTTGCACCCGCGATGATCGGCAGGACGGCTGCCGCGACCGCAGGCTCGACGCATCCGCCCGAGATGCTGCCGCAGTGGCGCCCGTCCTCGAGGACCGCCATGTAGGTGCCGGTGGGCTTCGGTGCGCCTCCGTCGATGCCGGCAATGACGACCAGCCCGCCCGCGATCCCGTTCGCCCTGGCTTCAGCCAGGAACGCCATCGGCAGGAGTTCGCGACCGGCGACCGACACTATCCGATGTCCTCTTGCGGGAGACTGCGCGTCCGGACGGCGGTGGCCACGGCGCAGGTCTCTTTCGGCACTTCCGGCCTCATCGCAAGGCCGGTCGGTAGACCCGCTCGGCGGTGTTCCAGAAGATGTTCGCCTGGTCGGCATCGCTGTGCCGCGCAGCGGCGGTGCGATGCGCGGCGATGAGGTCTGCATGGCTTGTCCAGAGTTTCTCGATGGGGAAGTTGGAGCCGAACATCAGGCGGTCGCTGCCGAGAATGTCGATCGCCGCATCGTAGATCAGGGCGATCAGCGCCGGGTCGTTGCGATGCACGAATGTCCCGAGACCCGAAAGCTTGGCGTACAGGTTGGGCGCTGCAGACAGGGTGCGCAGGCCGTCCTTCCACTGATCGACGGTGCGTGGATCGCCGGCTGTCAGCATGCCGCAATGGGTGAGGATGAAGGCTGTGTCCGGGTTCTCGCCGACCAGCTGCAGCCCGTCCCTCATCTGCGCCGGAAAGAGCTGCAGGTCGAAGGACAGGCCGTAGTCCTTCAGCCGCCGCACGTTGGCGCGGACATGGGCCGAGATCACCTGATCGGCCGACGGCGCGAAGCGGAAGGCGGGCGTCTCGTGCCAGTGCAGCTGCATGCGCACGCCGCGCAGCAGCGGGTACTTCATCAGGCGGTCGAGCTGCTGGCGACAGTCTTCCACCGTCATGTCGCAATAGCCGACGATCGCGTGGGGCCAGCCGGAGCGCGCCGCGACCTCCGTCACGAAGGCGACCTCCTTCTCGAAATCCTCCTTCGCCCAGTTGGTCTGGACGTAGACGCCGGCCGCGACGCCGGAGCCCTGCTGGTCGGCCAGAAACTCCTCGATCGGATAGTCGCGCCGGATCGGCTCATAGGGACCGAAGATGCGCGGCACCATCGGCCCGACCAGCCAGGGCTGATCGTTCTGCCGCCAGAAGTGAAAGTGGGAATCGATGACCTTGTGCATCACGATGCCTCGCGCCAGATTTCGCGTGCCGGCCTTGCCGGCCGAGCGAGCGACAGGATGAACTGCGACAGCGGGCCAAGCCCTGACCCGTCCGACAGATCGTCGAGGTGGGGCAGCACCGCCTCGATCGCGCCGGTGCGCGGGCGGTAGCGCGGATCGGCGGCGAGCGGCGTCAGCAGCGACAGCCGGAAAGAACGCGCCTTCAGCCGCCTGAACGCACGTTCCATCTCGGCATGGCCGCCGCGCTCGAGCCCGTCGGAAAGCACGACGATGGCAGCGCCGCGTGCCAACGCGGCAAAGCGCGGGACGGAGAGGAAGGCGAGCAGCGTCGGTCCAATGCGCGTCCCGCCGTCCCAGTCCTCCACCGTCTCCGCCACGCGCTGCAGTGCCCGCTCCCGATCGGCAAGCCTGAGCGGCGCGGTGATGCGCGTCAGCCGCGTGCCCAGCGTGAACACCTCGGCGCGGTCGGCATGGCGCACGATCGTGTGCGCCATGTCCAGATTCTCGGCCGTGTGGGCCTTCATCGAGCCGGAGATGTCGATGAGGAGCAGCAGCCGGCGCTGCACCTGCGGGCGACGCCTGAGCAGCGGGTCGGGCACATCGCCGTCGGCGGCGACAATGGCGCGCAGCGACCGGCGCAGATCCGGCCGGCCGCGCGAGATCGCCTTGACGCTGCGCAACGAACGGCGGGTCGGCAGCGCGCGGGGCAGGGCGCGGCCCAGCCGGTGCAGTTCGGCGGCCGCGTGATCGAAGCGGCGCGCAGCGAGTTGCTCGCTCGCCGACGCATGCCCGCCAGCTTCCATCGTTTCTTCCGGCAACGCGATTTCCTCGCGCTCGCCACGGTCATCCTTGACCTGCGTTTCCTCGTCGTCTCTGCCTGCCGCCACAGCAGCGGCATCGCCCCAGAACCAGGCGTGGAACAGCGCCTCGAACTCTTTCAGTTGCTCGGGATGGGGAGCCAGCGTGGCGAGCGCCGCCTTGCGGATATCGTCCATCGAGCGCGGACCGAGCAGGGTCACTGCCTGCATGAAGCGTGTCGTCTGCTCCGGTGCGATGGCGAAGCCGGCCGTTCGCAGCAGGCCGGCGAAGCCGGCAAGGGGTTGGACGGGCAGCGGCAGCGCCGTCACCGCGCGGCCTCCAGGATGCGCGGCAGCTCCGGCGCCAGATAGGCGAGATCCTCCTCATCCTTGATCAGCACGCCGATGGCGCGCCGAAACGCTTCCGGCCATGCCCCGCCGCCCTTTTCGAGAACGGTCGCGGCATTGGCCCATTCGACCGCCTCCGAAATGCCGGGCGGCTTGGCAAGCGGCCGCGCGCGGATCTCGCGCACGGCCCTGGCGACAGCCGCCGCCGTCGCTTCGGCCACGCCCGCAGCCTGCGCCATGATGATCTCCGCCTCCCGCGCCGCATCCGGATAGGCGATCCAGTGATAGACGCAGCGCCGGCGCAGCGCCTCGGCAAGCTCGCGCGTGCGGTTCGAGGTCAGCACCACGACCGGTCGCGCGGCGGCGACGACCGTGCCCCGCTCCGGAATGGTGATCTGGAAGTCGGAGAGGAATTCCAGCAGCAGCGCCTCGAACTCATGATCGCTGCGGTCGATCTCGTCGATCAGCAGCAGCCGCTCGGTCGGCGCCTGCAGCACCTGCAGCAGCGGCCGCGCGATGAGGAAGCGGTCGTCGTAGATGTCGATCTCGCCCGCTCCGGCCTGGCGGATCGCGAGAAGCTGGCGCTGGTAGTTCCATTCGTAGAGCGCGTGCGCCGCGTCGATGCCCTCATAGCACTGCAGCCGAACCAGATCGCAGCCGAGCACGCGCGACAGCATCTTGGCGGCTTCCGTCTTGCCGACACCCGGCGCGCCTTCGAGCAGCAGCGGCTTGCCCAGCCGCAGCGCCAGGAACGCCGCCGTCGCCAGTCCGTCGTCGGCGAGGTAGCGCTCCTCGCGCAGGCGGGTCGCGAGCGCCTCGGGCGATTCCGCCAGCGTGTCCCACGGGATCGCCGGAGCGCTCACTGCGCTGCTCTTGCCTTCAGCGCGCGCAGTACCCTCTCGGGCGTGATCGGCAGATGGTCGATGCGCACGCCGACAGCGTCGAAGATGGCGTTGGCCACAGCCGGAATCTGCGGATTGGCGCACATCTCGCCTGGGCCTTTGGCGCCATACGGCCCATCCGCCGCCGGCCGTTCGAGCACGATGATCTCGGTTTCCGCCAGGTCGCCGGGGCCGGGCATCAGATACTCGTTGAAGTCGGTGCCGCCATGCTCGCGGCTTGGATAATACGGTTCGGTCGTCTCGTAGAGCGCGTGGCTGATGCCCATCCACGAACCGCCGACAAGCTGCTGCTCGACCATCTTCGGATTGAGCGCACGGCCGATCTCGAAAACGTTCTTCACCGAGACGACAGTGACTTCGCCGGTCTCGTCGTCGACATCGACCTCGGCGACGGTACAGGCATGCGCATAGCAGGTGGATGGCTTCATCGCGCCGGTTTCGGTCTCGGGATAGGAGCGCGGGATGAGGAACATGCCGCGCCCGGAGATCGAACGCCCGCGCTTGAAATGCGCCGCCAGCGCGGTGTCGAAGATCGAGATCGACTTCGACGGAGCACCCTTCACCTGGATGTTGCCGGCGCCGTCCGTGTCGAGGTCCGATGCATCGACCTCGAGTTCTTCGGCGGCCACCTCCAGCATGACCTGTCGGGCTTCCTTCGCCGCCTGGATCACGGCATTGCCGATGCGATGCGTCCCGCGCGAGGCGAAGGTGCCCATGCAGTGCGGGCCGGTATCGGTATCGGCCGTGTCGATCGTGACCTGCTCGGCCGAAACGCCGATCGTCTCGGCGCAGATCTGCGCCATGACCTGCTTGAGGCCCTGGCCGAGATCGACCGAGGACAGGGTGACCATGAAATTGCCGGTGGGCGTCGAATGCAGCAGCGCCTGGCTGGGGTCGCCACCGAGATTCATGCCAGTCGGATAATTGACCGCGGCGACGCCGCGTCCGCGCCGGATCGCCATCTCAGCTGTCCTTTCCCGTGGGCCGGTACGACGACATCTGCAGGAATTTCTCGTCGACCGGCCAGTTCGCCGCCTTCGATGCTTCCTGCATGCATTCGATCAGCGCCGCGCCCTCGGTCGGCTGCCGATGCGCCTTCATGTCGCCGTCGCGGTAGGCGTTGACGAAGCGGAATTCCAGCGGATCCATGCCGATCAGCCGCGCCAGCTTGTCCATCTGCACCTCCAGCGCGAAGTCGGCGATGGTGACGCCGAAGCCGCGCATGGCCGAGGACGGCGTGCGGTTGGTGTAGACGCAGTAGGTGTCCGCCCAGACATGCGGGATCGTGTAGGGGCCGGGATAGTGCGCGGCGCCCTTCTGCGCGCCGTAGGGCGAGTGTCGCGAGTAGGCGCCGGCGTCGGTGTAGCCCCGGACGTAGCGGGCGACGATGCGCCCGTCCTTCATCACGCCGTCCTTGATGACGATCTTCTCGGCGGCGCGCGGCGAGGAGATCTGCATCTCCTCCTCGCGGCTGTAGATGAAGCTCACCGGCTTGCCGGTCAGCTTGGCGGCGAGGATGGCGATCGGCTCGGTGGTGACGTCGACCTTGCCGCCGAAGCCGCCGCCCACGGTGCCGCCGACGAAATGCAGCTTGTGGCCCGGCATCTGCAGGATGATCGAGGTGTTGTCGAGCGTGAAGAACATCGCCTGCGTGTTGGTGTAGCAGGTGAAGCGGTCATTGCCCTCGGGCACCACGATGCAGCCGGTCGTCTCGGTCGGCGCCTGCTCGATCGGCGATGACCAGTAGGTCTCCTCAAGGATGTGATCGGCCTCTGCAAAGCCCTTCTCGACATCGCCGAAGCGCACCTTGCGATGGCTGCCGCTGTCGTAGGTGTAGAAGTTGTTGCCGTGGTATTCGTTGACGATCGGAGCGCCGGGCGCCAGCGCGGCATCGATGTCGAACACCGCCGGCAGCACCTCGTAGTCGATCTTGACCTTGGCGGCCGCCTCGTCGGCCGCGCGCTGGCTGTCGGCGAGCACGGCCACGACGGCCTCTCCCTTCCAGCGCACCTTGTCGGCGGCGAGCACCTGCTCGTCTTCGGGGCCGATCTGGATGAGGATCAGGATCGTGTAGACGTTGTGCGGCACGTCCTTGTGCGTGAGCACGCGCGCCACGCCCGGATGCTTCTCGGCCTCGGATGTGTCGATCGAGCGGATGCGGGCGTGATGGTGCGGGCTGCGCACCATCCTCAGATGCAGCATGCCGGGCAGGCTGCGGTCGGCGAAGTAGGTGGTCCTGCCGGTGACATGCCCCGGCACGTCCGATCTCTGCAGTCCGACGCCGAGCTGTTTCAGGTCATCGTCGCGCTGGTCGGCGAAGTATTCCTTGGCGAGGCGGATCATGGCGTCACCTCAGGCAGCGTGGTCGGAGTTGGCGCGCGCCGCCGAGAGCACCGCGTTGATGATCGGCTCGTAGCCGGTGCAACGGCAGATGTTGCCGGAGATGGCCTCGACGACGTCGTCGCGGGTCGGCGTCGGGTTGTGGTCGAGCAGCGCCTTCGCCGCCATCAGCATCCCCGGCGTACAGAAGCCGCACTGTGCGGCGAAGCCATCGAGGAAGGCGCGCTGCAGCGGATGCATCGCGCCGTCCCTCGCCAGGCCCGCCGTCGTCTCGATCGTGGCGCCCTCGCAGCTTTCGGCCAGCGTCAGGCAGGAGAGGCGCAGCTCTCCGTCGATCATCACGGAACACGCGCCGCACGTGCCCTGGTGGCAACCGCCCTTCGGCGACGTGTCGCCGAATTTCTCGCGCAGCGCCGTGAGCAGCGTCGAGCCGCTCTCGCCGAACTCGGCCCGTTCCTCGCCATTCAGCGTGAACTGGATCGGAACCTTCCTGGCCATGGTGTTTCCCTTCCGTGCGGATCGGCTTGGTCGGTGGGCTAACGCAGGAGCAGGCGACGGAAATGCACGGGCAGCACTTCGCGCCGATACCATTCGCTCGCCACGGCATCGGTGGGCGGATCGATCCCTTCCGTCACCGCCGCGACCGCCGCAGCGATGCCATGCTCGCTGAGCTGCGCGCCGATGAGGGCGGCTTCTGCCGCAGACGCCCGCATCGGCCGGTCGCGCATGCAGCCAAGCGCGATGCGTGCGGCTGTCACGGTTCCACCGGCGTTTGCATCGATGCACGCGGCAATCGACAGCACCGAAACGCCCTTGGGCTTGACGCGCGAGACCTTGGCGAAGCGGAAGCGCGTCGCCGGCGTCAGTTCGAAGCCGACGCCGGTCACGATGCCGTGGAAGTCGTCGCGCTCGAGCAGGAAGGTGTCGATGTCCGTCGAACGGCCTTCCGCCTCGACCGCCGCGCCCAGCGCCAGAAGGGCGACGGCGAAATCGCCATACGGCGTCGGCGCGAACAGGTTTCCTCCGACGGTTGCCATGTTGCGGATCGCAGGCCCGCCGACCGCCCGCGCCGCGGGCGCGACGGCGGCGAGCCCGGCATGCCTTGATATGGCTGACATGGTCGCCCCGGCGCCGAGCCTGACCGTGTGGCCCGACACCTCGATCCGGGCAAGCGCCGGATCGGCGACACGCACCAGTGTATCGAACGACAGGTCGCCCTCGTTGGCGTCGCGCACGACCAGCGTGCCGCCGCCAAGGTAGCGCGCAGCACCACTGGCCAGCGCAGCGCTGGCTTCCGGGACGGTCGGGCAGGTGCGGAACGTCAGCGGCATGGCGGAACGCTCCCTCAGGCAGACGCGAAATGGCTCTTCAGTGCGTTGAAGCCGCCCTGGAAGACGTTCTCGCCCATGCCCTTGGCGATCCCGTCGGCCTGGTCGGCCGGCGCATCGAAGGTCGCGCTCCATAGGGCGAAGGTGCGGTCTCCGTCGGTGACGCGCTGCAGCTTCAGGGTGCCGGTGTGGTTGGAGATCGGGGCCGGGTGCTCGATGATGGAGTAGCTGGTCAGGTGGTCCGCGTCGGAGAAGGCGAGCAGCTCTTCGCGCACGATGGCGCCCGACGCGACCTTGAACTTGCGCACCGCGCCGATGTCGGTCGCCCGGCGGCCGTCCTCGATCTCGCTCTCGACCATGCGCGGATGCCATGATGGCAGGCCGTTGAAATCGCGGATGCGCTCCCACACCTTCTCGATCGGCGCATCGATGACGCTGGAGACGTGGACGGTCGGCATGTGGGCTCCTCGCGCTTGCTGGGTGAGGGACAAGCTAGCGGGCGAGGGAGGCGGCGCTTATCAATGCGTCTTCACGGCTTATCGAGAAGTCTGAAAATGCGCCTTCAGGCGACGGTGCGCGCCGCTTCGCGGTACAGCCTGGGCGACACGCCGGCATGGTCGCGGAAGAAGCGCGTGAAATTGGCCTGCGCCGTGAAGCCGAGATTGCAGGCGACGCTGGTCAGGGACTCTTCCGCCGCCTCGATCTGCCGCAGCGCTTCTTCCATGCGCAGCGTGTTCCGGTAGACGTTCGGCGTCAGTCGCATCTGTTCCTTGAACAGGCTGAAGAAGTGGGGCCGCGACAGCCCGACCTTGCGCGCCACTTCGTCGAGCGCAAGCGGCTCGGACACATTCTCCTGCATCAGCGCCAGCGCCTTGCGGATGCGGTGGTCGAGCCTTGCCGACGCGCCTGCGCGTTTGGGGACTGCCGCTTGCGCCGCGCCGATGCCCTCAATGAGCCGGTCGATCATCCGCTCGATCTCGTAGGCGCCGAAGTCGCCGCATTCGACATGGCCCAGCAGGCTGTCGAGCAGCATCGCCGCTTCGGCGCGCAGCGTCTCGTCGAGCCTCACCACGGGGTGATTGAAGAGCGGCTCGCCGGCGCGCCTGCCGACGCGTGCGGCGGCCCAGTCCGGCTGCAGATAGAATGCCAGGAAGGAGCCGGGCGTGCCGGCGGAAAAGTGGTGGCTGTGGGATTGCAGCGAATTCACGCAGACCGCTTCGTCGGCGCCGGGCAGGACTTCGCAGTCGCCGACCATCATCCGCCCGGGATCACCGTGCAGCCAGATGATCACATGCGCTTCGGGGTGTGCGTGTGTGACCAGATCGCTGGCCGCATTGAGCACCGAGACATGCCCGAACGCGCCCCTGACGAGCTTGATCGAAGCCATATTTCCTCCCTGGCACCTCTGCGTGCGCCTGGGACGATCTTGTTTCCGCGGGAAGGGAGCGTCAAGCCCGCCAGCCACTCGGGCCGTCTGCATGACAAGGCTGCCGCCGGCATCCGGCGATCTGCCGCAACACCGTCTGCCCGGCTCGCGTCGTCCGGTCGCGCGGACCGGCAAGGCAAGGCGACAGGTGGCTTGCCCCCTATCAACGTGCGGGCGATCAGCCGCGACGTGAAGGTGATCGAACTCTCGGGCGGCAACCAGCAGAAGGTCGTCATCGCCAAGTCGCTCGTGCAGGAGCCGGAGCTGATCATCTTCGACGAGCCGACGCGCGGGGTGGACGTCGGAGCCATCGAGGAGATCCGCCAGCTCATCAGCCGGCTGGCGGACGAGAACAAGGCGGTGGTGGTTTCCTCCTACCTGCCCGAGGTGATGGTGCTGTCCGACCGCATCCTCGTCGCGCGACAGGGGCGCATCGTCGAGGAATTTTCGTCGCGCGAAGCGACCGAGGAAAAGATCATGTATGCGGCGATCCACTAGCGGACCGCCGGCGGAAGGATGCAATGACCATGTCCAGTTCGATGGGTCTCTACATTGACGGGCGCTGGCGAGACGGCGAGGGTCGGGTCACGATCCCCGTTCTCAATCCGGCCAATGAAGAGGTGCTTGCCAACTGCCGCGGGCGAGCGAGGCCAGATGGTGGCGGATGTTCGCCCCTACGAGCTGATGAAGCTTCGCATGCTCAATGGCAGCCATTCCATGATTGCGTACCTTGGCTACCTGGCCGGGTATCAATATGTCAGCGACGCCATCGCCAACCCCGTCCTTCGCAAACTCATCCACGACTTCATGACGGACGAGGCGATGCCCGCCCTGCCGGGGACACTGGATCGCATCGCTTATCGAGAGGCGCTGTTGGCGCGATTTGGCAATCCATCATTGAGGCGCCGCACCTGGCAGATCGCCATGGATGGCAGCCAGAAGCTCCCGCAGCGCCTTCTCGGCACCATTCGAGATCGACTGGCGGCAGGCGGCGGGTTCACGAGAGCGGCGCTCGGCGTCGCAGCATGGATGCGCTACGCCAGCGGCACGGACGACAATGGCAGGCCTATCGATGTCCAGGATCCGTTGGCAGATCGCTGCCGCGACACAGCAACTGGTGCGCGCGGCTCGTGGCGGAGCCTGATGGATGGATTCCTTGAAATCCGGGAGGTTTTCGACGAAGGCCTCGCCCGCAACGATGCGTTCAGGTCGGTACTTTCGGCGCAACTGCGCACCCTGTCGACGCAAGGAAGTATCGCGGCCATTTCGTCGGTGAGTTCGGCGTCTGACTAAGAACTGACGCTGCTTTCAGAGCTCGCTGCGGCCAGCCGCTGTGGCAGCCCCAAGAGAGCGTCCGGAGAGCCAACGTCACGGGCCAGCAGTTTCAACTTGGTATCCTGAAACGATGCACGGGCGTCCCGAAAGCTCGCGCAACACGCGCCGGGAACTGCCGGACGATGGGTGCGTCCCGTCGCGCGTCCGGACACTGGCTTCGTCAGATTGACTGGCTGACCGCTGGCAGCGGCCGCAAGCCAGGCGGCGCCGCGTGCACCGAATTGGGTTCCTGCCGGCACATGCACGGTAACGCCCGTGATGTCCGCTATCGTCTGGGCCCATCGCTCGCTTTTTGCGCCACCACCTACGAGCACGAGTTCACGACCGTCGAAGGAGAGCGCATCGAGAAGATCCGCCATGGCAAAGGCCACGCCCTCAATGACCGCGCGGAACAGGCAGGCGCGATCATGGATGGGAGACAGGCCACTGAATTGCGCCCGCGCGGTGGGGTCGACCACCGGTGCTATGATTCCGCTTTCGGAGAGGTACGGAAGATAGGTCAGCCCCCTCGCTCCCGGCGGCGTGGCGTCGAGCATGGCGTCAAGGGCCTGGTAGCGCTCGGGGTCTGACGCCAGATCCGGCGCAAGGGTGCTGAAGGCCCAATCCAGATTCGACGTGCCGGCAACGTTGAGCATGGCGCGGTACCAGCGCCGCGCCGGCAATGTGAAGAGGAGTCCAATATCGCGCGGCTCGAAGACCGGGCGATCGTGCACCACCCCCACCATGCATGCGGTTCCCAGGACGGCGACAGCGGTTTCCGGCGCCAGCGTGCCCGTCCCGAGAACGGTTGCGGCGACATCGCCGGCACCCACGGCAACGGGAAGGCCCGCCGCTACGCCGATCCTCGACGCCACGGGTGCAGCAAGACCTCCGGCGCGGGCTTCACTGTCGAACACAGGTGGCAGGAGGTGCGCATACGGCTCAAGCCGGAACAGCGAGATCATGTCCTGCGAGCGGTCCCGGAGTGCGGCTGCCCCGGGAAGCACGGCGGCCTCCGTGCGATCCGTTCCGATCGTTCCGGTCAAGCGGCAGCGCAGGTAGTCCTTCAGCGAAACGACGTGGGCCGCGGCAGCGAGCAGGTCTGGCTCGTTTTCGGCCAGCCACGCCAGCACGGGCAAGGTACAGCCCTGTTGCATCACCGAGCCGGACGACTGGAAGATCCGGCTCATGAAATCCGGCATCTGTGCCCGGTGTCGGTCGATGATCGCCTGAGAGCGGCTGTCCTCCCAGGTTATTCCTGGGCGCAGCGCCCGGCCTTGTCGATCGAGCACCCAGGCGCCGACCATGGCTGCGGACAAACCGAGTCCGCGGATCGAACCCGGATCAACCCCTGATTCCTGCACGACGCGGCGCAGGACCTCTATCGCGGCGTCGTAGGCGATCTCCGGATCGATCTCGCTCCACCCGGCGCGCGGACGGTTGACGGCGGTAGCCACCTCGGCGACCGCAAGTTCACGCCCCTCGAGATCGAAAAGACCAGCCTTGGTCTGCGACGTTCCGGCATCGAGCCCAAGAAAGAGCGGTCCAGTCATCCGGGCCGCCCGGCCTGCTCACGGAACCGTGCAAGCGACACCGTCATTGCGTCGCGCGCGGCCGGATCGGGTTTGTGCGTCCGCGCGATCCGCACCGAAGTCGCGATGAGGTCGTCCAGGTCCCGATCGCCGGCAGCGCAGCGCGCAAGGATGGCTGCTCCGATGGCAGACGTGTCACGCTCGGCAATGACATGCACCTCGCGGTCGAGCGCATCCGCGATGATCTGGCACCAGGCCACCGACTGTGCGCCTCCTTCGGCGAGATGGATGCGGCTGAGCTGCACGCCCTCTGCTTCGAAACTCTCTAGCGCGGCACGTATGTTGAAGGCCACGCCCTCATACACTGCGCGCACGAGATCGGCGGCTCCATGACTGACGTTCAATCCGCCAAGCACGGCTGATCGCGAAGGATCGTTCCAGGGCGTTCCGGCACCTTCCAGAAAGGGTAGGAAGTAGGCTCCGCTCGCACCGGGCGACGCTTGCTCGACCATGCGTTCCAGTTCGACGAAACTCGGCTGTCGCCCCATGAAGCCCTCGGCGATCTTGAGCAGCCACGCCACGGAAAGTCCGCCGCCCGGGATCAGCCCGAGCCAGAGTTCACGATCCGACCTCACGTGCGCCATGCGCCAGAGACCCTTGGCGGCACCGAGAGGACGGTTCTCCACGGCTGCCACCACATGGCCGGCAGTCCCCAGCGTGACGGCTGCCGTGCCCTTGCTGAATGCCCCGCATCCCACCGCAAGAGCGCCGGTGTCGCCGGCGCCTGGAGCAACGCCCAACCCCACGGGCAAGCCGGTCTGACTGGCGGCAAGCGGCGTGATCGTGCCGGCTATGCGGGCCGAACCCCCGATGGGAGAGAGTTGGTCGGCGACGATGCCCGCAAGGTTGATGAGCTGGTCATCCCAGCGCCTCGCGGCCAGGTCCATCAGAGATGTCGCCGAAGCTTCATTGGCATCGGTCGCGCGGTTACCCGTCAGACGCCAGAATATGTAGTCCTTGACCTGAAGGATGTATCGGGTGCGTTCGAGCAGCTCCGGCCTGTGGCGCTTCAGCCAGAGCAGCTTGGGCAGGACAGCAATGGGTGAGATGGGCGACGCGGTCACCGCGAGCGCCCGGGCGTGAAGCCGCTCAAGTTCAAGCGTCTCTTCGGTCGCCCTCTGGTCAAGCCAGATGAGGCTGCGCTCCAGGACATGGCCGTGGGCGTCCACGAGCACGATGCCATTCAGCTGTCCCGAAAGGCCGGCCGCCGCGATGCACGCATCGCCCAATGTCGTCATCAGCTGCCGCGTTGACTGGCAAAGCGCCTGCCACCAGTCTTCGGGCACCTGCTCGGCGCGATCGGCCGAAGGCTTGTGGGTCTCGTATGCTGCCGTCGCATGGGCAACGACCCTCCCGTCGAGCGAAAGCGCAACGACCTTGACCGCGGACGTTCCGAAGTCGATGCCG
>JBFXFO010000097.1:0-15164 GCA_050178915.1 Rhizobiaceae bacterium | reverse complement strand
GGCCTGCTGGCGGCCAAGCGTCGCGGGAGCGAGCAGGCTCGATCCCGCTTCCGGAACGATGCCGAGATCGACAAAGGGCGTGCGGAATTCCGTGCGCGGCGTGGCGAAGGTGAGGTCGCAGTGGAAATGGATGGTCGTCCCGATGCCAACGGCGATGCCGTCGGCGCCGGAGACGATCGGCTTCTGCGCCCGCGCCAGTGCGACGAGGAAGTCGAACACCTCGGTGCCGCCATCGCCGCCGGTGGCCACCACCATGAAATCGGCGATGTCGTTGCCGGCCGAAAACGCGCCGGGCACACCGAGCATGACGTTGACGCGGATCGCGGGATCGGCGTCGGCGGCAGTCAGCGCCGCAGCCATGGCGCCATACATGGCGCGGGTGATCGCGTTCTTCTTCTCCGGCCGGTTCATGCGGATGGTCTGAACCGCGCCGGCGCGCTCGACGACAATATGATCCGTCATGGGTTTGATCCTAAGCGAGCAGCGCCGCGGCGGCGGCCCTGAGGCTGGCAGCGCCGTCGAGGCAGCGCGATTTCAGCGCCGACGTTTCGGCCAGATGGTTCTCGGCAAAGAAGCGGCACAGCGGCGTGCGCTCGTTGCTTTTGTCGGCGAGCGCGGCGCGCGCCAGATAGGACGCGCCGGCGGCGAGCGAGAAGAGGCGCAGATAGGGCGTCGCGGCGGCGAGCGCGTCCTCGGCGCGGCCGTCCGCCGCCATCGCCTGCAGCGCGCCGGTGACCGCTACGAGATCGGCCATCGCAGCGTCGATGAGGTCGGCGGTTGCGCCGAACCCGTCACGGTTGGAGCCGCGCACCTCGTCGGCGACAGCCGCCAGTTCGGCGATGTAGCCGTGCACATGCTGGCCACCGCCGAGCGGCAGCTTGCGCATCACGAGGTCGATTGCCTGAATGCCGTTGGTGCCTTCGTAGATCGGCGCGATCCGCGCATCGCGCAGATAGCGGGCAGCACCGGTCTCCTCGATGAAGCCCATGCCGCCATGCACCTGCACACCCAGCGAGGCGACATCGACTCCGACATCGGTGGCGAAGGCCTTGGCGAGAGGGGTCAGCAGGCCGGCGCGGTCGCTCCAGTGGGCGGCATCGCCGCCGCCCGCGTGCGACATGTCGATGGCGTGCGCGCAGGCATAGGCGATGGCGCGCGCGGCGCGCGTCTGCGCCTGCATCGAAAGCAGCGTGCGCTGCACATCGGGGTGATGCACGATCGGCGCCATGCCTTCGCCGGAGTAGCCGGCGGCCTTGCCCTGGCGGCGGTCGCGCGCATAGGCGAGCGCCTTCTGGAAGGCGGCCTCGGCCACCGCGACGCCCTGAATGCCGATGGCGAGGCGGGCGTTGTTCATCATCGTGAACATGCAGGCAAGGCCCTTGTTCTCCTCGCCGACCAGCCAGCCGATCGCGCCCGGCTCGTCGCCGGCATAGCCATCGCCATAAAGCATGACGCAGGTGGGCGAGGCGTGGATGCCGAGCTTGTGCTCGAGCGAGGCGCAATGCAGGTCGTTGCGGGCGCCGACGCTGCCATCCTCGTTGACAAGGAATTTCGGCACGAGGAAGAGCGAGATGCCACGCGTTCCGGCGGGTGCGTCGGGCAGGCGCGCCAGCACCAGATGCACGATGTTGTCGGTGAAATCGTGCTCGCCGTAAGTGATGAAGATCTTCTGGCCGAAGATGCGGTAGGTGCCGTCCGGCCTGCGCTCGGCACGCGTGCGCAGCGCCGCGAGGTCCGAGCCGGCCTGCGGCTCGGTCAGGTTCATGGTCCCCATCCACTCGCCGGACACGAGCTTTTCCAGATAGATCTGCTTCAGGGCGTCGGTGGCATGCTTGTCGATCGCCTCGACCGCGCCCATGGTGAGCGTCGGGCCGACGCCAAAGGCCATGGAGCCAGAGTTCCACATCTCGAGCGCGGCAACGCCGAGCATTGTGGGCAGGCCCTGCCCGCCGAACTCCGTCGGGCCGCAGACGGCATTCCACCCGCCATCGATCCAGCGGCGGTAAAGCTCCTTCCAGCCTGGCGGGGTGGTGACGGCGCCGTCCTTCAGCACCGCACCGACCTCGTCGCCGATCTTCGCAAGCGGCGCGACCTCGTCGGAGGCGAAGCGGCCGGCCTCGGTGAGCACCGCATCGACCAGATCCTCGGAGAGGTCGCCGAGCACGCCAGCGTCCAGCGCGGCGCCAAGGCCGGACACATGCTTCAGCGTGAAGGAAATCTCCTCGACCGGGGCACGGTACATGCACGTCTCTCCTGCTGGTCCCGCAATCCTGGCGACGGTTCCGCCAGCCGCGTGGATATCGGCGGTCAGCTACCGCCTTTGGCCGGAAGCGTCAAACGCAGGCGTCCAGGCACTGCGGGTCAGGCGTTCTCCCGCTCGACGGCCCGCCAGCCTATGTCGGAGCGGCAAAAGCCCTCCGGCCAGTCGATCGTCGCGATCGCCGCATAGGCCTTCGCCTGCGCCTGCGCCACCGTGGCGGCCGTTGCCGTGACGGCGAGCACGCGGCCGCCATTGGCAACCAGTTCGCCGCCGCGCAGATCCGTGCCGGCATGGAAGACCCGTGCGCCGCTAGCCTCGGCCGCTTCGATGCCACGAATGACCGTGCCCTTGCGCGGCGTGCCGGGATAACCTTCGGCGGCCATGACGACGGTCAGCGCCACCTCGTCACGCCAGCGCGCCGAACTGTGCGCCAGCTGGCCATCGACGGCAGCGTTGAGCAGCACAAGCAGGTCGTCCTTCAGGCGTGGCATCAGCACCTGGCACTCGGGATCGCCGAAGCGGACATTGTATTCGATCAACTGCGGCCCATCGGCGGTGAGCATCAGCCCGGCGAAGAGCACGCCGACGAAGGGGGTGCCACGCGCCGCCATGCCCTTCAGGGTCGGCTCGACGATTTCACGCATGGTGCGTGCGACCAGCGCCGGCGTCATCACCGCCGCAGGCGAGTAGGCGCCCATGCCGCCGGTGTTCGGGCCAGTGTCGCCATCGCCCACGCGCTTGTGGTCCTGCGCCGTGCCGAAAGGCAGCGCGGTCACGCCGTCGCAGAGGCAGAAGAAGCTCGCCTCCTCGCCGAACAGGCATTCTTCGACCACCGCTTCGGCGCCGGGTTCGGAGAGGCAGGCCTCAACCGCAGCGATCGCCTCGGCGACGCTCTCGGCAACCACGACACCCTTGCCGGCGGCGAGACCGTCGGCCTTGATCACGATAGGCGCGCCCATTGCCTCGATGTAGGCGCGCGCCTCGCCGGCATCCGAGAAGCGGCGGTAGGCGGCGGTCGGGATGTCGTATTCGGCGCACAGATCCTTGGTGAAACCCTTCGAGCCTTCCAGCTGGGCTGCGGCGGCGGAGGGTCCGAAGACGCGGATGCCGGCGGCGCGCAGATCGTCGGCCAGCCCTGCTACCAGCGGAGCTTCCGGGCCGACGACGACCAGTCCGATCGTCTTGTCTCGGCAGAAGGCGGCAACGGCTGGATGGTCCGTCACGTCGAGCGCGACGCACTCGGCTTCAGCCGCAATGCCGGGATTGCCGGGCGCGGCATAGAGCTTCGTCAGCAGCGGCGAGGCCGCCAGCTTCCAGGCGAGAGCATGCTCGCGACCGCCTGAGCCGATGAGAAGGACGTTCATACGAGCCGCCTATGGGCTGAAGGGCCCGAAATCAAGCTGCTGAGGCAGTTTTCACCAGAAGTGCCAGGCCGGATGCGCTTTTCCCGGGCGCGCGCCATCGGACTCGCTCCCACCGAAAGTAGATCACAACCCCATTCGCGACACTAAGCCCGCTCAGCCGCCTTGACGGAGCGGCCTCGCGCCTGCCACCTCACAGGCATGGACCGCATCCAGACGAAAGACATTCAGGGCCGTGTCGCCGACGCGCCAAGCGGACACTGGGTCTACCGCGTGCTGCCGCGTGCGCTGTGGCCGTTCGCGCAACTCGCCCGGTGGGACCGGCCGATCGGCATCTGGCTGCTGCTCTGGCCCTGCCTCTGGTCGGCGGCGATGGCCGCGGCGGCGTTCGCAAAGCCGGGCGAGCCGCTGATCACGCTGCTGCCCGATCCCCTGCACATGCTGTTGTTCCTGCTCGGCGCGACGGCGATGCGCGGAGCCGGCTGCACCTACAACGACATCGTCGATGAAGGCATTGACGCGCAGGTCGAGCGCACGCGCTCGCGCCCGCTGCCGGCCGGCAAGGTCAGCCGCAAGGGAGCCTGGCTGTTCCTCGTCGCGCAGGCGCTCGTGGGGCTGGCGGTGCTGCTCTGCTTCAACCAGTTCACGATCCTGCTCGGGCTCGGCTCGCTGGTGGTGGTGGCGATCTATCCGTTCATGAAGCGCATCACGAGCTGGCCGCAGCTGGTGCTCGGGCTGGCGTTCTCATGGGGTGCCCTGATGGGCTGGGCGGCCGCCTTCGGCGAACTCGCCGATCCCGCCTACCTGCTCTACGCCGGCTCGATCCTATGGGTGATCGGCTATGACACGATCTACGCGCATCAGGACAAGGAAGACGACGCGCTGGTCGGCGTGCGCTCCACCGCGCGGCTGTTCGGCCGCTACACGAAGCAGTGGCTGATCGGTCTCTATGGCGGCGCGCTGCTCTGCTTCGCCGGCGCCTTCGCATCGGCAGAAGTGCCGATGCCGGCGCTCGCCGGCCTGCTCGCGGCCGGCGCACACATGTTGCGGCAGGTGCGCCAGCTCGACATCGACAATCCCGACCAGTGCCTGCGGCTGTTCAAGTCGAACTCGGCCGTCGGCTGGCTGATCTTTCTCGGGCTGGTGCTGTCGGGCGGCTGGGTCTGGCTTAAGCCGCTGATCTAGTGCCCCGCGACGCCGAGACTCCACGATCCCCATGGACGACGCGGCAAAATTGACGTAACGTCATCTTGTGCGGCACGGCGATCTTAGGGGGAGCCATGCTGAAACTTCGCAAACAGCTGGCGATGCATCACTGGACGCGGCTTGGCCGCTGCCCGGCATGCATGCGCACCGCATTCCTGTTCGCAATCGGATCGTTGTCGGTCGCTGCGATCGCAACGACCCTGCTGTCCCCGGGCTGGCCGCTCTTCCTGGCGTGGCTGGCCGCGGCGAGTTTCACCGCGCTCTGGGTGGGCCACGTATTCATGTTCAGCCGTCACGCGACACAAGCCAGGGCGCGGCCGGCCGAAGGGGCAGTCGATTTGCCGCGGCGAACCGCGTTGCTCGCGTTCCTGCGGCTGATGCTGGTGACGGCAACGGTGACGAGTCTTCCGCGGACGCTCTACGCGCAAGGCTGCAATTGCTTCTCCGACAGCAACTGCACCTGCCCGCCGGATTTTCCGCAGTGCGTATTCAATCCGAGCACCGGCGAAGCAGTGTGCTGCGGCGCCAACACGATGGGTTGCGCGGGTCCGACCATGACTTGGTGCTGTCCGCAGGGGTCACAGTGTTACGGCACCGACCAGTGCTGGGGAAACTGAGGTCAAGGCAGCATTCGGAAGGCAACCGGTTCACGCTGCGCAGGGGATGCACAGCGTGAACTGCTGACCCGTTTCAGTCGCGCGCGATGATCTCTTCGCCGGAGACGACGAGGCGCAGGCCGAGGTCGCCGGTACGGCGGCGGGCAAGGAAGCGCGGGCGACGGTTTGCTGTCAGGCGCGGCTTGCGCCGGTCCTGCGCCGGCAGCGTCTTGATGCACTCGCCGAGCGATTCTTCCAGCGTGCGGGCGACGCCGTCGGCCTCGATCAGCAGCATGGGCAGGCCGTAGGCCTCGGCCCAGGCGCGCCAGTCGGCGGCGACATCCTCGAGGTCGTGCGCCACCAGCAGCGGCACCGAGAGCATAGGGTCGGCGTGCAGCAGTTCGAGCGTGACGGTCACATTGCCTTCGGCATCTTCGATGGCGCGGGCGGCCACGCCGCGGAATGCGCGCGCCGGCAGCACCACCGTTACCGGCAGGCCGCTCCTCTCGAGCGTGCGCTTGATGACGGCGCCGCGCGGATCGATGGTGAAGACGACATCCGACAGATCATCGCGTGTCGCGTAGGTTACAGCCTGCGGCAGGCGGAAAGGGTCGAGGCGCAGTTCGCGCCCGGCCCAGACTGGCTTCAGTCCGGTGTTCATTTGGAGATCTCGCTTCCTGTCAACTCACTGAGAGCCGGTTTTCCGGTCTTCTCCGGACCGGTGTGCCCGGTCTCGTTTGTTGCCCTGAAGCTAGCCGCGAGACATTGCCGCCGCGCTTAAGAAGTTCGGTTAAATTTTGTTGATGGGAGAAATGGTTAGCGGAATCCGACAGTTAGATCGGCTTGGCTTCTGCTTAGAGAAGCTTGCCCGGATTCATGATCCCGGCCGGGTCGAAGGCGCGCTTCACGCGGCGCATCAGATCGATGGCGACGGGCGGGGCGGTGGCGAGCAGTTCGTCGCGCTTCAGCACGCCGATGCCATGCTCCGCCGAGATCGAGCCGGCGAGGTCGCGCACGATCGCATGCACGGCATCGTTCATGGCGGGACGCTCGGCGTGGAACGCGGCAGCATCCCAGCCGGGCGGCTGCGAGACGTTGTAGTGCAGATTGCCGTCGCCCATGTGGCCGAAGCAGACCGGCCGCGCCGCAGGCACCACGCGTCTCACTGCGGCGTCGGCGCGGGCGATGAAGTCGGGGATCGCCGCGACGGGCACGGAGATGTCGTGCTTGATCGACGCGCCTTCCGGGCGCTGCGCGTCGGAAATCGACTCGCGCAGCCGCCAGAAGGCAGCGGCCTGCGCCAGATTGGCGGAGACGACGGCGTCGCCGACGAGCCCCGCTTCGATGCCATCGGACAGGATGGTCTCGATCAGCGCGCCTGCATCCTCGGCGGACGTGCCCGAGGAAATCTCCATCAGCACGAACCACGGCCACGGGCCCGATACCGGCCGCGCCGTGTCCGGCACGTGCTTCTCGGCGAAAGCGACGGCGATCCCGGCGACCAGTTCGAAGGCGGTGAGCGCGGCGCCTGCGCGCTCCGATGCCAGGCCAAAGAGCCTGAGCGCCTGCTGCGGCGAATCCAGCCCTGCCCACGCGACCTCGCGGCCCTTCGGCTTGGGAAAGAGCTTCAGCACAGCGGCCGTGATGACGCCCAGCGTGCCCTCCGCGCCGACGAAGAGGTTCTTCAGGTCATAGCCGGTGTTGTCCTTCTTCAACTTGCGCAGGTCGTCGAAGATCTCGCCGGTGGGCAGCACGACCTCCACGCCGAGGCACAGTTCGCGCGCATTGCCATAGGCGAGCACACCGGTGCCGCCGGCATTGGAAGACAGATTGCCGCCAATCTGCGCCGAGCCCTGCGAGCCGAGCGACAGCGGGAAGAGGCGGTCGGCGGCGTCCGCGGCATCGTGCAGAGCCTGCAGCACCACGCCGGCTTCGGCGGTGACCGTATTGGACGATGGGTCGAGTTCGCGGATGCGGTTCAGCCGCGACAGCGACAGCACCAGCTGGCGGCCGGAAGCGTCCGGCACCTGCCCGCCGACGAGGCCGGTGTTGCCGCCCTGCGGAACGATGCCGGTGCCGGTCTCGCTGGCGAGGCGAAGAATTCGGCTCACTTCTTCGACCGAGCCCGGACGCAGCACCAGCGGTGAAGCGCCCGGATGCAGGCCGCGCCGCTCGTGGACATAAGGCTCGATGTCCGATGCCGCGCGCAAGGCATGACGATCGCCGACGATGGCGGCGAAGCGGTCAAGGAGCGCGGCGTCGAGGGTCATGGCTGATCGGCCCCCTCCACTGCCTGCGGCGGTCCGCTTCGCAGGGGAAGATCTCTGGGCGCGGCGGCGCGTGCGAGGCGGTCGTTGATGGCTTCGCCGAGGCCGGCATGCGGCACCGGCTCGACCGCGATCATCTCGGCGCCAGCGCGATCGAGCGCGCGCAGATGTTCGAACAGATTGGCGGCCGCCTCGCGCAGATCGCCGGTCGGCGACAGGTTGGCGGTCGCGATGGCGGCGGCAGCGCCTTTCGCGCGGTTGGGCCCGAAGGCGAGCAACGCCTCGCCCGCACGCACCTCGTCGACGTCGAGCCGCATGCGTGCCGACGGAGCGTAGTGCGATGCTATCATGCCAGGCGCCTGGATGCCGCCACCGGTACGGCGTTCGACCCGCGCGCCGATCAGCGCCTCGATGTCCTCCACCGCTACCCCGCCCGGCCGCAACAGCCTGACGCGGCCGTTCTCGACCTTTACGATGGTGGACTCCAACCCAACCGGCGTAGCGCCACCGTCGATGATCAGCGGGATGCGGCCGCCCAGATCGGCTTCGACCGACTGGGCCGTGGTGCCGCTGACTTTGCCCGACGAGTTGGCGCTCGGCGCGGCGAGCGGCCTGCCGAGACTGCCGATCAGTTCCTGCGCGAAGCCGAGCGGCATGCGCAGCGCCACCGTGTCCAGCCCCGCCATGACCAGGGGGTGCACGGGCGCGCCAGCCTGCGCCGGCACGACCAGCGTCAGCGGGCCCGGCCAGAACGCTTCCGCCAGCCGCTGCGAAAGCGGATCGAAGCTGCCGATGCGCTGCGCCATCGCAAGACCATCGACATGCACGATGAGCGGGTTGAAGCGCGGCCGGCCCTTGGCCTCGAAGATGCGCGCGACGGCGGTACCGCTGCTTGCGTCGGCGGCGAGGCCGTAGACAGTCTCGGTCGGAATCGCCACCGGCTCGCCGGCGGCAAGCAGTGCTACGGCCTTCGCAAGTCCCTGTTGCGGCGAGGCAATCTCGGCCACGCGGCGTTCTCCATTGTCAGCCGCATGCCCTAGCCCCGGCGCGCCGCCTCCGCAAGGCACGGATCGTGACATGTTCTTAATCTCTAAAGTGGTAGTGTTTCCGACAGGCTGGCGTGAACCACGCAGGCAACAAAC
This sequence comes from Rhizobiaceae bacterium, assembly GCA_050178915.1. Classification (GTDB taxonomy): domain Bacteria; phylum Pseudomonadota; class Alphaproteobacteria; order Rhizobiales; family Rhizobiaceae; genus JBFXAF01. The sequence continues at coordinate 6,332 of JBFXFO010000097.1, read as the reverse complement.
ACTGCCGGCGGAACCAATTACTGCCTGATTTCGTGCGTCTGAGTGTTTTGAGTTCATGCCAGTCGCGGCATGCGTATTGAGTTCACGGGCGCGGGTCGAATGCGTTTTCTCCTGTCTGTTTCAATCCTGGTGCTGATGGCGGGGACCGCGAGCGCCGAGTCTTTCGTGACGCTGCGGCCACGCACGACCACAGCCCCCGATTTCACCGTGATTGCTCCGCCCAAGGCAGCGCGGCCAGCAGCCGACGTCGACAATTTCGACGGCAGCGCGCCCGACGGCGTCGATCCCCTGGTGACGCTCTCCTACCCGGACAACGAACCGGAACCGGCCGCGATCGAGCATCATGCCATCGTGCCGGATAACGAGACGGAGGTGCGGCAGCTCAGCCCATCGGTGGTGATGTTCGGCAAGCCGGCGCCAGTGGATAAGAAGCAGGAGGCGGCAACGTACGCCAACGCACCGCACAAGGCCTTCGCACTGCCCGTCATGATCCGTGGCGGCATCGCCGGCGAGGCCTTCGCCCGGCCTGCAGCGCCTGAGGCGCCGCAGCCCGCTTCGACGCCCGACGTTGCCACCGGACCGGGAAGCGGCGGCGGCGGCAAGGCCGGCGCCGCGCCGGCGAGGTCGAAGGGGCCGGAAGCGCCGCAGCCCGCAGTGGCCCCGCCGGCAGCGTCAGGGCCGCCCGCGATCAAGCCCGAATAGCCCCCAGCAATAGCTCTGGCGGCCCTACCTTACGCTGTGGCAGTATCTCGCATGGATTTCCCGTGCCGGCGGCGTTTCGCCCAAATTCCGTCATGCGGCGGCGGCACCGATCAGGATGTCCTGAAGGGGCAATTGGGGCTTGGCCATGAAACTCTCTCTGACGACAACTTTGGTGGCTGCGATGCTTGCCACCGGGATCGGCACCGCTGCAGCCGACACCTATCTCGGGTCCTACGTGGCCCGCATCTCCGACCAGGATCACTACGCCAGCGACGGCTATCCGCTCGACACCGCGGCGCAGATGGTGCGGCAGGACCGTGCCAACTGGCATCAGTTTGGCAACACTGACGCCCAGGACGAGAACGACAGCTGGTTCGGCAGCTACCAGTCGCGCCAGTGGCTTGAGCGTGCACTCAACCGCGGCAGCGCGATGAACAAGGCAACCCGCCGCGCCATCGTGAACGGTGAGCCGCTGGTGCAGGTCGACGTCTACAAGAACAGCGTGAAGGTCACGATCGTCGGGTACTAGAGGCAAGTACGCAGCCTTCGCCCCTTGTGGGCGAAGGCTTCCGGTGCTGCACCGGCCTACCCCGCGATTTTGGAGAAATCCGCGACCTGACCTGTGGCGGTGCGTATGCGTGCCAGCAGCGCCAGGCGGTTGGCGCGCACGGCGGCGTCAGGGTCGTTGACGAGAACGTGCTCGAAGAACGTGTCGACCGGAGCACGCAGGGCGCTCAGCGCGCGCATCGCTGCGGCGAAATCCTCGGCGGAAATGGCCGCCGCTGCATCCTTTTCGGCCGTGCCGATGGCTGAATGGAGGGACGTCTCCGCCTCCTCGCGCAGCAGCGCCGGATCGACGCTGTCGGCGACCGCCGTGCCCTTCTTTTCCTCGGCGGCGAGGATGTTGGCCGCGCGCTTGGTGCCGGCCAGCAGGTTCCTGCCGTCGTCGGTGGAGAGGAAGGCGCCGAGCGCATCGACGCGGCGCTTGATGAGCAGCAGGTTGCAGCTTTCCGGCGTGATCACGGCATCGATGATGTCATGCTTCACGCCGTCATCGCGCAGGTAGACCTTGAGGCGATCCTGCAGGAAGCTGCGCAGATCGTCGCTGACCGACGGATCGTGGTTCTCGATGCGCTCCAGCCAGTCCGGCGCATCGGCTTTCGCCTGCGCAACGAGCGCGCGCGCCTTCTCACCAAACATGCCGCCATTCGTCGCCGCAAGCAGGATCGCCTGCAGCTGCTCTTGCGCCGCTGGCGACGCGCCGAGCTGATGGCGCAAGACCTGCACGTCGTTGAAGGGGTCGATCGAGAAGTTCAGCGCATTGTCGAGCACGATCCGGATCACACCCAACGCCGCACGCCTGAGTGCGAAGGGATCCTTGGAGCCAGTGGGCTTCTCGTCGATGGCCCAGAAGCCGGTCAGCGTGTCGAGCTTGTCGGCCAGCGCAACCGCAACCGAGACCGGCTCGGCCGGCACGCGGTCGGACGGGCCCTGCGGCTTGTAGTGGTCCTCGAGTGCCGCAGCCACCTCCGGTTCTTCGCCCTGCAGCAAAGCGTATTTGCGGCCCATGAGGCCCTGCAGTTCGGGGAACTCGCCGACGACTTCCGTCTGCAGATCGGCCTTGGCCAGCACGGCGGCGCGGCGCGCCAGCTTCGGATCGGCGTCGACGATAGGCGCCAGTTCCTCCGCCAGCTGCGCGATGCGCTCGACGCGCTGCCCCTGCGTGCCGAGCTTGGCGTGGAAGGTGACGCCGAGATGATCAAGGCGCGCCATGCGCTGGTCGAGCGGCTTCTTCAGGTTCAGTTCGAACTTTTCGGCCGAGGCCTTCAATGCCTCAAGATCGGGAAGATCGGCCTGGTCGGTCTTCCAGAAATGCACGCCGTCGGAGAGGCGCGCACGCACAACCTTGCCATTGCCGTGCATGATCTCCGCGCCACCATCCTTCGCCTCGATGTTGGCGGTGAGCAGGAAGCGGTTCGACAGCCGCTCGCCGCCGCTGCCCGGCCTTGCGACGAAACATTTCTGGTTGGCCCGGATGGTGAGGCGGATGATCTCCGACGGGATATCGAGATAGCTCTCCTCGAACTCACCCATCAGCACGACCGGCCATTCGACCAGGCCCGACACCTCCTCCAGCAGCCCCTCGTCCTCGACCAGTTCGAGGCCGGAGGCGAAGGCGAGGTTTTTCGCGTCGGAGAGGATGATCTCCTTGCGCCTCTCGGCGTCGAGCACGACGCGCGCGGCCTCGAGCTTCGACACGTAGTCGTCGAAGCGCTTCACCTCGATGGCGGCCGGCGCGTGGAAGCGGTGGCCATAGGTGACATTGCCCGAGCGGATGCCGTCGATCTCGAAATCGACGACCACCGGATCGGAGGTCTCCGGCCCGAAGGTGCAGACGATCGACTGCAGCGGCCGCACCCAGCGCAGGGAGCCGGGCTTCGCAGAGGCTTTGCCCCAGCGCATGGACTTCGGCCACGCGAAGGCACGCACGGTCGCCGGAACGAGTTCGGCGATGATCTCCTCCGCCGCGCGGCCCGGCCTGGATAGATGCGCGACGTAGAAATCGCCCTTCTTCGGATCGGAATGCACGTGCGCCTGCGCCACGTCGGTCAGACCGGCCTTGCGCAGGAAACCCTCGATCGCTTGCGGTGGCGCCTTGGTCGACGGACCCTTGATCTCCTCGCGTACATCCTTCGAGCGGGCGGTCAGGCCTCTGACGTCGAGCGTCAGGCGGCGCGGCGTCCAGTATTCGCGCGCCGCCTCGTAGGTGAGACCCGCCTCGACCAGACCATCGGTGATCATCTTCTTGAGGTCGCCCGCAGCTTTCCTCTGCATGCGGGCGGGAATCTCTTCAGAACGAAGTTCGAGCAGAAGGTCGGGCATGCCGGGACGCTATTGGTTTCCTGAAAGGTTCGCGCTTCCTATGCGCTTGAAGGGTTTTGGTAAAGGTCCCAACACTCGTTGACGGAGGGGGCAAACGTGCCTGCCTGATTGGAGAACGCATGAGACTGAAGCGCTTGCTGCGGGTCAGCGCGATTGCGTCGCTCCGTGCCTAGATGATGCGGACGAGATGGAACTTTCGGCAGGCCGGGCAGCGTTCATAGCGCACCGGGCCGAGGTTCAGCGCCAGCAGCGGCCGCGGATACTCCGTCCCGCATTCCGGGCAGGTTGAGACACCCATCGCCGCGGTGCGCAGCGTGCCGCCGACCATGCCGTTGATCACCGCGCCGAGCACCGCAGCGAAGATCAGCATGTAGACGGTGAGGATTGCCTGCCAGATTTCCGGCGGCAGGCCGAACAGGCCGGCACCAGCCAGGAAAATCGGAAAATTCAACGCAAAATGCAGCGCCATGCCGGCGAGCGCGCCGGGCCAGGCGGGCCCGCCCTGCGCCAGACGACGGAAGAAGAACACCAGAAACGCGCCATGCAGGAAGCAGACGACGAAGCGCTCCAGCAGGAAACCACCAAGATTCCAGAACGGCATGCCGGCGAGTTCCGGTACCTCCACCAGCCTGCGCGCGAGGAAGCCGATCTCGCCCAGGCCGAAGCCGACGCCGGTCGCCAAGGCCAGTGGCACGGCGTTGTCCGGCGTCAGCCGGCGGCGCACAAGCGGGATCAGCAGCACCAGCCACTTGGCCGGCTCCTCGGTGAGCGGCGCGTAGAGCGTGGTCAGCAGCGGATACGGATCGGCGGTACCGATCGAGCCCTGCAGCAGGCCGTCGAGCGGCACGCGCAGGAAGAAGAACGCGATCGGCTGCATGGGCAGCATGGCGATCGCCGCGATCAGCAGAACGCGCCTGTCGCCGGGCTCGGCCAGCATGCGGATCAGCATGCCGTAGAAGAGGATGACGGCGGCAGCCGTCAGAATCGCGGCGATGAGGACCCCGCTCATCCCGATCAGGCCGGTGCGAAACCGCCGGCTTCGGTGAGCAGGAAGGCTTCGCCGCAAGCCTTGGCGAGTTCGCGCACGCGCAGAATGTAGCTCTGCCGCTCTGTCACCGAGATGACGCCGCGCGCGTCGAGCAGGTTGAAGGCGTGGCTGGCCTTGATGCACTGGTCGTAGGCTGGCAGCACGATGCGGTGCGCCGCGTTGTCGCCCGCGCGCGGCGCGCCGGCCGCGAGCAGCGCCCGGCATTCCTTCTCGGCATCGATGAAATGGCGGAACAGGATCGACGTGTCGGCGTGCTCGAAATTGTGCCGCGAGTATTCCTGCTCGGCCTGCAGGAAGACGTCCCCATAGGTGACCTTCCCGTCGCCCTCGCCGCCGTTGAAGTTCAGGTCATAGACGTTGTCGACGCCCTGCACATACATGGCCAGGCGCTCAAGCCCGTAGGTGAGTTCGCCCGACACCGGCGCGCATTCGATGCCGCAGACCTGCTGGAAGTAGGTGAACTGCGAAACCTCCATGCCGTCGCACCAGCATTCCCAGCCGAGACCCCACGCGCCAAGCGTCGGGCTTTCCCAGTCGTCCTCGACGAAACGCAGATCGTGCAGCAGCGGGTCGATCCCGATCGCCGCCAGCGAACCGAGGTAAAGCTCCTGCAGGTTCGGCGGGTTCGGCTTCAGGATCACCTGATACTGGTAATAATGCTGCAACCGGTTGGGATTCTCGCCGTAGCGCCCGTCCTTCGGACGGCGGGACGGCTGCACATAGGCGGCGTTCCAGCCGCGCGGCCCGAGCGCGCGCAGCGTCGTCGCCGGGTGGAACGTGCCGGCGCCGACTTCCATGTCGTAGGGCTGCAGGATCACGCAGCCGAAGCGCGCCCAATAATCGTGCAGGGTGAGGATCAGACCCTGGAAGGAGCGCTTTGGGTCGAGGTGGGCGGGCGGGCTGGCGGTCACTGGGCTCGCATCCTGGGGCTTGAAAACCGCGCCCGTCCTAGAGATACCGTTCAGCACGGTCAAGCGAAGCAGTCAGGTCGCGCAATCGTGAACACGGAGGCGACGAGCCGCCGGCCGTCGATGCGCTAATTTGACAGGATCGCGCATGTCTGCGCGTGAATGGAGAGCCGTATGAAGATCAACCCCGGATTCCTGCGGAGACACCCGGTGCGTGTGGCCGCCGCTGCGGGCATGCTGCTGGCAGTCGGACTCGTCGGCGTGACTGCCCAGCCATTTCCGGGCGGGCGCAATTATGGCGGTCCGCCGACGAGCGATCTGGTGACCGGCTACATGTGCGTGACGCCAGGGTGCGAAGTGGTCCGCCTTCCGGACACCAACTGTATCTGCAAGAAGGAGAACCCGGCGGAGACGCGGCTGAGCAAGCTGAAGCTTACCTGCTCGACCAAGCAAGCCGGTGAATGGGTACAGTGCCCGGTGAAGCCGCGCTACGGCAACTGAGCAAGGTCATAAGACACCCTAAAACAGTATTCGCGAATTCGACCTTCGCACGGCACCTCTTTTTACCAAACTAGATGCTTCTCCGGCCGTTCCCGCGATTGTCATTGAATCGCAACATGAAAAACGCCATGCTGGATCAGGGTGTGGAGTTGGGTTCATGTTGTTGTCGGGCGTCAGGGGTTTCTCGGACGGCAGGCGGCGCGGCAGCGCCCATGTCATCGTCTGCGGAAACGAAAAAGGTGGTTCGGGCAAGTCGACCACGGCCATGCATGTGGCCGTCGCGTTGCTCA
>JBFXFO010000096.1:0-15257 GCA_050178915.1 Rhizobiaceae bacterium | reverse complement strand
CAACTCGGCGCTGCAGCTCTCGGGCGCGGCGGTCTGCGTACAGACCGGCACCACGACCGAGCTCAATCTCGCGGACTACTTCCGCGCCAACACGATGGAATACAACCCCGTCGTCTTCGAGAAGCTGGATGAGGTCAACGCGGCCTATGATTCCGGCCGTTGCGACGTCTACACAACGGACCAGTCCGGCCTTTACTCGACCCGCCTGCTGCTGTCGGCCCCGGACGACCACGTCGTGCTGCCGGAAATCATCTCGAAGGAGCCGCTGGGCCCGCTCGTCCGCCAGGGTGACGACCGCTGGTTCGACCTCGTCAAGTGGGTCGGTTATGCGCTTGTCATCAGCGAGGAACTGGGCGTCACGCAGGCCAATGTCGAGGAGATGAAGGCGTCCGACAATCCGGAGATCCGCCGCGTGCTCGGCCAGGAACCCAACTCCAAGTTCGGCACCGACCTCGGCGTCGGCGAGGACTGGGTCGTCAACATCGTGAAGGGCGTCGGCAACTACGGCGAAATCTTCGAGCGCAACATCGGCTCTGGCAGCCCACTGAAGATCGCCCGCGGCGTCAACGCGCTGTGGAGCAAGGGCGGCCTGCAGTACGCCCCGCCGATCCGCTGATCGCAATCTGAACCGCCGGGGGGGCGAAAGCCGCCCTCCGGCATCCCCTCGTGCCGCTCGAAGGGAGATGCGATGCCCACCGACCGGGTTCTGCGCAGTGACACACCGGAACGGGTGCCGCTGATCTACAATCCTGTCGTCCGTGGCATTTTCTTCCAGGTTGTCGTCTTCGTCGCGCTGTGCGCGTTCGTCGCCTGGATCGTCTACAACACGCGCCAGAATCTGGCCGATGCGGGCCGCTCGATCTCGTTCGGCTTCCTCGACGAGCGCGCCGGCTTCGACCTGAGCCAGGCGCTCATCCCCTATTCGGCTGACTCGACCTACACTCAGGCGCTCATCGCCGGTTTCCTCAACACGTTGCTCATCGCCGCGGCCGGCATCGTGACGGCCACCATCGTCGGATTCATCGTCGGCATCGGGCGGCTGTCGGGCAATTGGCTCATCAGGACGATCTGCACGGTCTATGTCGAGCTCTTCCGCAACATCCCGCCGCTGCTGGTGATCCTGTTCTGGTATCTCGGGGTTGTCGCGATCCTGCCGCAGCCGCGCGACAGCTTCCTGTTGCCGTTCGGTGCTCTGCTCTCCAACCGCGGCTTCACCTTTCCTCTGCCGATCTGGGAAGCGGGCTCTTGGCTTGCCGGCGTCGCGCTGCTTGTCGCCATCGGCATGTCCTTCTTCGTCGCCCGCCGCGCCAAAGCGCGGCAGCGAGCCACCGGCCAGCGGTTTCCCGTGCTGTTGACCAGCATCGCGCTTCTGATCGGCCTGCCGCTGCTGGCGCTGGCGCTGATGGGCTTCCCGATCAGCTTCGACGTCCCCGTGTTCGGCCCGTTCCAGGCACGTGGAGGCTTTTCCATCGCGCCGGAGTTCCTGGCGCTCTACCTGTCGCTGTCGCTCTACACGGCGTCGTTCATCGCGGAGATCGTGCGGGCCGGCGTGCGCGGTGTCGGGCGCGGGCAGACCGAGGCGTCCTATGCGCTCGGGCTTCGGCCCAGCCTGGCGATGCGGCTCGTCATCGTGCCGCAGGCGATGCGCATCATTGTGCCGCCGCTGACCAGCCAGTATCTGAACCTGACCAAGAACTCCTCGCTCGCCATTGCGGCCGGTTATGCCGATCTCGTCAGCGTTGGCGGAACGATTTTGAACAAGAGCGGCAATTCCATCCAGATCGTCATCATCTGGATGGTCGTGTATCTCTCGATCAGCCTGCTCACCTCGCTGTTCATGAACTGGTTCAACACGCGCGTCGCGTTGGTGGAGCGGTGAGCGCCATGAACACGCCGCGCATCTTCATCAACTATCGCCGCGGCGACGACGCCGGTTTCGCCGGCCGCCTGCATGACCGTCTGGTCGCGCGCTTCGGCAGCGATGCTGTCTTCATGGATGTGGATTCCATCCCTGCAGGCGCAGATTTCACCGGCGTGCTGCGCGAGGCTGTGAGCTCCTGCAATGTCTTCCTCGCCCTGATCGGACCGCGTTGGGAGGAGGTGCGTGACGCGCAAGGCATGCGCCGTCTCGACGATCCTGCGGATTTCGTGCGGATCGAATTGCTGGCTGCGCTTGAGCGCGGCATCCGCGTGGTGCCGATCCTGATCAACGGAACCGAGATGCCCTCGGCAGCCAGGCTGCCGGCCGAACTGGCCGAACTGGCGCGGCGGCACGCATTGACGATCAGCCATGACCGGTTTCATTCCGACGCGGAACGGTTGATCCGCCAGTTGGAGAAGCTGGTCGAGACCACGGAAGCCGCACCGCCTCAGGCCGCCGCGGTGCCTCGGCCAGCCGATGCTGCGCCGCCATCCGTTGCGGAGCCGGTGGCGCCGGCGGAATTGCCCATGGATGCGGAAATTTCGCCGCTGGAGATGCCGCCGGCCAGGCCGGGCGTCGCCGAGGCGTCGGTCCCGATCGAGGGCGATCTCGTCTACGTCCGCAAGGCGCTGGCCACGTCGGAGCCGCCGCCGCCCGGCCACAAGGGGCCGGTGCGCTGGGTGCAGGACAATCTCTTTTCGTCGCCAATGGATATTGCGTTGACGGTGATCGCCGCCATGGTGATCTACCTGACCGTGCCGGGCCTGCTGCGCTGGCTGTTCATCGACGCCGCCTGGACCGGCGCCGACCGCTCGGTCTGCGCGACGGTCTCCCAGGGTGGCGTCCAGCCGGAAGGCTGGGCCGGCGCATGCTGGGCTTTCGTCGGCGCGAAATTCTCGCAGTTCATGTTCAACCTCTATCCGATCGACGAACGCTGGCGCGTGATGCTGACCGGCGCCCTGTTCTTCGGACTGCTGATCCCGTTCCTCATCCCGCGAGCGCCTTTCAAGCGCCTCAACGCGCTGCTGCTCTTCGTGGCGCTGCCGATCGCCGGCTACATCCTGCTGGTCGGCGGCAACTACTGGCTGTTCGAACTGCGCTTCGTCCCGACCAAGGACTGGGGCGGCTTCATGGTCACGCTGGTGCTGTCCTATGTGGGCATCGTCGTGTCGCTGCCGCTCGGCATCGCGCTGGCGCTCGGACGACGATCACAGCTTCCGGTGGTCAAGCTGCTCTGCGTCATCTTCATCGAGATGGTGCGCGGCGTTCCGTTGATCACCGTGCTCTTCATGGCAACGAAGATGCTGCCGCTGTTCATGCCCAATGGCATGAAGATCGACGACTTCCTCTGCGTGCTGATCGGCGTCTCTCTGTTCGCCTCGGCCTACATGGCGGAGGTCATCCGCGGCGGCCTGCAGGCAATTCCGAAGGGGCAGTACGAGGGCGCGGATTCGCTCGGCCTCGGCTACTGGCAGAAGACCCGGCTCATCGTCCTGCCGCAGGGTCTGAAGCTGGTGATCCCCGGCATCGTCAACACCTTCATCGGTCTCTTCAAGGACACCAGCCTGGTCTACATCATCAGCATGTTCGACCTGCTCGGCGCCGTACGCCGGAACTTCAGCGATGCCAACTGGATCAGCCCGCAGACGCCGATGACCGGCATGATCTTCGCGGGCTTCGTGTTCTGGATTTTCTGCTTCGGCATGTCGCGCTACTCGCTCTACATGGAGCGCCGCCTCGACACGAGCTACCGCAGATGATCGAGATCGAGAACGAGCCACGAAAAAGGGGAATGTTCGATGGCCACTGAAAACGCCGTCAGCGCCGAGGAGATCAAGGCTGACCGCTCGAAGATGCACATCTCCGAGACCGACGTCGCGATCGAGATCGTCGGCATGCACAAATGGTACGGCGACTTCCATGTGCTGAAAGACATCAACCTGAAGGTCATGCGCGGCGAGCGCATCGTCATCTGCGGCCCGTCGGGCTCCGGCAAGTCGACCATGATCCGCTGCATCAACCGGCTGGAGGAGCACCAGAAGGGGAGGATCGTCGTCGATGGCAAGGAACTCACCAATGACCTCAAGAAGATCGATGAGGTGCGCCGCGAGGTCGGCATGGTGTTCCAGCACTTCAACCTGTTTCCGCACCTGACCATCCTCGAGAACTGCACGCTGGCGCCGATCTGGGTGCGCAAGATGCCGCGCCGGCAGGCCGAGGAGGTTGCGATGGAGTACCTGACGCGGGTGAAGATCCCCGAGCAGGCGCACAAATACCCGGGCCAGCTCTCCGGCGGCCAGCAGCAGCGCGTCGCCATCGCCCGATCGCTGTGCATGAACCCGCGCATCATGCTGTTCGACGAGCCGACTTCGGCGCTCGACCCGGAGATGATCAAGGAAGTGCTGGAGACGATGGTCGATCTCGCCGAGGAGGGCATGACCATGCTCTGCGTCACGCACGAGATGGGTTTCGCGCGCAAGGTCGCCAACCGCGTGATCTTCATGGATCAGGGGCAGATCGTCGAGCAGAACAAGCCGAAGGAGTTCTTCGAGAACCCGCAGCACGAGCGCACCAAACTCTTCCTCAGCCAAATCCTGCACTGACACTGGCCGGGACGATGCGGTTCCTGCGTGGCCTCGCGCTCGTTCTGGCCGCAATCGCCTCGATCGCGGTGCTTGGTGCTGTCGTTCCACGGCCGCTGTTTGCACCGGAAGGGCAGGGTCCGGCGGTCCGCCGCATCCTGCTGATCGCCAATCCGATCCACACCGATATCGCGCTCGAACTTGATGCCGGGCTCGTGGAGGCGCTTCCGTGGCTGCGCGAAACGCCGCCCTTTTCCGAGCCGGCCGCGCGCTGGATGATGTTCGGCTGGGGCAGCCGCGCCTTCTACATCGAGACGCCGACCTGGTCAGAGCTGAAGCCGGGACCGTTGTTCAAGGCGTTCACCATCGACGACGCGGTCATGCACGTGCAGGCCACCGGCGAGATCGACACGAGCCATCCGGCGGTCAGGCAATTGCAGCTCGACGAGGCCGGCTATGCCCGCCTGATCGATTACATCAACCGGAGTTTCGTGACAGGCACGGACGGCCGCCCGATCCGCATCCCCGGCACTTCCTATGGGGAGCATGATGCGTTCTTCGAGGCGCATGGCCCCTTCAACGCGCTGGCTGGATGCAACGTCTGGACCGCCGCCGCGCTGCGCGCGGCAGGCCTGCGCACGGGCTGGTGGAACCCGTTGCCGCAATCGCTGGACGTGTCGCTTTCGCTCTATGACGGCTCGGCCCTGATGTCGCCTCTCCAGCCGTAGAGCCAGTCGAGGTCGGCGGCGAGCCTTTCGCTGGAGCGGCTGCGCAGCACCATGTTGCGCACCAGCACGACGGGCCCGCGCGCGTGCCACGCACGCTCGTTCAGGGCTCCGCGCTTCATCACCCGGGCGACGCGCGCGCGACGCTCGCGCTCCCAGCTGGTCAGCGCCGTGGCGATGTCGCCGGGCGCGGTCGCGACGCGATCGGCCAGCAGCACGGCGTCCTCGATCGCCATGGCTGCGCCCTGCGCCGCATAGGGCGTCATCGCATGCGCGGCATCGCCAATCAGCGCCACCCCGCCGCTGATTGTCCACGGCATGGCCGGATCGACGGTGTGGATCGGCCACGTCGTCCACGTGCCGGCTTCGTCGATGAGCTGGCGGATCGGCGGCGCAGCGCTGCGCAACGCGCGCTTCAGGAGTGCGGTCTCGGCCCGCCCGTCCCAGCGAAGCACCTCTCCGTCGCCCTCCGTCACCGCGACGAGGTTGATTGCCGCGCCCGCTCGCACCGGATAGGCGATGAGATGCGCATCCTTCGCCAGGAAGGCGGTGACGACATCTGCCGGGTTGCCGAGCAGGGCCGCTGCCGCCCCTTCGCTGCGGATCGTGGCGCGCCATGCGATCTTGCCGGTGAACTTGCTCTTGCCGGCATCGCCCGCGAGCCCGCGAATGGACGACCACACGCCGTCCGCGCCGACCAACAGCAGACCTTTGGCGTCGATCACACGGCCGTCGACGTCGATCGAGGCGGTTACGCCGAACGGATGCAGCGCCATGTCCCGCACGGCGGCGCCGGTGGTGATGGTGATGTCGGCCTGATGACGGGCGTAGGAGAGAAGCGCGCTCTGCAGGTCGGCGCGATGCATCACCAGGTAGGGGGCACCCCACCGCTCTTCGGCGGTTGGACGCAGCGGCACTCGCGCGAGTTCCTTGAGATTCTTGCTGCGGGCGCTGCGCAGCACCACCGCCTCAGGCTGGCTCGCCGCGGGCATCAGCGAATCGAGCAGGCCGAGATCGTCGAGCAGGCGGCTGGCGTTCGGGGAAAGCTGGATGCCGGCGCCGATCTCTTCGATCTTCGTCGCCTTCTCGTACACGCGCACGGCAAAGCCATGCCGGGCGAACGCGATTGCCGCGGTGAGCCCTGCGATGCCCGCACCGGCGACGATGATCTGTCGCGAGCGGGTCTCGGTCATGGCGGCAGGGCCGGCCTAGGCGGCGCGGTCGAGGAAGAGGCAGCCTTCCGGGCGCGTCTCGCTGGCCTTCAGAGAGGGCGAATAGCGGTAGAGCGTCGAGCAGTACGGACAGACCTTCTCGGCATCATGCCCCATGTCGAGGAAAACATGCGGATGGTCGTAGGGCGGGTTGGCGCCGACGCACATGAATTCCTTCACGCCGATTTCGATCGCCGCATGGCCTGCATCGTTCTGGAAATGCGGAATTGTGCCGCCAGCCATCGTCTGCTCCCGTCACCTACGCCCTGCGTTTGCAGCATCGCCGGTGACTTTGCAAGAACCAGTCGCCCCGCTGGCGCTGAAATGAATCTGTCGCAAAAGCCTGTCAGGAGATAAATTCCAGTTGAGCCGCAGGCATTTGCGGCGAACATTCGCGAGGCGTGATGAAACAGCCGAAGCAGTCCCAGCCGAAATTCGTCCGGCCCAATGTCGCCGAAATCGACATGGGCAACCCGGACCGCTTCGTGAACCGGGAATTTTCCTGGCTGCAGTTCAACCGCCGCGTCTTGGAGGAGTCGGAGAACCCCAACCACCCGCTCCTGGAGAGGGTGCGCTTCCTCTCCATCTCGGCCGCCAACCTCGACGAATTCTTCATGGTTCGCGTGGCCGGCCTCGCCGGGCAAGTGCGCGAAGGCATTGCCATGCGCAGCCCTGACGGTCGCTCGCCGGAGCAGCAGCTGGAGCAGGTGCTGCGCGAGGTCGAGAAACTGCAGGAGGACCAGCAGTCGAGCCTCGCGGCCCTGATCGAACTGCTCGTCAAGGAAGGGATCGATCGTATCGCCGCGGACGAGCTGACCCCAGACGAGAAGGCCTGGCTGGAAAGCTATTTTCTCGAGCAGGTGTTCCCGGTGATGACACCCCTGTCGATCGACCCTGCGCACCCGTTCCCGTTCATCCCCAACCTCGGCTTCTCGATGGCGCTCGAGCTCCAGCACAAGAAGAACAAGCAGGAGATGACGGCGCTGCTGCGCCTGCCGCCGACACTGAAGCGCTTCATCCGCCTGCCGGACCGCGACAATCTGGTGCTGTTCATTCCGCTGGAGGAGACGGTCAGCCTGTTCATCGGCAAGCTGTTCCCTGGCTATGAGGTGAAGGGCGCAGGGACGTTCCGCATCATCCGCGATTCGGATATCGAGGTGGAGGAGGAGGCGGAGGACCTTGTCCGGCTGTTCGAGACGGCGCTGAAGCGTCGCCGCCGCGGCTCTGTCATACGCATCGAGTTCGACAGCCAGATGCCTCCGGAACTGCGCGACTTCGTCGCCGGCGAACTGGGCGTTTCAGCCGGCCGTATCAGCGTCAGGAAAGGCCATCTGGCACTCAGCCAGATTTCCGAGATCGCCTCGGTTCCGCGCGACGACCTGAAGTTCAAGCCCTACAATCCGCGTTTCCCCGAGCGCATTCGCGACCGTGGCGGCGACTGTTTCGCCGCCATCCGCGAGAAGGATATCGTCGTCCACCACCCGTATGAATCGTTCGACGTGGTGGTGCAGTTCCTGCGACAGGCGACACTTGATCCGGATGTGGTGGCGATCAAGCAGACGCTCTACCGCACCTCGAACGACAGCCCGATCGTGCGGGCGCTGGTCGACGCCGCAGAGGCCGGCAAGTCGGTGACCGCGCTGGTCGAACTGAAGGCCCGCTTCGACGAGGAAGCGAACATCAAGTGGGCACGCGATCTGGAGCGCGCCGGCGTACAGGTCGTTTTCGGCTTCCTCGAACTGAAAACGCACGCAAAGATGTCGTTGGTGGTGCGCCGCGAGGACGGCAAGCTGCGCAACTACGTGCATCTCGGCACCGGCAACTACCATCCGATCACCGCGCGCATCTACACCGACCTGTCGTTCTTCACGACCGACCCGCTGATCGCGCGCGACGTGGCGCAGATATTCAACTACATCACCGGCTATGCCGAGCCGACGGTGGAAATGAAGATCGCGATGTCGCCGCTCACCCTGCGGCAGCGTATCCTCGACCACATTGCCGGCGAGGTCGCGCATGTGAAGGCGGGCCGGCCGGGCCGCATCTGGATGAAGATGAATTCCCTGGTCGATCCGACCGTCATTGACGCGCTCTATGACGCCGGCCGCGCCGGCGTCGAGATCGACCTCGTGGTGCGCGGCATCTGCTGCCTGCGGCCTCAGGTGCCCGGCCTGTCGGACAACATCCGCGCAAAATCGATCGTCGGCCGCTTCCTCGAGCACAGCCGCATCTACTGCTTCGGCAATGGCCACGGGCTGCCGTCGGACGAGGCGCTGGTCTATATCGGCTCTGCCGACATGATGCAGCGCAACCTCGACCGCCGCGTCGAGACGCTGGTCCCGATAACCAATCCGACTGTGCATGAGCAGGTGCTTGGGCAGATCATGCTCGGAAACATCATGGACAACCAGCAGAGCTTTGAACTATTGGCCGACGGCACGTCGCGGCGGGTCAAGCTCGAAGAGGGTGAGGAACCGTTCAACGCGCAGGAATATTTCATGACCAACCCCAGCCTGTCAGGCAGGGGTGACGCGCTGAAAAGCCACGCACCGAAGCGGATCGCGCAGTTCAAGAGGTCGAAAAAGGCAGGTACCCCGGCGAAAGCATGATCCCAGTCTCACAGGGTCGACTGCATGACCGCAGGCCGCTGTCGATCATCGATATCGGGTCGAACTCGATCCGGCTCGTCATCTATGAAGGGATCGCGCGCTCGCCGACGATCCTCTTCAACGAGAAGATGCTTGCCGGCCTCGGACGCGGCATCGTCTCGACGGGCAAGCTCGATCCCGAAGGCGTGACCCGGGCCGTCGAGGAGTTCCGCCGCTTTCGTGCGCTTTCCGACCAGGCCAGCGCCGAGCAGTTGTATGTGATCGCGACGGCTGCCGCGCGCGAGGCCCAGAACGGCCCGGACTTCATCACGCGTGCCGAGCAGATCCTCGGCACCGAAATCCGCGTGCTGTCCGGCCGCGAAGAGGCGCAGTATTCGGCGCTCGGCATCATTTCCGGCTTCCACCGGCCCGACGGCATCGCCGGCGACCTCGGCGGCGGCTCGCTCGAATTGGTCGATATCCGCGACAACAAGATCGGCGAGGGCATAACCCTGCCGCTCGGCGGCCTGCGCCTGCAGGATATGTCGAAGAATTCGCTGTCGACCGCGTCGCGCATCGCCACGTCCGAACTGCTGCGCGCCAAGCTGCTGAAAGGCGGGCAGGGCAGGGTGTTCTATGCCGTCGGCGGTACCTGGCGAAACCTTGCGCGGCTGCACATGAACCATGTCGGCTACCCGCTCGCCGTGATGCACAACTACGAGATGGAGATCGGCGAATCGTCGGCCTTCCTGAAACAGGTCGCGCGTGGCGAGGTGGAGAAGATCCGCGGCATCGAGCGCGTCTCCAAGAACCGCCGTGCATTGTTGCCCTATGGCGCGACCGTGCTGCTCGAGATCATCGACGCCATGAAGCCGTCGAAGGTGGTGGTCTCGGCCCAGGGGGTCCGCGAAGGTTTCCTCTACTCGTTGCTGTCACCAGAGGAGCAGGCATCGGACCCGCTGATCTCGGCAGCGGAAGAGCTTGCCATCCTGCGCGCCCGCTCCGTGGCGCACGCGCACGAGCTGGAGGAGTGGTCGGGCCGGACCTTCCACGCTTTCGGGATCGAGGAAACCGAGGACGAGGTGCGCTACCGTCGCGCCGCCTGCCTGCTCGCCGACATCGGCTGGCGCGCCCATCCCGAATATCGCGGCACGCAGTCCCTCAACATCATCGCGCACGGCGCCTTCATCGGGGTCGATCACCCGGGCCGCGCCTACATCGCGCTGGCCAACATGTTCCGCCATGAAGGTGTTTTCGACGAGGCGATCGCGCCTGAGCTTCGCCGGCTGGCGACCCCGCGCCTGCTGGAGCGGGCGCGCCTGCTCGGCGCCATGCTGCGCGTGGTCTACCTGCTTTCGGCGTCGATGCCGGGCCTGATTCCGAAGCTGCGCTGGGAGACGCGTCCCAATGACGGGCTGGCTCTCATCATCCCGGCCAGCCATGCGTCGCTTGCCGGCGAGCGTCCGGCGGGTCGCATCGCGCAACTCGCCCGCGTGACCGGGCGGGAGCTGTCGATGCTGGTGGAGCAGCCACAGGGCTAGCCCTGGATTTTCGCGGTCTCGAACAGCGCCACCTTGCGCTTCTCGAACTTGATCGCCAGCTCGCCGCGCACGAGCCTCAGCGCGGTGTCGCCAAACACCTCGCGGCGCCAGCCATGCATGGCCGGCACGTTGGCCTTCTCGCCGTCGGTGGCGATGCGGTCGAGGTCGTCGCCAGCCGCAAGCAGCTTTGCGGCGATGCCTTCGCGCTCCGAAACGAGCCGCAGCAGAACTTTCAGCAGTTCCACCGCCGCGCTGGTGCCTTCCGGCGACTGCGCCTGGCGCGGCACAGCCGGCAGTTGGTCCTTCGGGATGGCAAGCGCTGCATTGACCGCGCCGAGCAGCGAGGTTGCCGTGGCCGAGCGCTCCCAGCCCTTTGGGGTGGTGCGCAGGCGCGCGAGCTGCGCCGCGTCCTTCGGCTGCTGCTGTGCGATCTCGAAGATGGCGTCGTCCTTGATGATGCGGCCGCGCGGCACGTTGCGGTCGCGCGCCTCGCGCTCGCGCCACGCCGCGACAGTTTGCACCACGGCCAGTTCGATCGGTTTGCGCACGCGCATCTTGAGGCGCTTCCAGGCGTCGTCCGGATGCGGATCGTAGGTGGCAGGAGCAGTCAGCACCTGCATCTCCTCGTTCAGCCAGTGTGCCCGGCCATCGCGTTCCAGTTCGCCCTTGAGGTGATGGTAGACGTCGATCAGATGCGTCACGTCCGCCAAGGCGTAGGTCAGCTGCTTGTCCGAAAGCGGGCGGTGCCGCCAGTCGGTGAAGCGCGACGACTTGTCGAGATGCGTACCGGTGATCTTCTGCACGAGCTGGTCGTACGAGACGCTGTCGCCGAAGCCGCACACCATGGCGGCGACCTGCGTGTCGAACAGCGGGTGCGGGATCTGGCCGCCAAGGTAGTAGATGATCTCGATGTCCTGCCGGGCGGCATGGAAGACCTTGGTGATCTTCTCGTTTGCCATCAGTTCGAGGAAGGGAGCCAGATCCATGCCGGGCGCCAGCGGATCGACCAGCGCAGTCACGCCGGGTGCCGCCATCTGGATGAGGCAGAGCTCCGGCCAGAAGGTCGTTTCGCGGATGAATTCGGTATCGACGGTAACGAAATCGGACCTGGAGAGCGCTTCGATAGCGTTTTTCAGGTCCTGCCCGGTGGTGATGAGATCCATGAACACTTCTTGAAGGCGACAAAACGCGCGGCCCGTTCCTTCCCAGCCTCACTTCCGTTCGTCAAGTTCCGATCCGGCCGGTTTCAGCGAAAACTGCGGCGGGCACACCGAAAGGTGACGCCAGAACAACAGGATAGGTGGGTGAGCGCCCCCTAGTCGCGGCTCGCGCCTCCAGCGGCCCCGTCGTTTCGTCGGGTCAGCCTCGAAAAGATGGTGGAGGTGCGCAGCAGCGCGACGAAACGGCCGCGCCGCGAGGCCGGGACGGCAGGGCGCACGCCCATTCGGTAGAAGATGATCAGGATGAACAGCGCGTAGACAATGGCCGAGAAGACGAACAGCGCCTGCGGGCCGAACGCCTCCATTGCGGTCGAGGCCGCGAATGGTCCGCCGATGGCGCCAAACGAATAGAAAAGCATCAGCGCGGCGTTCACCAGCACGAATTCGCTCGCGCCGGCGCGGTCGTTGGCATGTGCCGCGGCGAGCGAGAACATCGGCATTGCGAACGAACCGAAGATGAACACGAAAACGAAATTCAGCCAGGGATCGGTGCCGGCGACGAACACCACGCCCATGGCGGCAACGGCCGAAGCCGCGCTGACCAGCAGCAGCACGCCGCGCCGGCTCCAGCGGTCGGAGAGGTAGCCGAGCGGATACTGCATGACGGCGCCGCCGATGATCGACACGCTGACGAAGGTGACCACATCCGTCACCGACATGCCGATTTCCTCGGCGTAGACGGGCGACAGCGTCCGGAATGAGCTGTTGGTCACCCCGACCATGATGCAGCCGATCGCGGCGAGCGGCGAGATCGTCCAGGCGCGCTTGAGGTCGAGCTTCACGTCCGGTGCGCTCGGATTGGAACGGTCGCCCAGGGATACCGGAACCAGCGACAGCGAGATCATCATCGCCATGATGAGGAAAATCTCGTGGCCGGTGCCGAAAGCCGGGATCAGGAACTGGGTACCGGTAACCGAGCCGAGATCGACCACCCGGTAGACTGCCAGCACCTGCGCCCGGTGGCGATTGGGAACGCCGGAGTTGAGCCAGCTCTCCATGATCGTGAACAGACCGGCGAAGCAGAAGCCGGAAGTCAGTCGCACCGCCGTCCACATCACCGGATCGACCACGAGGATCAGGCAGAGCGTGCCGGCCGAGGCGATTGCCGCAAGGGCAGAGAAGGCGCGGATGTGGCCGACCGCCTTCAGCATCGGCGTGACGACAAGGCAGCCGAGCAGGAAACCGGCAAAGTACGCTGTTCCCATGAAGCCGATCATGGAAGGCGAGAAACCTTCCTGCGCGCCGCGCAAGGCGATCAGCGTTCCCTGAATGCCGTTGCCCCCGAGCAGGATGCCTGCGGCGACGAGCAGCGGGATCAGGGGGCGTATGGCGTGCATGGTTCGTGCGTTGGGGGAATCGGCCTGTGGCGAGGGCTGACGTTACCTTAGGGTCGCCGGTTCCGATTGCCAGCCGCGAATTCCCCTGCGATTGGTCCACCGCGGCGGCTTTTCCTTGACAAACCGGACCCTGCATGCGCTTTTCCGCGCGCTTTCCGGGGCCGCTTCAGCCGCCGCCGGGGTTTTGTCATTTGTCCGGATCAGCTGTCATGCATCGCTACCGCACCCATACCTGCGGCAAACTCAAGAAGTCCGACGTCGGCACCGGCGTGCGGCTGTCCGGCTGGGTGCATCGCGTGCGCGACCATGGCGGCCTGCTGTTCATCGACCTGCGTGACCACTACGGCCTGACGCAGATTGTCGCCGACCCCGATTCGCCGGCCTTCAAGACGGCCGAGACGGTGCGCGGCGAGTGGGTCATCCGCGTCGACGGCGACGTCAAGGCGCGCGCTCCCGAGGCAGTGAACGCGAACCTCGCCACCGGCGAGATCGAGGTCTTTGCACGCGAGATCGAGGTGCTGTCGGCTGCGAAGGAACTGCCGCTTCCGGTGTTCGGGGAACCCGACTACCCGGAAGACATCCGCCTGAAGTACCGCTTCATCGACCTTCGTCGCGAGACGCTGCACAGGAATATCGTGCAGCGCACGAAGATCATCTCCGAGATGCGCAAGCGCATGGAAGGCGTTGGCTTCACTGAATTCTCGACGCCGATCCTGACGGCCTCGTCGCCGGAAGGCGCGCGCGACTTCCTCGTGCCGTCGCGCATCCACCCCGGCAGCTTCTACGCGCTGCCGCAGGCGCCGCAGCAGTACAAGCAGCTGATCATGGTGTCCGGCTTCGACCGCTACTTCCAGATCGCGCCGTGCTTCCGCGACGAAGACCCGCGCGCCGACCGCCTGCCGGGCGAGTTCTACCAGCTCGACCTGGAAATGAGCTTCGTCGAACAGGACGATGTGCTCTCCACCATGGAGCCGGTCCTGCGCGGCGTGTTCGAGACCTTCGCCGAGGGCAAGCCGGTCACACAGAACTTCCGCCGCATCCCCTATGATCAGGCGATCCGCACCTATGGCTCGGACAAGCCGGACCTGCGCAATCCGATCGAGATGCAGGACGTGTCGGAGCATTTCCGCGGCTCCGGCTTCAAGGTGTTCGCCGGCATCCTCGCCGCCAGCCCGAAGGCGCAGGTCTGGGCCATTCCCGCCCGCACCGGCGGCAGCCGTGCTTTCTGCGACCGCATGAACGCCTGGGCGCAGCAGAACGGCCAGCCGGGTCTCGGCTACATCTTCTGGCGCAAGGAGGGCGAGAAGCTCGAAGGCGCCGGGCCAATCGCCAAGAACATCGGCGAGGAGCGCGCGGAGGCCGTGCGCCAGCAGCTCGGCCTTGCCGATGGCGACGCGGCGTTCTTTGTCGCCGGCGATCCGGACAAGTTCTACAAATTCGCCGGCGAGGCGCGCACCCGCGCCGGCGAGGAGCTGAACCTCGTCGATCGCGACCGCTACGAGCTGTGCTGGATCGTCGATTTCCCGTTCTTCGAGTGGAACGAGGACGAGAAGAAGATCGACTTCGCCCACAACCCGTTCTCGATGCCGCAAGGCGGCATCGACGCGTTGAACGGCGCCGAGCCGCTGGGCATCAAGGCGTTCCAGTACGACATGGTCTGCAATGGCTACGAGATCGCGTCGGGCGGCATCCGCAACCACCTGCCGGAGACGATGGTGAAGGCCTTCGAGATGGTCGGCCTGTCGCGCGACACGGTCGAGGAGCGTTTTGGCGGCCTTTACCGCGCCTTCCAGTACGGTGCCCCGCCGCATGGCGGCATGGCGGCCGGCGTCGACCGCATCGTCATGCTGCTGGTCGGCGCGACGAATCTGCGCGAAGTCACCATGTTCCCGATGAACCAGCAGGCCTACGATCTGCTGATGAACGCACCGTCCGAAGCGACGCCGACGCAGCTGCGCGAGCTCAACCTGCGCGTGGTGGCGCAGAAGAAGGAAGGCTGAGGAAACCGTGCGCCGGCGGCTGCCTCGGCTGCTGGTCACCGGCTTCAACGCATTTCCCGGCGCGCCGGTCAATCCGACGCAGCACCTGGTCGCCAGCCTGCTCGAACGCGCCGGCGAACTCGCGCCGCTGGC
>JBFXFO010000095.1:0-15324 GCA_050178915.1 Rhizobiaceae bacterium | reverse complement strand
GCAATCTGATGATGTTCAAGATGTCCAACTTCCGGTTCTGACGATGGAAGACGGCATTCTCTCCCTGCTGGGTTCGTTGGCCCCCAACTCGCTGCTTTTGCCGGGCATGCTTCTGCTGCTCGCCGGTGGTGCGGCGATCGCCTGGCCGCTGCTCGCCGGCAGCGGACGCGGCGACCTCAAGCGCAGGCTGAAGATCGAGGCGCCGGTCGTGGCCGAGAAGCCGCAGGGGCCGCCGCGCAGGCAGACCAGCGCGGTGCGCGAGAAAGCCCTGAAGACCGCGCAGGAATTCTACGCCAAGAGCGATCCCGAGAACGTCGCGCGCCTGCGCCTCAAGCTGATCCAGGCCGGTTACATGGACCCGCGCGCGGTGGGCACGTTCTTCCTCATCCGCTTTGCTGCCTTCATCGGTTTTGCCGCGCTGGCGCTGCTGGCGAACAGCTGGTCGGAAGGCGCCAGCACGTTCTCGCGCTGGGCCTTCGTTATCATGGCCGGTGCCGGCGGGTACTTCCTGCCGGGCCTGGTGCTGGCGCAGAAGGTGCGCACCATGATCCGCGAATACCGCAACGGCTTTCCGGATTTCATGGACCTGATGATCGTCTGCTCCGACGCCGGAATGAGCATGGAGGCCGGCATCGAGCGCGTGTCGCGCGAACTGCAGCGGTCCTACCCGGCGCTCAGCCAGAATCTGCAGCTCGTCTCGCTCGAATTGCGCGCCGGCCGCAGCCTCGACGACGCCCTGAAGGCATTGGCGGACCGCCTGTCGCTGGACGAGGTGCGCTCCTTCGCGACGCTGTTGCAGCAGTCGAAGGAACTCGGCACCAGCCTGTCGGGGGCGCTGCGCGTCTTCTCCGACGAGATGCGCCACAAGCGCATGTCGCTCGCCGAGGAAAAGGCGCATGCGCTGCCGGCGAAGATGTCGGTCCCGGTGACGGTCTGCATCCTGCCGGTGGTGATGATGATCGCCATCATTCCCATCATCGTCCGGATGGGCGGGTGACGAAGCGGCAACCACAGGTGGCCGCCGCGTAAACCAAGTGGATACCTCAGCGTGCTACTCGATGGGTCTTGGGCGTTGTTGCCCGGGGCACATGAAGGGCCATCTGAGAGAGCAATGCTGCTCGACTACAATTCCCTGCTGCTCGCGATCGGCTTCTCCGGCGCCTGCCTCTGCCTGACGATGTTCGGCAGCTGGCTTTCCGCGCCGCGCGAGCGCTTCCTGCTGACCTGGTCGGTCGGCACGCTGCTGGTGGTGGTGCATGTGGTCGCCTACGACCGCTACGTCGACGCGCCGACCCCGCTGGCCGGCGTGATCGCACTGGCGCCCATCCTGGTCGGACTGGCCTTCATCTTTGGCGCTGCCTATCAATTCCGCACGCACTCCGCGCCGTTTACCCGGATTGGCCTCGCCGCTGTCGCAGCGCTGGCAATCGTGCTGCCGCCTATGGCGGTCGGCTACGATGGTATCTCGTTCGTGCTCCACAATCTGGCGGCTTTCGCGCTGCTGTCGATGGCCGCGCGCGAGTACTGGCGCTGCCGGCACGAAATGTTCGCGCCCGTCGTGGGCCTGGTCGTGCTCTACGCGATCTGCGGCCTCTCCTTTGCGCTGTGCGCAATCGTGCTGCTGGCGGATTTCAGCCCGGTGCTCGGCCACGCCCCCGAGAACTGGGCCGAAGACATCAACGTTGTTGCCAGCATCATCGGGGTGAGCGGTATCGGCGCGCTGTCGCTGGCCCTCAACCAGTCGCGCATTGCCGGCGGCCATCACCGCGAATCCGTGACCGACCCGCTGACCGGCCTGCTGAATCGCCGTGCGCTTTTCAGCCGCCATGCCGCACGGCCGCTCAACCCGTCCACCGCGGTGGTCCTGTTCGACCTCGATCACTTCAAGGCGGTGAACGACGCCCATGGCCACGCGACCGGGGACGAGGCGCTGCGCATCTTCGCCAGCGTGCTGTCGGCGGCGGTTGGCCCGGCGGATACGGTCGCGCGTCTCGGCGGCGAGGAGTTCGTGCTGGTGCTCCCGCGTACCGAGCCGGAGCGTGCGGAGCGAATCGCCCAGACGGTGCGCACCACATTCGCCGCGACGCCGATCCGTACGCCGACGGGCGTCACTTTCGGTACGGTCAGCGCCGGCATCGCCTTCGGGACAGCCGAAGGGGTGTCCTTCGACCGCGTGCTCGGGCAGGCCGACGGTGCGCTGTACTCGGCAAAGCGCGACGGCCGCAACCGCATCGGTCGGATCAACCGCAAGCTCGTCCGCTGATCCTTCTGCAAGGGTAAAGACCGCGTTGCGCGCGCTCGCGCAATTGCGTGGGCGCGCTTGTCGAAGCTTCAATTCCTGATCGCTAAGGTACCATCAGATACGGTCTGGAACAGGACCGCGACAGGGCAGGGGTGCTTATGTTTCGAAAGAGGACAGCCGTCGCGGTGGCGCTCGCCACCCTGGCGCTTGCAGGCTGCAATGCCAGCGGCGCCATCGACACGACGCAGACAAAGGCCATTTCGTCCGGTCCGCAGGACGTGAGCGCGCAGGACCTCGCCGAGGGCAAGCAGCATTTCAGGCAGGCGAACTACGGTCTGGCGGAGAAGCATTTCCGCAAGGCGGTCGAGCTGCGCGGCGACAATGCGGAAGCCTGGATGGGGCTCGCTGCCTCCTACGACCAGCTCGGCCGTTTCGACTTCTCCGATCGCGCCTACGAGCAGCTGGTAAAGCTCGCCGGACGACAGCCGCGCGTCCTCAACAACATGGGCTATTCGCAGCTGCTGCGCGGCAACGGCAAGCAGGCGAAGAAGCTGCTCCTCGAGGCGAAAGGCGGCCTCGCCGATACCACCGTCGTCGACGCCAATCTGGCGCTTCTCAAGAAGGGCTGAGGCTGGCAGGCCGGGCTTCAGGCGACCGTGCCATAGAGATCGTAGGCGTCCGCCCGGTCGATCTTCACCGTGACGATCTCACCGGCTTTCAGCGGCCGGCGTGACGAGAAATGGACGTTGCCGTCGATCTCGGGCGCGTCGTATCTGGTCCGGCCTCTGCCCGATGTGCCGTTGGCTTCGTCGATGATGACCGGTAGGCGCTTGCCGACCCGCTTCTTGAGCTGCGCGGCCGAGACCTTCTGCTGTCGCTGCATGAAGCGGTGCCAGCGGGCTTCCTTGACGTCCTTCGGCACTTCCGGCAGGCCGAGCGTCTCCGAGCGGGCGCCGCCGACCGGCTCGTAGCGGAAGCAGCCGGCACGATCGATCTTGGCTTCGTCCAGCCAGTCGAGCAGCATCTCGAAATCTTCCTCGGTCTCGCCCGGGAAGCCGACGATGAAGGTCGAGCGGATGGCGAGGTCCGGCGCGATCTCGCGCCACTGGCGGATGCGGTCGAGCGATTTCTCGCCATGCGCGGGACGCCGCATGTTCTTCAGCACTGCCGGCGAAGCATGCTGGAACGGGATGTCGAGGTAAGGAAGAATCTTGCCTTCCGCCATCAGCGGGATGACGTCTGCGACATGCGGGTAGGGGTAGACGTAGTGCATGCGCACCCAGACCCCCAGTTCGCCCAGCTCCTGCGACAGGTCGAGGAACTTGGCGCGAACCTCGCGATCCTTCCACGGGCTCGACGCGTATTTCACATCGACGCCGTAGGCCGACGTGTCCTGCGAGATGACGAGGATTTCCTTGACGCCGGCGGCGACCAGCTTCTCCGCCTCGCGCAGCACGTCGCCGGCGGGGCGCGAGACGAGGTCGCCACGCAGCGCCGGGATGATGCAGAAGGAGCAACGGTTGTTGCAGCCTTCCGAAATCTTCAGATAGGCGTAGTGGCGCGGCGTCAGTTTCACGCCCTGCGGCGGCAGAAGGTCGACGAACGGATCGTGCACTGGCGGCGCTGCCTCGTGCACGGCGTGCATCACGCTCTCATACGCCTGCGGCCCGGTGATCGCGAAGACGTTCGGATGCTTTTCGCGGATCAGCTCGGGCGTCGCGCCCATGCAGCCGGTGACGATGACCTTGCCGTTCTCCTTCAGCGCCGTGCCGATGGCGTCGAGCGACTCGTCACGGGCGGAATCGAGGAAGCCGCAGGTGTTGACGACAACGAGATCGGCGCCGTCATGCTTGCGGGCGATCTCGTAACCTTCGGCGCGCAGGCGCGTGAGGATTCGCTCGGAATCGACCAGGGCCTTGGGACAGCCGAGGCTGACGAAACTGATGCGGGGTGCGCCCATAGTGCTTGTATCTCTGGCGACGGCTGGATTTGGCCGGCGCAGTATCACGTTTGAGGTGTGTTGGGTACCGGCGAGGCCAAAGCCTTGCCGGGCGGCTAGTGCGCCGCCTCGCCGCTATGGCCACCGAACCAGCCGCTGAGGAAGCCGAACTGCTCCGGCCACTGGTCCACCGCGCCGTCGAGCAGCATCTTGACGGCCACGTAGAGAATGACCAGCAGGCCGATATAGGCGATCCAGCGGTAGCGATGCAGCAGGCGTGCGACGAACGTCGCGGCAAGCCCCATCAGCGCGATGGAAAGAGCCAGGCCGATGATCAGCACCGTCGGGTGGTCTTTCGCCGCGCCAGCGACGGCCAGCACGTTGTCGAGCGACATCGACACGTCGGCGATCACGATCTGCCACGCAGCCTGCGCGAAGGTCTTGCGCCGTGCCGAGCCGGCGATGGTCCCGTTCTGGTTGAGATCCGCATTGGCCAGCGCTTCCGCCGCCGCGTGCTGCTCCTCGTGCGGCGTCGTCAGCTCACGCCACATGCGCCAGCAAACCCACAGCAGCAGCGCGCCGCCTGCGATCAGCAGCAGCGGCCCGATGGCGAGCAGCCAGGTGGTGATAAGCGCAAAGCCGATACGCAGCACCGTGGCGGCGACGATGCCGACCAGGATGGCGCGCTGGCGCTGTTCTTTCGGCAATCCTGCCGCGGCGAGGCCGATGACGATGGCGTTGTCGCCAGCGAGCACGAGGTCGATCGCAATCACCTGCAACAGGGCGGTGAGGCCTGCGGTCGTGAAGATTTCCATGCGTCAGACGGCCTCTGCCGGTGGCGGGTCTCGGGGAGATGCGCGGGCCTATCGTGCCGGCCATGCCGCGTCAAGCAGCCCGCCGACCCTTGGCCGTCACCCGGATATAGGCTCGGATACGGGCATTTCCAGCGATCTGGCTGCGCAAAATCAAGGAACCGCGCAACCAAACCGGCGTTCTTGGAGGTGCCACTGCCGACCCGTCAGCACGGACGCCCGATCCATGGAAAAGCTGTTCACGAAGATTGCAAGCCGTGTGGCATATGTGACCGGCAAGCCGGGGGCGTTCCTGGTCTGCTTCGTCGTCGTGGTGGTCTGGGCCGTGTCCGGCCCGGTATTCGGCTTCTCCGACACATGGCAGCTGGTGATCAACACCGGCACCACGATCATCACCTTCCTGATGGTCTTCCTCATCCAGAACACGCAGAACCGCGACGGTGTCGCGCTGCAGGCGAAGCTGGACGAACTGATCCGTGTCTCCGAGGCGAAGAACCGCTTCATTGGCATCGAGCATCTGTCCGAAACGGAGGTCGAGGATTTCCGCAGCAGATGCGAGCAGGCGGCGAAGGAAGCCGACCGGCTTGCCGAGGAAGCAGGCGAACTGGAAGACGAGATCGAGGCAGCGAACGGCAGGGGCGGGAAGGGCGCCGCGCGCACGAAGGGCGGAGCGGGTCGCCGTCAGCGCCCGGCGGCGGAGAAGCGCAACGGCCGCACGGCCGCCTGACAAGCCCCGCTACTGCGCCTGCTTCGCCAGCCACGCCTTCATCTGGGCGATCTCGTCGGTCTGCGCATCGATGATCTTCTGCGCCAGTTTCTTCGTCCACGGATCGTCGCCGTGTGCGATGACAGCCTTGGCCATGTCGATCGCGCCCTGATGATGCGGGATCATGCCGCAGACGAAAGCGACATCGATGTCCTCGGCCATCATGCCCTGCATCATCTCGGTATGCATCACGTCCATGCCCTTCATCAGGTCGGCATGCGCATCGTCCATCGCATGGCCCATCGACGGCGGTGCCGGCTGGTGATGCATCATTCCGGCCTTGCAGGCGGCAGGCAGGCCGGACGTTTCCTCGGCCGATGCGGGCTGCGCGATGGCCACCAGCGTGACGGCCGCGGCGAACTGGAAAAGCTTCATGGCGGTCTCCTTTTGGGATAATCAGTCGAGCCTGAGGCTGCGCAGCCTGAGCGCGTTGCCGATGACGCTGACCGAGGACAGCGCCATGGCGGCCGCCGCCACCATCGGCGAGAGCAGCAGGCCGAGGGCGGGGTAGAGCACGCCGGCCGCAATCGGAACGCCGGCGGCGTTGTAGATGAAGGCAAAGAACAGGTTCTGCCGGATGTTGCGCATCGTCGCAGCCGACAGCCTCCGCGCCTTCACGATCGCCTCGAGGTCGCCCTTGAGCAGCGTCACGCCGGCGCTCTCGATCGCAACGTCCGTACCGGTGCCCATGGCGATTCCGACATCGGCAGCGGCGAGCGCCGGCGCGTCGTTGACGCCGTCGCCGGCCATCGCGACGATGCGGCCTTCGCCCTTCAGGCGGACGACAAGCTCGGCCTTGTGCTCCGGCAGCACGTCGGCATGCACCTCGTCTATGCCAAGCGTCTTCGCGACCGCCTCTGCGGTAACCTTGTTGTCGCCGGTGAGCATGACGATGCGGATCCCGTCCCGTCGGAGCGAGGCGAGCGCCTTGCCGGCGGTCGCCTTCACCGGGTCGGCCACGGCGAGCACGCCGGCCGGCTCGCCGTCGATCGCCGCGAAGATTGCGGTGGCTCCGGCGCGGCGAAGATCGTCGGCGACGGTGGCCAGCGCGTCGGTGGAGACGCCACGCTCGGCGAGGAACGCGGCGCTGCCGGCGAGCACTGCACGGCCATCGACCGTGCCTGTCACGCCTTTGCCGGTCGGGCTGTCGAAGTCGCGCGCATCGGCAAGCTCCAGCCCACGCTCGCTGGCGCCCGCCACGATGGCGGCGCCGATCGGGTGTTCGCTGGCGCGTTCGAGGCTGGCGACAAGCCGCAGCACGTCATCTTCGGCGAAGCCATTCGCTGCATGCACGGCTCTCAGGGTCGGCCTGCCTTCGGTCAGGGTCCCGGTCTTGTCGACGACGAGCGTGTCGACGCGCTCCATCCGCTCCAGAGCATCGGCGTTGCGGATGAGCAGGCCGGAACTGGCGCCGCGGCCCACCCCGACCATGATCGACATCGGCGTGGCGAGGCCGAGCGCGCAGGGGCACGCGATGATCAGCACGCTGACTGCGGCGACGAGGCCGTAGGTGAAGCTCGGTTCCGGGCCCCACACGGACCAGGCGACAAAGGCGAGCATCGCGATCAGCAGCACCAGCGGCACGAACCAGCCGGCCACGCGGTCGGCGAGGCGCTGGATCGGCGCGCGGCTGCGCTGCGCCTCGGCCACCATCTGCACGATGCGCGACAGAAGCGTCTCGGCGCCGACCTTGTCGGCGGTCATGACCAGTGCGCCGGAACGGTTGATGGTGCCGCCGATCAGGCGGTCGCCGGCGCTCTTCGACACCGGCATGGATTCTCCGGTAACCATGGATTCGTCGATGACCGAGCTGCCTTCCGCCACGACGCCGTCGACGGGCACCTTTTCGCCCGGCCGTATGCGCAGCCGGTCGCCCTTCAGGACCGCGTCGAGAGAAACCTCCTCGTCCGATCCGTCGGCGCGGATGCGCCGAGCCGTCTTCGGTGCGAGGTCGAGCAGCGCGCGGATCGCTCCGGATGTCTGCTCGCGGGCGCGCAGTTCGAGCACCTGCCCGAGCAGCACCAGCACGGTGATGACGGCTGCGGCCTCGAAATAGACGTTGACCGTGCCGCCCATGCGGAAGTCGTGCGGGAAGGCATCGGGGAAGATCGTGGCGACGACGCTGTAGAGCCAGGCGACGCCGGTGCCGAGCGCGATCAGCGTGAACATGTTCAGGTTGCGGGTGCGCACTGAGTTCCAGCCGCGCACGAAGAACGGCCAGCCCGCCCACAGCGCGACGGGCGTGGCAAAGGCGAGCTGCAGCCAGTTGCTCAGCACCCCGCCAAGCGCCGCGCGCAGGCCGGTGATCTCGCCACCCATTTCGAGCACCAACACAGGGACGGTCAGCGCCAGGCCGATCCAGAAGCGCCGCGTCATGTCGATCAGTTCGTGGTTCGGCTCCACCTCGGCGCTGACCAGCAGCGGCTCCAGCGCCATGCCGCAGATGGGGCAGGAGCCCGGACCGACCTGCCGTACCTCGGGATGCATCGGGCAGGTGTAGATCGCGCCGGGCTTGGCCGGTGCGGGTTCGGCCTTTGGCGCCAGGAATTTCTCCGGCTCGGCTTCGAAGCGCTCGCGGCAGCGGTTGCCGCAGAAATGATAGGTCTGTCCGCGATGCTCGGCGCGATGCTTGGACGTCGCGGGATCGACCGTCATCCCGCACACCGGATCTTTCACCTTGACGACATCGTCGGCTGGCGGTGCGTGGTGCGAATGGTCGTGCCCATGATGAGCATGGCCATGATGCGCATGACTTTCGTGATGAGCGTGCTTGTCGTCAGCCATTGTGAGTGTCCTCTCCGGCGTCATTCGCTTGACACCTATACCCCGTATGGGTATGAGTCAACCATGCAGCACGAAGCGAAGCAATCAGTATTGAAGCGGCTGAGCCGCATTGAGGGGCAGGTGCGAGGCCTCTCCCGCATGGTCGAGGAAGACCGCTACTGCATCGACATCGTGACGCAGATCGCGGCCGCTCGGGCCGCGTTACGCCGTGTCGAGGAAGAGGTGCTGCGCGATCACGTCGCGCACTGCGTCGAGCACGCGATCCGCAGCGGCGATCACGAGGAGCAGCGCAAGAAGGTCGCCGAGATCATGTCGGTGCTGGACCGTGCCGAGCGCTAATCCGCGTCAGTACCTGAACTGCTCGGCGAGGATGCGTTCGTTCCAGGAATGGCTTGGATCGAAGAGCAGGGTGGCGGTCGCCGTTGCGGACTCGAACACCGTCACCGACACCACCGACCGCACCTCCGTGTGGTCGGCCACCGCATTCACAGGCCGCTTGTCCACTTCCAGCATGTCGAAGCGAACCGTTGCCTTGTTCGACAGCAGCGCCCCGCGCCAGCGGCGTGGCCGAAACGGGCTGACCGGCGTCAGCGCCAGCAATGGCGCGTCGAGCGGCAGGATCGGGCCGGCGACGGAGAGATTGTAGGCGGTCGAGCCGGCCGGCGTCGCCACCATGACACCGTCGCAGATCAGCTCGTCCAGCCGCTCCTTGTCGTCGACGCTGATCCGTATCTTCGCCGCCTGGTAGGTCTGGCGGAACAGCGACACCTCGTTGATCGCAAGCGCGCGCGCGGTGCTGCCGTCGAGGCCGGTCGCCAGCATCTCGAGCGGTCGGATCGTGTCCGGCTCGGCGGCGGCGATGCGTTCGACCAGGCCGTCCGCGCGATACTCGTTCATCAGGAAGCCGACCGTGCCGCGGTTCATGCCGAACACTTTTCGCGAAGTGCCCATGTTTTCGCGCAGCGTCTGCAGCAGGAAACCGTCGCCGCCGAGCGCGACGACGACATCGGCGTCGGCCACGGAATTCTGCCCATAGCGGCGCGACAGCTCCGCCGTGGCCATGCGGGCATCGTCCGTGTCGGAAGACACGAAAGCCAGGCGGGGAGTGGCGTTGCTCATTCGGGTCCGCGTCGCTCGTCTCGGCGACAAGGCCGGTAGCACGCGGCGTACGCCGCTGCAAAGGCGGCAGCGGTAACGCTTCTCGGACATTTGTCTTTACTGCCGCGCGGAATGTGCTAACCCGCCGCCGGTGTGCCCTTGTAGCTCAGCTGGTAGAGCAGCGGTTTTGTAAACCGAAGGTCGCGGGTTCGATCCCTGCCGGGGGCACCATTTCCCCACCCGATGAGAACGTTTGCGATGGCTTTGCAGAGGCCGCAGCGGACCGTCGTCGCAGCTGACGCGCGGTGAATTCACCTGCCGTCTTGGAGCGCGTCTGAGGTGATCCGAGGCTTGGGCACCTCGACATTCGATGTTGAAACCAGTCGACCAATCAGGCTGACGCCGCCTGCCAGATACACCACCGCGCCGACAACCAGCATGATGACGCCGCCGAGTTGCTGGTCCGCGGCGGCATCGAGCGTCACGCCGAAGCAGGTCACCTCGCCGGCACCGTAGAGCGGCCGTCGGCTGAGCGCGAGCAGGGCGCCGAGCAGGGTCATGTGGATCGACGTCAGAAGCAGCGCGGCGGCACCGGTGGCGGCATGCGAGCGCTGTGACGGCGCTGCGAAGGCGGTCGACCAGAGAAAGATGCCGGCGAACAGGAATGTCGCCTGCTCGGCGATTGTTCCGGCCACCGACGCTTCTGCCACGCTCCGCATCCACGGCGCGTGCCATCCCCAGACCGCGAGCAGTTCGAAAAGCGAGGCGAGCACCGGCAACGCGACCGGCATGTCTGGTCCGGGGCGCCAGCGATCCGCAAGCCCGATGGCGATCAGCGGCGAGGCGATGGCGACGACCGCCATGTGCGCCGTCATGCCGGCCGCGAATGAAGCGCGCCAGTCGTCGAGCAGAGGGCCAAGCCACGCTGCCGCCAGCACGAGGAGCCCGGTGGCGAGCGCGATGCGCCTCATCGCAGGCATCCCGTGATGAAGAGCGCTGGCATCGCCGTGAAGATCACTGCGACGAAACTCAATCCGGACAGGAGCAGCGTCGCATATCCCTGGAACAGCAGGCGGTCGCGGCGCGTCGGATCGTCATGCGGAGGATCGCCGGAGCCGAACCCCCACTGTCGCCAGGCGAGCAGTGCGGCGACAACGATCATCGTCAGCGCCAGCACCGTCAGCACGCCGATGGCAATGCGCAGATTGTCGAAATCGAGACCGAGGAAGCCGGGCTTCTCGCAGAAGATCGCACTGACGGCGTAGCAGGCGAGGAAATGCAGCGCCCAGACGACCGGACCCGTGAACAGCGTCCACAGCGTCTCCACTTCTTTCGGCAGCAGGCGCCACATGTCAGAGCGCTTCCGGGAAGACGCCGATGACCAGGAAGGTCACCAGCGCCGTCACCAGCATGAAGTGCCAGTAGAGCGCAACGTTGTGCAGCTCCATGTCGTGGCGCGGGGTAAGCCTGCCGGCCAGGCTGCGCGCCAGGCAATAGAGCTGCATCAGGATGCCAAGCGCGCCGTGGATCGCCGCCCAGATGGCGAGAATCCAGACAATTGCCGGATAGACATGCGCCGTCGGGTCCATGCCCGACGTCCATGGTCCGGCGAGGGCTGCGCCGCTGCCCGCCGCCGCCAATGCGGCTCCGCCGACAAGCAGCAGCCGGGCGAGACCAACGCCGCCGCGTCGGTTGGCCTCCCTTGCTCCGGTCGTCGCCCCCCACGCCAGGACAAAAAGGCCCAGCGCCAGCATCGGCCAGAAGACGCCGGGACCATCGAGCCCCCCGGTGAAATCCGCATGAATCGTCCAGAAGAAGAAATAGCCGAAGACCAGGCTGGCAAAGGCGGTCCCGTCGCCGGTCATGGTGATGAACATCGCCCACCAGCCGGTGGATTTCACGCCTGACGCGTAGAGCGGAAGGCTGATGCCACGGCCAATATCCTTTTCGTCCTTCTCGGGAATTTCACCGGTGCCGGTCCACAGCCACCAGATGACGGCCGCGACGAAGGCGATGCCGGCGACGAGCGACAGCAGCCACCATTTGAATGTCAGGGCGACGAATACCGTGCCGAGCGTCGCGGCGGCGACGATGGTGACATACGCCGTGCCGCGTACCCGCAGCACCTGTTCGGGCTCGCCGTCGAGCACCGAGGTGACGAGCGTCTCGCGCCTGCCTTCACTGGCATCGGACAGGTACCATTCGCCGGCATTGACCTCGCGCGCGAGCTGCGGCTGGTCCCACAGCGGATAGCGGCTTTCGACGCGTGGGATCGAGCGCATGCCCCAGTTCTCCTCGGGCTCGCTGACCCACTCCAGCGTGCCGGCGTTCCACGGGTTCACTTCGCCGCGCTTCTGCCGCCGCCTGTGCAGCGTCACGTCGGCGACGACGGCGAACATGCCGATGCCCAGCACAACGGCGCCCATCGTCGAGACCAGATTGAACCAGTCCCAGCCGATGTCGGCGGGATAGGTGAAGATGCGGCGTGGCATGCCGCGCAGGCCGGCAAGATGCATGGGGAAGAAGGTGAGATTGAAGCCGCCGAACATCATCCAGAAGGCGAACCGCCCGACCTTGTCGGACATGTGCTTCCCGCCGATCAGCGGATAATAATAGTAAAGCCCGGCGAAGACCGGGAACAGCATGCCGCCGATCAGCACGTAGTGCATATGCGCCACGACGAAGTAGGTGTCGTGCGCCTGCCAGTCGAAGGGCGCCAGCGCCACCATCACGCCGGTCAGCCCTCCCATGACGAAGATGGCGATGCCGCCCAGCGCGAACAGCATCGGCGTCGAGAAGATCACGCGGCCGGCAAGCATGGTGGCGATGAAGACGAAGATCTGCACGCCCGTCGGGATTGCCACTGCCTCGGAGGCGGCCGAGAAGAAAGCCAGCGAGATCTGCGGCAGGCCGGTCGCGAACATGTGGTGGACCCACAGGCCGAACGACAGGAAGCCTGTGCCGACTGCCGCGAGCACGATCCAAGAATAGCCGACGATCGGACGGCGTGCGAAAGTGGGGATGATCATCGCCAGCAGTGCGATTGCCGGCAGGAAGATGATGTAGACCTCCGGGTGGCCGAAGATCCAGAACAGGTGCTGCCAGAGCAGCGGGTCGCCGCCTCTGGCTGCATCGAAGAACGGCCAGTCGAACATCCGCTGCATCTCGAACAGCAGGTCGCCGGCGATCAGCGGCGGGAAGGCGAACACGATCATCCCGGCGACGATCAGCAGGTACCACGCGAACAGCGGCATCAGATTCACGCGCATGCCGGGCGCGCGGCACTTCATGATGCCGACGATCAGCTCGACGGCCGCTGCGAGCGAGGCAACCTCGATGAACGACAGGCCGAGCAGCCAGATGTCGGCGCCGATGCCGGCCTGTTCCGAGGTTGCCAGCGGCGGATACATGAACCAGCCGCTGTTGGGCGCCGCGCCGAAGAAGATCGAGCCACAGACGAAGACGCCGCCGATCAGGAAGCTCCAGAAACCGAAGGCGCCGAGGCGAGGGAAGGGCAGTTCTCGTGCGCCGAGCATCGGCGGCAGCAGGAAGATCGCCACCGCCTCGAAGATCGGCACCGCGAACAGGAACATCATCACGGTTCCGTGCAGCGTGTAGGCCTGATTGTAGAGGTCGGCCGAGATCAGGTCGTTTTCCGGCACCGCCAGCTGCGCGCGCACCAGCAGCGCCAGCAACCCGGCGAAGAGCATGAAGGCGAAGGCGGTGGCTCCGTACCAGAGCCCGATCTGGGTGTTGTTGACCGAGGTCCAGTAGCGCCAGCCGGAGGGATTGGCCCACACGGCGCGCAGCTGCGCCTCCTCCGCGGCCTTGTCTCTACCGGGCATCGGCCTGTCGCTCATTGCAGCCCCTTCA
This sequence comes from Rhizobiaceae bacterium, assembly GCA_050178915.1. Lineage (GTDB taxonomy): Bacteria > Pseudomonadota > Alphaproteobacteria > Rhizobiales > Rhizobiaceae > JBFXAF01. Next base: position 1,810 of record JBFXFO010000095.1, on the reverse strand, counting down.
GCCAGTTTGCCATCCGGGCGAGTTCGTCGGCGGAGAGATCGAGATAGGCGGGCATGTGCGATCCCGGTTTCAGCAAGCCGGAATGGGCGATGAAGCGGGCCAGCGCCTCTGCGTCATTGGCAAGAAGGCCGGCGCCGATCGTCAGCCGCGATCCGACATGCGAGAGGTCCGGTCCCGCCGTGCCCTGTGCGGCCGTCCCCGCAACGGCATGGCAGCCGCCGCAACCTTGGCCGAGAAAAAGTGCTCGGCCGCCTGGATCGGCATCGACGCCTGCGGACGGCGCGGCGCGTTCGTCCAGCCAGGTTTCGAATTCGCCCGGCTGCATCACGACGACTGGGAACGCCATCCGCGCATGAGACGTGCCGCAGAACTCGGCGCACTGGCCGCGATAGGTGCCGACCTTCGTGGCGCGCAGCGACAGTCGGTTGGTGCGGCCCGGGATCAGGTCCATCTTGCCGCCCAGCGCCGGTATCCAGAACGAATGGATCATGTCGCCGCTCGTCAGTTCGAACTCCACGCGCTGGCCCATCGGCAATCTCACCTCGTTCGCCGAGACGACGCGGGCACCGTCCGGCCGCTGATAGACCACCCGCCACCAGAACTGGCTGCCGACGATCTCGATGCGCAGGTTCGCCTGCTCGTCACCCGCAAACGGGCGAAGCGAGGGCATCAGCCAGAGCGCGTAGGCGAGGAGCGCCGTCAGCACCGTCACCGGAAATACGGCGCCACCCCAGAAGATCAGCCTCGCGGCGGCCTCCGGCGCCATCGGTTGGCGCTTCCAGCGCGCTGCGTAAAGCGCGAGCAGTACCACCAGCGCCCAGATGACCAGCCCGCCGACGGTCATCACCCGGAACAGCGTGGCGACCTGGCTCGCCTCCTCGCCCGCCGGGTCGAGTGCCGACTGCACGCCGCTGCAGGATGCGAGCGGTAGGCAAGCGAGTACGGCGACGGACGAGCGCCGCGAGAGCCGTGCCGTCGCTTGCGTGGCCTTCAGCCCGATGATCCGTGCGCTCGCGATAGACCTCACCTCGTCTGTCTCACGCTGTCGGCGAGGGCAGGATCGCAGTTCCGAGGCGGAACGCTTGTCGTGACGTTTGCGTTGGCAGCCAGCCGAGGAGCTCTGCCATGACGAAATCCGAACAAGGCTATTCGGCTCTCCAGATCGGCCTGCACTGGGCCGTGGTCGTTCTGGTTGCCTTCCAGTATGTTGCGCACAACGCGATCGAAGCCGCATGGAACGCCTTTCAGCGCAACGAGCCGCCCGCTGGTTCGGACGCGCTTGTCGCGCTGCACATCGGCGCTGGCGTCGCGATCCTCGTGCTCATGCTTGCCCGCATCGGGCTGCGCATGACACGCGGCGCGCCTTCGCCGCCCGCCGATGAGCCAAGGTTGCTGCAAGTCTTCGCGGAAGGGGTGCACTACGCGATCTATGGACTGCTCCTCCTGCTGCCGCTGACCGGTCTCGTCGCCTGGTTCCTCGGTGTGCCGGCGGCCGCGTCCGTGCACGTGGTGCTGAAGACAGCGCTGCTGGTTGCCGTCGCGCTGCATGTGGCGGGCGCGCTGTTCCAGCATTTCGTACGCCGGTCCGATGTGCTCATGCGCATGCTGCGGCCGCGACCGGACGCGCCTCTGGAGGTGCCAGCGGGGGAAGCGAAGAGGACGTGATCGATGGCGCCAGTGAGCGGCGCGAGGGTCGTCGTGTCTCCATTGTATGGTCGGCACCTGTTGGGACTTAACATCTCATACGATTGAGAACGCGATTGGTTCCGCGCGAAAGAGGATCAGTTGCACCATCGGCAAAGGCGTCATC
>JBFXFO010000094.1:0-15372 GCA_050178915.1 Rhizobiaceae bacterium | reverse complement strand
TCTTCGCTCCGGCGTCGACGAGAAGCCCGACGATCTCCTGATAGACCGGCCCGCCGTCGCCGAGGATCACCGCCTCGATGAGCGCCGTCCAGCCGAGATCGTTGACGTGGTCGATGTCGATGTCGGTGGCGAGCAGGATGCGCACCGTTTCGGGATGCGCATGGTGCGCAGCCGGGATGAGCGCAACGCCGCCATAGCGGTTGGTGTCCTTCAGGTTGGCGCGCCCGGTGGCGAGGATCAGCTTCAGGATCTCGTTGCGGCCCTCGGCACCGGCATAGAGGAAGGGCGTGTCGCGGATGTTGTCCTTGGCGTTGACGTCGGCGCCAGCGTCAATCAGCAGGCGGGCCGACGCGACATCGTTCGCGCGGGTCGCGAGGAGGAGTGGCGTGCGCTTCGCGGCGTCGCGCGCTTCCAGTTGAGCGCCAGCCGCAAGCGCCGCCTGCACCGCGCCAGCATCTCCGGCGTTCACGGCATCGATCAGCGACATGGCTCCCTCCCCTTCGGCATGTACGGCCGACAGCATCAAGAGCGAGAAGAAGGCGGCGATCAAGACACGCATCACGGGCTCCGACTGGACCACCGACGATGGCGGGCCACCGAAACAAGAAAGGGGCCGCGAGGGCCCCTTTCAAATCATTTCCGCGAGAGGCCAGGCTTATTCGGCCTCGGCTTCCGGATTCGCCGCGGCTTCGGCTTCCAGACGGGCGCGGTCGCCGGCACCCTTGGCCGAGGTGTCGCGGTCGACAAACTCGATCACGGCCATGGCGGCGTTGTCGCCACGGCGGAAGCCGGCCTTCATGATGCGGAGGTAGCCGCCATGACGCTCGGCGTAGCGCGGGGCGATCGTACCGAAGAGACGGGCCACGACCGGCTCGTTGCCAATCTGCGCGATCACCTGACGACGGGCGTGCAGATCGCCGCGCTTGCCGAGGGTGACAAGCTTCTCGACGATCGGACGCAGGTCCTTCGCCTTTTCAAGCGTGGTCACGATCTGCTCGTGCTCGATCAGCGAGACCGACAGGTTGGCGAGCATCGCCTTGCGATGGCTCACGGAGCGGGCGAAGCGGCGGCCTTTGAAACCGTGGCGCATGTGTCTCTTCCTTCTTCAGTCGTTCAAGGAGCCACGGCTCCTGATGGTTTTCCGCATGGCCGTCGGACCGGATGCTCCGGTCCTCGGCACCATGCTCTATTCAGTTCTCTCAGTACTGGTCTTCGTAACGCTTCGCGAGATCTTCGATGTTCTCCGGCGGCCAGTCCGGCACTTCCATGCCGAGATGCAGGCCCATTGCCGCGAGCACTTCCTTGATCTCGTTCAGCGACTTGCGGCCGAAGTTCGGGGTACGGAGCATCTCCGCCTCGGTCTTCTGGATCAGGTCGCCGATGTAGACGATGTTGTCGTTCTTCAGGCAGTTGGCCGAGCGGACGGAGAGCTCGAGCTCGTCCACCTTCTTGAGCAGCGCCGGGTTGAACGACAGGTCGGCAGCGACTTCCTGCGCGACTTCCTTCTGCGGCTCGTCGAAGTTGACGAAGAGGCCGAGCTGGTCCTGCAGGATGCGCGCGGCGAAGGCCACGGCGTCCTCGCCGGTGATCGAGCCGTTGGTCTCGATCGACATGGTCAGCTTGTCATAGTCGAGAACCTGGCCCTCGCGGGTGTTCTCGACCTTGTAGGAGACCTTGCGCACGGGCGAGTACAGGCTGTCGACCGGGATGAGCCCGATCGGCGCGTCTTCGGCGCGGTTGCGGTCGGCCGGCACGTAGCCCTTGCCGGTGTTGACCGTGAACTCCATGCGGATCTCCGCACCCTCGTCGAGGTGGCAGATGATGTGGTCGGGGTTCAGGATCTCGACGTCGCCCACGGTCTGGATGTCGCCAGCGAGGACCGCACCCGGGCCCTGCTTGCGCACGACCATGCGCTTCGGACCATCGCCTTCCATGCGGATGGCGATTTCCTTGATGTTGAGAACGATGTCGGTCACGTCCTCGCGCACGCCGGCGATCGAGGAGAACTCATGCAGCACGCCGTCGATCTGGACGGCGGTCACGGCGGCGCCACGCAACGAGGACAACAGGACGCGACGAAGGGCGTTGCCCAGCGTGAGGCCGAAACCGCGCTCCAGCGGCTCCGCGACCAGCTGGGTCATGGTCTTGCCCTTCGAGGAAAACTCGACCTTGTTCGGCTTGATCAGTTCCTGCCAATTTTTCTGGATCATGTGTCTTCCTTCCTTCCCCGCCACCATCCAATCGTGACGGGTCAAATGGAAATGCAACGAAGCGCCGGAGGGCGCTTCGTCGAAAAATCAAACGAAATCAGACGCGGCGCTTCTTGCGCGGCCGGCAGCCATTGTGCGGGATCGGGGTCACGTCACGAATGGATGTAATGGTGAAGCCCGCAGCCTGCAAGGCGCGCAGCGCCGACTCACGGCCGGAGCCGGGACCGGTCACCTCGACCTCGAGCATGCGAACGCCGTGCTCCTGCGCCTTCTTGGCGACGTCCTCGGCGGCAACCTGCGCCGCGAACGGGGTCGACTTGCGCGAACCCTTGAAGCCCTGAGCGCCGGCCGACGACCAGGCAATCGCATTGCCCTGCGCGTCGGTGATGGTGATCATGGTGTTGTTGAAGGTCGAGTTCACGTGGGCAACGCCCGACGAGATGTTCTTGCGTTCGCGGCGGCGTACGCGTGCGGCTTCCTTGGCCATTTCGTATCCTTACGTTCGATATCGACGCCGCCGTAATGCCAGCGGCTACACCAGGAGGCAGTCGGACCGCGGCAGCCGGCAGTCGATCCCGACTGCCTCTTGCCGACCGGCGACTGCCGCCGATTACTTCTTCTTGCCGGCGATCGCCTTGGCAGGGCCCTTGCGGGTGCGCGCATTGGTATGCGTGCGCTGGCCGCGAACGGGCAGCGAGCGGCGATGGCGCAGGCCGCGGTAGCAGCCGAGGTCCATCAGGCGCTTGATGTTCATCGAGACTTCGCGACGCAGATCGCCCTCAACCTTGTAGTCGCGGTCGATCGCTTCGCGGATCTGCAGAACCTCGGCGTCGGTGAGCTGGTTGACGCGACGCTCGGCCGGGATGCCGACCTTGTCGACGATCTCCTGGGCGAACTTCTTGCCGATGCCGTGGATGTACTGAAGCGCGATCACGACGCGCTTGTTGGTCGGTATGTTGACGCCTGCTATACGGGCCATCTTCATCTCCATCTGGGCCGTGATGCTTCAGCGAAGCAGCCGGCGGTTATCGTTGTACCCGCGTCCGGTGGAGGCCGGCCCTTGCGGGGATCACCGTCAAAGAAAGAGCATTGCCGCGCATGGCGGCCTCGATCAGCCTTTTCAGGAGATGGGCCGCTTTATTACGGCATGTCAGTCGAGTCAACAGCACGCAGCAACTTTTCGACAGGCTCGTCGCCCGCAGCAAAAGCAACTGCGCCTCAGGCGGCTTTCTTCTTCGCCGCGGCCTTCTTCCTGACCGCCTTCAGCACGCCGCCGATCTCCGCCGTCACGTCGTCGATGGAGGCCATGCCGTCGACATTGGTGAGCAGCTTCTTGGCGTAATAGTAGCCGGTCAGCGGCGCCGTCTTCTTGTAATATTCGCGCAGGCGTTCCGGAAACACTTCCGGATCATCGTCCTTGCGCACCGGCTGGCCGGCAGCCCTGGCATCGGCGGCCCGCTTGGCGATGCGCCCCACCAGCGCCTTGTCGTCGACGACCAGCTCGATGACGGTGTCGAGCTTCGTCTTGCGCTTGGCCAGCATCTTTCCAACGGCATCGGCCTGCACCAGCGTGCGGGGATAACCGTCGAGGATGAAGCCCTTGCGGCAGTCCTTCTGATCGATGCGCTCGGCCACGATGGCGTTGACGATCTCGTCGGAGACGAGCTCGCCTGCATCCATCACGGCTTTCGCCTTGAGGCCGACCGGCGTTCCCGCCTTGACGGCGGCGCGCAGCATGTCTCCCGTGGAGAGCTGCGGAATGCCGTGTTTTTCGACCAGTCGCTGCGCCTGCGTTCCCTTGCCCGCCCCCGGCGGACCCAGCAGAATCAGCCTCATTTTCCTCGCTTCCCCCCACGCAGCTTCGACTTCTTGATCAACCCCTCATACTGGTGGGCGATCAGATGCCCCTGAACCTGCGCGACCGTGTCCAGCGTCACCGAAACCACGATCAGGAGCGACGTGCCGCCAAGATAGAACGGCACGCCCGCCGCCGAGATCAGGAACTCCGGGATAAGGCAGACGAGGACGAGGTAGATGGCGCCAACCAGCGTGATGCGGGTCAGGACGTAATCGATGTACTCCGCGGTGCGCTCGCCCGGGCGATAGCCCGGGATGAAGCCGGAGTGCTTCTTCAGCTGGTCGGCCGTGTCCTTCGGGTTGAACACGATGGCCGTGTAGAAGAACGCGAAGAACATGATCATCGCCGCGTACAGGAACATGTAGAGCGGCGCGCCGTGGCCGAGCGCGGCGAGAATGGTCTGTGCCCATCCCGGCATCGTCTCGGCGTTGGAGAAGCCGGCGACCGTCGCCGGCAGCAACAGCAGCGACGATGCAAAAATCGGCGGGATGACGCCGGCGGTGTTCAGTTTCAGCGGCAGGTGCGACGTGTCGCCCTGGAACATGCGGTTGCCGATCTGGCGCTTCGGATACTGGATCAGCAGGCGGCGCTGTGCACGCTCGAAGAACACGATGAAGGCGATAACGATGATGGCCAGAACGATGATGCCGAGGATCAGGCCGGTCGAGAGCGCGCCGGTGCGGCCAAGCTCCAGCGTGCCGCCGATGGCGTGCGGGAGGCCGGCGACGATGCCGGCGAAGATGATCAGCGAAATGCCGTTGCCGATGCCGCGGGCGGTGATCTGCTCGCCGAGCCACATCAGGAACATGGTGCCGCCGACCAGCGTGAGGACGGCCGACAGGCGGAAGAACCAGCCCGCTTCTGTAACGATGCCGTTGCCGCCTTCAAGACCGACCGCGATGCCGTATGCCTGGACAAGCGCCAGCAGCACGGTGCCGTAGCGCGTGTACTGGTTGATGACCTTGCGGCCCTGCTCGCCTTCCTTCTTCAAGGCTTCGAGCGACGGCACGACCGACGTCATCAGCTGCATGATGATCGACGCGGAGATGTACGGCATGATGCCGAGCGCGAAGATCGCCATGCGCTCGACGGCGCCGCCGGCAAATGCGTTGAAAATGCCGAGGATGCCGTTCGACTGCGACTGGAAAGCCTGCGCGAAGGCGTCGGGATTGATGCCCGGAAGCGGGATGTAGGTGCCGAGGCGATAGACCAGCAGCGCGCCCAGCGTGAACCAGATGCGTTTCTTGAGGTCTTCGGCTTTGGCGAAGGCTGAGAAATTCAGATTTGCGGCAAGTTGTTCAGCAGCCGATGCCATGCACGTGCTCCGCTGGGGGTAAGCGAGGACGACGGCCCTCGCTCGTCATGAGCGGGACGCGAAGCCATCGAGATAGGCTCCACGCCGCTAGGATGCAAGCGGCGGCGATCCCCTCGCCGCCGCCGGGCCCGTTACTCGGCGGCTGCCTTCTCAGGCAGCTTCACCGAACCCCCGGCCTTCTCGATCTTCTCGATCGCCGTCTTCGAGGCGCCGGCGACGTCGAAGGACAGTTTTGCCTTCAGTTCGCCGGTCGAGAGGACACGCACGCCGTCCTTGGCGCGGCGGATAATGCCGGCCTTGATCAGCGATTCGATGTTCACCGTGTCCTTGGCGTCGAGCTTCTTGGCGTCGATCGCGGCCTGGATGCGAGCCAGCGTGACGACGTTGTAGTACTTCGAGAACGGGTTGTTGAAACCGCGCTTGGGCAGACGCCTGTAGAGCGGCATCTGGCCGCCCTCGAAGCCGTTGATGGCGACGCCGGAACGCGACTTCTGACCCTTCACACCACGGCCGCCGGTCTTTCCGGAGCCGGAGCCGATGCCGCGGCCGAGACGCTTCTTGTAGTGCGTCGCGCCCTCGTTGTCCTTGATCTCATTCAGTTTCATCGATCTTCTCCCGGGCCGCCGCTCAGGCCTCGTCCACGATACGGACGAGGTGAGGAATGGCCGCGATCATGCCGCGCACGGACGGGGTGTCCTCGAGCGTGCGACGGGCGCGGATCTTGTTCAGGCCGAGGCCGACCAGGGTGGCGCGCTGCTGCTTGGGGCGACGCGCCGGGCTGGCGTACTGCTCGACGGTGATGGTCTTGGAAGCCTTGGCCATTGCGCTTACTCCTCGGCGGCCACGGCAGCGCCGCGACGTGCCTGCAGGGCCGAGTACTTGATGCCGCGCTGTGCCGCGACGTCCTTCGGGTGCATCTGGCTCTTCAGCGCATCGAACGTGGCGCGCACCATGTTGTACGGGTTCGAGGAACCCATCGACTTGGCAACGACGTCATGCATGCCGAGCGTCTCGAAGACAGCGCGCATCGGGCCGCCGGCGATGATGCCGGTACCAGCCTTGGCCGAGCGCAGCAGGACGCGACCTGCGCCCCAACGGCCCTCGACGTCGTGATGCAGCGTGCGGCCCGAGCGCAGCGGCACAAAAATCATGTCGCGCTTGGCGGACTCGGTGGCCTTGCGGATGGCTTCCGGCACTTCGCGCGCCTTGCCATGACCGAAGCCGACGCGGCCCTTCTGGTCGCCGACGACGACGAGTGCGGCGAAGCCGAAGCGACGGCCACCCTTCACAACCTTGGCGACGCGGTTGATGTGGACGAGCTTGTCCACCATGCCGTCATCGCGCTCTTCGCGATCGCGACCGCGATCGCGGCCGCCTTCCCTACGTTCCTGTGCCATGATCCTGATCCTTATTTTTTTCCGGAAAGCACGGGTTGATGTCAGGCCCGCCGTTCAGTGACGGCGCGACCGGTGGATTGGCCTCAGAAGGCCAGACCGCCCTCGCGGGCAGCTTCGGCCAGCGCCTTGACGCGGCCATGGTAGATGAAGGCGCCGCGATCGAACACGACTTCCTTGACGCCAGCCTTCAACGCGCGCTCGGCAACGAGCTTGCCGACGGCAGCTGCAGCAGCGGTGTCGGCGCCGGTCTTCAGCGAACCCTTGAGATCGCCTTCCATCGAGGAGGCGGCGGCCAGTGTGTGGCCCTTCGAGTCGTCAATGATCTGGGCGTAGATGTGCTTCGACGAGCGATGCACGGAAAGCCGCGGCTTGCCGCCGGAGACCTTCTTCAGCTGACGACGGACGCGCGCCGAGCGGCGCTGGGTGGATTCCTTGGAAGCCATACTTCATACCTGCCTTGAAAAACGGGGCTTGCCTTCTGCGGTAGCCAGGCTCCCGCGACAATGCCCCGTGGCGTTGATCTAACGGAGCGTGACCTCGCGAGGTCACGCCGCCGCTTACTTCTTCTTGCCTTCCTTGCGCACGATGCGCTCGCCGGCATACTTCACACCCTTGCCCTTGTAGGGTTCGGGACCGCGATACTTGCGGATCTCGGCGGCCACCTGGCCGACCTGCTGCTTGTCGATGCCGGAGACGGTGATCTCCGTCGGCTTCGGCGTCGCAATCGTGACGCCAGCCGGCGTCTCATAGACGACGTCGTGGCTGAAGCCAAGCTGCAGCTGCAGGTTCTTGCCCTGCATCGCGGCGCGGTAGCCGACGCCGCTGATCTCGAGCTTCTTCTCGAAGCCGTTCTTCACGCCTTCGAGGATGTTCACGATCTGCGTGCGCGACATGCCCCACTTGGAGCGGGCCGTCTTCGCTTCGGTGCGCGGCTCGACCGAAATCTCGCCGTTCTCCATCTTGACCAGCACTTCGTCGTTGACGACGAACTTGAGCTCGCCCTTCGGACCCTTGGCCGAGACGGTCTGGCCGTTCACGGTCGCGGTCACGCCCTGCGGGAGCGATACAGGCTTCTTGCCGATACGAGACATCTTCTCGTTCCTTATTCTGTGTCCCAGCCGATCAGAAGATCTGGCAGAGAATCTCGCCGCCGACGTTCTGCTCGCGCGCCTCGTGATCCGCCATCACGCCCTTCGGCGTCGACAGGATCGAGATGCCGAGGCCGTTGGCGACCGACGGGATCGACTTGGCGGCAACGTAGACGCGACGACCGGGCTTCGACACGCGGGCGATCTCACGGATGACCGGAGCGCCTTCGTAGTACTTCAGCTCGATCTCGATCTCCGACTTGCCGTTGTCGTAGTCGACCTGGCTGTAGTCGCGGATGTAGCCTTCCGACTTCAGCACGTCGAGAACGCGGACGCGAAGACGCGAGTTCGGGGTCGACACCTTGTTCTTGCGACGCCCAATGGCGTTGCGGATGCGGGTCAGCATATCGCCGAGAGGATCATTCATCGACATTGTCTCGTGCTCCTCTTACCAGCTCGACTTGACCAGACCGGGGATCTGGCCGTTGTTGCCGAGATCGCGCAGCGCCACGCGGCTCATCTTGAGCTTGCGGTAGAACGCGCGCGGACGACCCGTCACCTCGCAACGATTGCGGATGCGGATGGCTGCCGAGTTGCGCGGCAACGCCGACAGCTTCAGCTGGGCGCGGAAGCGCTCTTCCAGCGGCAGCGACTGATTCATGACGATCGCCTTCAGCGCCTTGCGCTTGCTGGCGAACTGGGCAGCCATCTTGCGACGGCGGTTGTTCTTCTCGACTGAGCTGGTCTTGGCCATTCAGATGGTTCCTCTGCTCGCTGCCGTTACTGCCGGAAGGGGAAGTTGAAGGCCTTGAGCAGTGCCCGGGCCTCGTCGTCCGTCTTCGCAGTCGTACAAACGATGATGTCCATTCCCCAGATCTGGTCGACCTTGTCGTAGTTGATCTCGGGGAACACGATGTGCTCCTTGATGCCCATGGCATAGTTGCCACGCCCGTCGAAGCTCTTCGGGTTGAGGCCGCGGAAGTCGCGGACGCGCGGCAGCGCGATGTTCACGAGGCGATCGAGGAACTCGTACATGCGCTCCTGGCGGAGCGTCACCTTGGCGCCGATCGGCATGTTCTCGCGCAGCTTGAAGCCGGCGATCGACTTGCGCGAGCGGGTGATGACCGGCTTCTGGCCGGCGATCAGCGCCAGGTCCTCGGCGGCGACCGAAGGCTTCTTGGAATCGCCAGTGGCCTCGCCGACGCCCATGTTGAGCACGATCTTGTCGATGCGCGGGATCTGCATCTCGTTGTCGTACTTGAACTGCTCGCGCAGGGCCGCCCGGATCTTGTCCTGGTAGACCTTCTTGAGGCGCGGTTCGTTGCCGGCGGTAGCGGCGGGTGCTGCTGCCTTAGCCATTGATGACTTCTCCCGAGCGCTTCGCGAAGCGCACCTTCTTGTCGCCGTCCATGCGGAAACCGACGCGGGTCGGCTTGCCGTCCTTGGGGTCGGCGAGCGCCAGATTCGACAGGTGAATCGGCGCTTCCTTGGTGATGATGCCGCCCTGCTGCGACTGGGTCTGCTTCTGGTGTCGGCGCACCTGGTTGATGCCGCGCACGACAGCCTTGTCGTCCTTCGGCATCACTTCCAGCACTTCGCCGGTGCGACCCTTGTCCTTGCCGGTGAGCACGACGACCTTGTCGCCCTTCTTGATCTTGTTCATTGCCCGGGCTCCTTACAGCACTTCCGGCGCCAGCGAGATGATCTTCATGTGGTTCTTGGCGCGCAGTTCGCGCGGAACCGGTCCGAAGATGCGGGTGCCGATCGGCTCCTTCTTGTTGTCGACGAGCACGGCCGCGTTCTTGTCGAACCGGATCACGCTGCCATCGGCGCGACGGATGTCCTTGGCGGTGCGCACGACGACCGCCTTCATCACATCGCCCTTCTTCACGCGGCCGCGCGGAATGGCTTCCTTGATCGACACCACGATGATGTCGCCGACGGAGGCGTACTTCCGCTTCGAGCCGCCAAGCACCTTGATGCACATGACTCGGCGCGCGCCCGAATTGTCGGCAACGTCCAGGTTAGTTTGCATCTGAATCATGACTGACCGCCTTGTTCTTCTAGGGCCGAGGCAACCGCCTCACCCGCATTCCATTACTGTTCGTCAGGCCTGACCGGCAGGCAGCACGACCCAGCGCTTGTCCTTCGAGATCGGCTTCGATTCCTCGATGGACACCTGGTCGCCGACCTTGAACGTGTTGTTCTCGTCGTGAGCCTTGTACTTCTTCGTCGAACGGACGGTCTTCTGCATCACGGGATGCGTGTAACGGCGCTCGACCTTGACCACGACGGTCTTGTCGTTCTTGTCGCTGACGACGGTGCCTTGCAGTATGCGCTTGGGCATGGTCTCGTCCTTAGCCTTTCTTGCCCGCGGCCTTCTGGGCCGCGATCGTCTTGACGCGCGCGATGTCCCTGCGGACTTGCTTCACGCGGGCCGTCTTCTCGAGCTGGCCGGTGGCCTTCTGGAAGCGCAGGTTGAACTGCTCCTTCTTCAGGCTGGCGAGATCGTCGGTTAGCTGGTCCTGGGTCTTGGACCGGAGATCATCGGCTTTCATCGAAAAGCCCTTTCCTATTCCGCGATGCGCTGGATGAAGCGCGTCTTGACAGAAAGCTTGGCGGCGCCGAGGGCGAGAGCCGCACGCGCGGTCTCCTCGTTGACGCCATCAATCTCGAACATCACGCGGCCCGGCTTGACGCGCGCCGCCCAGTATTCGACGGCGCCCTTGCCCTTGCCCATGCGGACTTCGGTCGGCTTGCCGGTGACCGGCACGTCCGGGAACACGCGGATCCAGACGCGGCCCTGGCGCTTCATCTCGCGGGTGATCGCGCGGCGGGCCGCCTCGATCTCACGCGCCGTGACGCGGTTGGGCTCCAACGCCTTCAGCCCGAAGCCGCCGAAATCCAGATTGGTGCCGCCCTTGGCGGCGCCGTGGATGCGGCCCTTGAACTGCTTGCGGTACTTGGTGCGCTTTGGCTGCAGCATCTTCTAGTCTCCAGATCTCTCAGCCGCTCAGGCGTTCTCGCGGCGGCGGGGTGCGCCGCCAGCCTGATGGTCGCCCTCGGTGGCGCGGCGCTCGGAAGCCATCGGGTCATGTTCAAGGATCTCGCCCTTGAACACCCAGACCTTCACGCCGCAGATGCCGTAGGCGGTCTGCGCCTCGGCGGTGCCGTAATCGACGTCGGCGCGCAGCGTGTGCAGCGGCACGCGGCCTTCACGATACCATTCCATGCGGGCGATCTCGGCGCCGCCCAGACGGCCGGCGCAGTTGATGCGGATGCCCTCGGCGCCGAGACGCATGGCCGACTGCACCGCGCGCTTCATGGCGCGGCGGAAGGCGATGCGGCGCTCGAGCTGCTGCGCAATCGACTGCGCGACCAGCGTGGCGTCGGTCTCGGGCTTGCGCACCTCGACGATGTTGAGATGCGTCTCCGACTTGGTCATCTCGGTCAGCTTCTTGCGAAGCTTCTCGATGTCGGCGCCCTTCTTGCCGATGATCAGGCCCGGACGGGCGGCATGGATCGTCACGCGGCACTTCTTGTGCGGACGCTCGATCACGATCTTGGACACCGCAGCCTGCTTGAGTTCCTTCTTCAGGTACTCGCGGATCTTGATGTCCTCGTGCAGCAGCTTGCCGTATTCGCCGGTGTTCGCATACCAGCGCGAGTCCCAGGTGCGGTTGATGCCGAGGCGCAGGCCGATCGGATTAATCTTCTGGCCCATCAGGCGGCCTCCCCTTTCTCTTCGACCTCACGCACGACGATCGTCAGGTGCGAGAAAGGCTTTTCCACGCGGCTGGCGCGGCCGCGGCCACGGGCATGGAAGCGCTTCATCACGATCGACTTGCCGACGTAGGCCTCCGCGACGACGAGAGCATCGACGTCGAGGTCATGATTGTTCTCAGCGTTGGCGATCGCGGATTCGAGCGTCTTGCGCACCGTGCCGGCAATACGCTTGCGCGAGAACTCCAGATCGTTGAGCGCGGTCGCAACCTTCTTGCCGCGGATCAGGGCGGCAACCAGGTTCAGCTTCTGCGGGCTCACGCGGATGGTGCGGAGCACGGCGCGGGCCTCATTGTCCGCAAGCGCGCGGGGAGCTTTGGGCTTGCCCATCGTTACTTCCTCTTCGCCTTCTTGTCAGCGCCGTGGCCATAGTAGGTGCGGCTCGGCGCGAACTCGCCGAACTTGTGACCGACCATCTCTTCGTTGACCGACACGGGGATGTGCTTCTGGCCGTTGTAAACGCCGAAGGTGAGGCCGACGAACTGCGGCAGGATGGTGGAGCGACGGCTCCACATCTTGATCACCTCATTGCGGCCGCCATCACGGACCTTGTCTGCCTTCTTCAGCAGATAGCCGTCGACGAACGGACCTTTCCAAGTAGAACGGGACACGTCTGACTACCTCTCTCAGCCCTTGCGCACGTGGCGCGAGCGAACGATGAACTTGTCGGTCGACTTGTTCGACCGCGTCTTCTTGCCCTTGGTCGGCTTGCCCCACGGCGACACCGGATGGCGTCCGCCCGAGGTGCGGCCTTCACCACCGCCGTGCGGGTGGTCGACCGGGTTCATGGCGACGCCGCGGTTGTGCGGGCGCTTGCCGCGCCAGCGCGAGCGGCCGGCCTTGCCGTCGTTGATGTTGCCATGGTCCGGGTTGGACACGGCACCGACGGTGGCGAAGCACGAGCCGTGCACGATGCGCTGCTCACCAGAGTTCAGGCGAAGGATCGCCATGCCCTGGTCGCGGCCAACGAGCTGGGCGTAGGCGCCGGCGGAGCGGGCGACCTGGCCGCCCTTGCCCGGCTTCAGCTCGATGTTGTGGATGATCGTCCCGACCGGCATGGCCGAGAGCGGCATCGCGTTGCCCGGCTTCACGTCGGCCGACTGACCGGCGACAACCTTGTCGCCGGCGGCGAGACGCTGCGGAGCCAGGATGTAGGACAGCTCACCGTCCTCGTACTTGATCAGCGCGATGAAGGCGGTGCGGTTCGGATCGTACTCGAGCCGCTCGACCGTCGCCGACACATCAAGCTTGCGGCGCTTGAAATCGACCAGACGGTAGGAGCGCTTGTGACCGCCGCCCTGGAAGCGCGCAGTGACGCGACCGGAGTTGTTGCGGCCGCCCGACGAGACCAGACCTTCGGTCAGGCCCTTGACGGGCTTGCCCTTGTGCAGGCCCGAGCGGTCGACGATGACCAACTGGCGGGTGCTCGGCGTTACGGGTTTGAACTTCTTCAGTGCCATGGCTTTATCCTCGCGGCCCCTCTACGCTCAGAGGCCCGTCGCGACGTCGATCGAATGGCCGTCGGCCAACGTGACCACCGCCTTCTTGACATCGCTCTGGCGGCCGACATTGCCGCGGAAACGCTTCAGCTTGCCCTTGCGGACGAGCGTGTTCACACCGGTCACCTTGACGCCGAAGAGCGCCTCGACCGCCGCCTTGATCTGCGGCTTCGTGGCCTTGTCGGCGACGCGGAAGATGACCTGGTTCTGTTCGGAAGCCATGGTCGACTTCTCGGTGATGACCGGGCTGACGATCACGTCGTAGTGGCGAAGGTCAGTGGTCATTTGAACCGCTCCTCGATGGCCTCGACGGCTGCCTTCGAGAGGACGAGCGTGCCGCGGCGCATGATGTCGTAGACGTTGATGCCCTGAACCGGCAGCACGTCGATGTTCGGAATGTTGCGGGCCGAGCGCGCGAAGCCCTCGTCGATCTGCGCCCCGCCGATCAGCAGCGCGTTGGTCAGGCCGAGCTTGGCGAAGCTCTCGACAACCGCCTTGGTCTTGGCCTGGGTCAGCGAGAGCTCATCGACGATGATGATGCTCGACGACTTGGCCTTGGCCGACAGCGCCAGCTTGAGGCCGAGCGCGCGGACCTTCTTCGGCAGGTCGTGCTCATGGCTGCGGACAACCGGGCCGTGAGCCTTGCCGCCGCCGCGGAACTGCGGAGCGCGAGCCGAATGGTGGCGGGCGCGGCCCGTACCCTTCTGCTTGTACATCTTGGCGCCGGTGCGCGCGATCTCGGCGCGACCCTTGGTCTTGTGCGTGCCCTGCTGCTTCTTGGCGAGCTGCCAGCGCACGACACGGGCGAGGATGTCCTCGCGCGGCTCGAGGCCGAAGATCTCTTCGGAGAGCTTGACCTCTCCGGCGGCCGCACCGGCCAGCGTGGTGATCTTGATGTCCATCACTCAGCCCCTTCCTTGGCGGCCTCGTTGACCTTCACCGGCGCCTTGAAGGCAGCAGGCTTGGGCGCGTCGGCAGGCAGAGCAACCTTGGCGGCGTCGCGGACGAGGATCCACGCGCCCTTGGTGCCCGGCACGGCGCCGCGGATCAGGATGAGACCGCGATCCTTGTCGGTCGAGACAACCTCGACATTCTGGGTGGTCACGCGGGTGGCGCCCATGTGACCGGCCATCTTCTTGCCCTTGAACACCTTGCCGGGGTCCTGGCGCTGGCCGGTGGAGCCGTGCACGCGATGCGACAGCGAGTTACCGTGAGTGGCACGGCCGCCGCCGAAATTGTGGCGCTTGATGACGCCCTGGAAACCCTTGCCGGTCGAGGTGCCCGTCACGTCGACCTTCTGGCCGGCGACGAAATGATCGACGGTGATTTCCGAACCGACGTCGAGCAGATTGTCCTTGGACACGCGGAACTCGGCCAGCTTGGTCTTCGGCTCAACCGAAGCCTTGGCGAAGTGGCCACGCATGGCCTTCGACGTGTTCTTGACGCGCGCCAGACCGACACCGAGCTGAACGGCGGTGTAGCCATTCTTCTCTTCGGTGCGCTGCGCAACAACCTGGCAGCTCTCCATGCGGAGAACCGTGACCGGGATATGCTCGCCGGCGTCGTTGTAGACGCGGGTCATCCCGACCTTCTGTGCAATCACTCCTGAACGCATTTCTTCGTTCTTCCTTCAGAGGAGCCTTAGGGGCTTTCGCCCGGTCGGCTCATGTCCTTCGTTCCGCGAGGCGGTGGGAACACCCCTGCCCGCGCTGCCCGTTAGAGCTTGATCTCGACGTCCACGCCGGCCGCCAGGTCGAGCTTCATCAGCGCGTCGACCGTCTGCGGGGTCGGGTCAACGATGTCGAGCAGGCGCTTGTGGGTGCGCATCTCGAACTGCTCGCGGCTCTTCTTGTCGATGTGCGGCGAGCGGTTGACGGTGAACTTCTCGATCCGCGTCGGCAGCGGGATGGGGCCACGGACGTTCGCGCCGGTACGCTTGGCCGTCGACACAATTTCCTTGGTCGACGCGTCGAGCACGCGATGATCGAACGCTTTGAGGCGGATGCGGATGTTTTGGCCGTTCATTCGTCTTTATCCTTCAAGTCCTACGCGGCGCGGGGCGTACCCGCGCCCGCGTCTGACCCAGTCTTTTGTCGTTATTCCGTGATGGTGACGACGATGCCGGCGCCGACGGTACGGCCGCCTTCACGGATGGCGAAGCGCAGCTTCTCCTCCATGGCGATCGGCACGATCAGCTCGACGTCGACCGTGATGTTGTCGCC
>JBFXFO010000093.1:0-15470 GCA_050178915.1 Rhizobiaceae bacterium | reverse complement strand
CGCCGAACACCTTCCAGACGTTGCGGCAGACGAGTTTCATCGCGATCCCTCCCCGCCCGGGGAGGGACCGGCAAGCTCGTGCGGCACTATTTCTTGATCCACTCGGACCAGCGCGCCTCGTTGGCACCCATCCATTCGGCAACGACGTCCGACACCTTGCCGCCGTCGAGGTCGACCTTGGTGATCATCTTGCCCATCTCGTCATTGTCGATGGTGAAGGCCTGAATCGCCTTGTAGGCGCCCGGCCACTTGTCCTTCACGCCGGCCCAGCCGACCTTCCAGATCTCGCCGAAAGGCTTGCCGCAGTCATACTGGGCGTCGGTGTTCGAGCCCCATTTCGGGTCGGTGTAGCATTCCTTCGTGTATTCCGGGAATTCGACCCACTCGCCCTTGTACTTCGACGGCGCCCAGTGCGGCGCGTAGATCCACAGCAGGATCGGCGCCTGCCGCTGGTAGGCGCTCTCCAGTTCGGCGAAGAGCGCGGCGTCGGTGCCGGCGTGGATCACCTCGAAGGGCAGGTCGAGCGCGGCGACGCGCTCATCGTCATAGCCGCCCCAGGTGACCGGGCCGCCGAGATAACGGCCCTTCGGCGCGGTCTCGGCCGTCGAGAAGGCTTCGGCGCACGCCTCGCTCTTCAGGGCCTCCCAGTTGGGAAGGCCGGGGCACTTCTCCTTCATGTATTCCGGGTACCACCATTCCTCCTTCGCCTTCATGCCGGTAGGGCCGAAATTCTCGGTCTTGCCGGTGGCGAGCGAGGCGTCCATGGCGTCGCGGCCAGTGGTTTCCCACATCTCCATCGCGACATGCAGGTCGCCGGTCTCGAGCCCGGCGAACTGAGCGAGATAGTCGGCCTGCACGTACTCGACGTTGTAGCCGGCCTTCTTCAGCACCTCGCCCATCAGCTCGGTGGTGATCAGCTGCCCGGTCCAGTCATGCAGTGTCAGCTTGATCGGGTCCGTCGACTCCTGGGCTGTCGCCGGAAGCGTAAAACAGGCGGCCGCAAGCCCGGCAGCCACTGCAAATCTGCGCAATTTCATATCAAGTCTCCCGCTCACCTCTGTTGGCGCCCACCCTGAACCGGCCCGTCTGTTCGTGCGTGCGAGCCTTGGTCCGGGGTGCGATCGGCCAATGTCACGCGCCAACCGTGCATCTGTCAACGCGCGGAGGCGGCGATCGGCGCTGTTCGAGGGGCGCAAGAGCGGTGCTCCGGCGGCCGAGATTTTACTCCTGATTAACCATACGCACATAGGGTTGGACCACGTCTCTAGCGATCGAGGCTGTCCGGCAATTTCCGGACTGTTCTGTGTTGCACTTCGGCGGAATACGGGTCGCTCCGGTCGCCTTTTGTTTCAGATTTATTGCATTGCAGTCGGCGGGCCGGTGGGGACCGCCCGCGGTCGATGAGTGCCGCCTGGAAGGCTTGGGAATTGGGCGTGGGGAACTGGTGGCGCGCGAGATCGGCGCCGCCCGTCAAAAGCGGGGCGGCTGCCGTTGCGGGGTGCTTCGCGCCGCGCCGCGCCGCGCGTTGGACGGCGCGAGCGGCCGCAGGCGCTCTCATGGCGGCGCTCGCCCCCATGCTGGCACCTGGCGAGGCACATGCGGCCGATCCGCTGGTTCTCGGCAATGTCGGTGCGCCGACGCAGGTCTCCAACGGGCAGGGCAAGCGGGCGGTCTGGACCAATGCCGGTACCGTCGGCGGTGCGCCGATCGACCTGGTCGCGACACTGACCACGTCGACGCTCGATCACAATTTCACCACCCAGAACAACCGTGCGGCGGTGACGTCGGTCGGGCAGGACAACATCTGGGTGACCTGGCAGATATTCCAGGCCGGCACCTACAACATCGCCACCGGCACAGGCGGCGTCGTGGTCAACGCCGACATTCACATCCAGCTGAACGACGTCGACGGGCCAAACAACGAACGCGCCTACGTGCCGGTCTGCGACGGGACGGTGAGGTGGGTGCGCATCGACGGATCGGCAACGACCGGCCGCGACTTCGGCACCGTCGCCGGCGTGCCCAACATCTTCAGCCTGATCGGCGACCAGGACTACAACTCGCAGCCGATTTCCGGCCTTGAGGTTCTGTACCCGAACACCAACACCTTCCGGTTCGGGCGGACCGCGAACTCGGCGTACTTCATCCGCGTCGACAACCCGTCCTATTCGACCTTCACGACACTCGATTACCAGTGCGGCGACTATCGCACGCCGGTGGCCGTCAACGACGCCGCCGAGGGCGCGCTCGGGGCCCCGGTGACCGTGCAGGTGCTGGACAATGACAGCGTCGTGACCGGCGACCCCTCGGGCGTCGCGTCGGAATTTGCCATGCAGGCGGTCAACCTGACGGCGCCGGGCGGCGCGACGGGCGTCGTGACCGACGCCAATGGCGACACGATCGGCTTCACTGTTCCCGGCGAAGGCGCATGGGCCTACGACGATGCAACCGGTGGCCTGACCTTCACGCCTTTGCCGGCATTCATGGGCGCGGCGACGCCGGTCAGCTACACCTTCGAGAACGGCCTCGGCGTCAACTCCAACGCGGCTACGGTCAGCATCAACTACCCCGCCATCGGGGTCACGAAGGCCGCGGCGCTCAACGACGATGTCGTTGGCGATGGCCACGCGCAGGTCGGTGAAACGATCGCCTACACCTACACCGTCACCGTCTTCGGCAGTTCCGAGATCACCGCGGTCACGCTGGCGGAAACCGGCTTCAACGGCTCCGGCGCGGCGCCATCGCCGGCGTTCCATTCAGGCGACACGGATGCCGATGGACGGCTCGATCCGGGCGAGACCTGGATCTATCGCGCGAGCTATACGCTGGTCGCCGCCGATCTCACGCGCGGCTCCGTGCAGAACCAGGCAACGGCCAGCGGCGTCAGCACGGGCGGGACGCCCGTCTCGGACCTCTCCGACAGCCTCAATCCCGCCGACGGCAACGGCATCGGAACGCCCGGACCCGGCGCCAACAACGACGATACGACTGTGTCGGCGCTGACCTCGGCGCCGATCGACGCCATCGACGACAGCCCGCCGGCGGTGAACGGCGCATCGGGTCAGGCCGACATCCGCGATGCCTTCGCCAACGACACGCTGAACGGCACGGCAGTCAGCGTCGCGGACCTGAACGTCAGCGTCGTCACCCCGGCATCGCATGGCGGCATCATGCTGAACAGCGCCACGGGCATGGTCTCGGTCGCGGCGGGAACGCCGGCCGCGACCTACACGATCGTCTACCAGATCTGCGAGAAGCTGAGCCCGGGCAATTGCGACAACGCGACGATCACGGTGATCGTGGACGCGGCGGCCATCGACGCGATCGACGACCTGCCGCCTGCGGTCGGCGGCGCCGCGGGCGAACCGAACCTCATCGACGCCTTCGCCAACGATACGCTGAACGGCGTCAGCCTGGTGCCGGCGAACATCACTGCCACGATCGTGACCCCGGCCGCGCATACGGGCGTCACGCTCGACACGAGCACCGGCATCGTCTCGGTCGCGGCGGGCACGCCGGCCTCCACCTACACGATCGTCTACCGGATCTGCGAGAATCTGAATCCGCTCAACTGCGACGACGCCACGGTGACGGTCGGTGTCGGGCAGGCGGTGATCGACGCGGTCGATGACAATGCCGGCCTGCCGGTCGACACCGCCAACGCGATCGTCGGAGCGCTGAACGTCCTGACCGGCGACACGGTCAACGGCGATCCGGCATCGATCACCACGGTCGACATCAGCGCTGCCGGGCCGCTCCCGGCCGGCTTCACGCTGCAGATGCACGGGTCGGTGGACATCGCGCAGGGCACGCCGTCCGGCATCTACAGCTTCGACTACCGGATCTGCGAGATCATCAATCCGACCAATTGCGACACGGCGACCGCGACCGTTGCGGTCGAGAAGACCGTGCCGGCGGTCTCCGGCACCGTCTTCTTCGACACCAACGGCAATGGCGCGATGGATGCAGGCGAACGACGCCTGCCGGGCTACCTCGTGGAACTGCGGCTTGCCGGCGTGCTGGTGAAGGCGACGACAAGTGCCGCCGACGGCAGCTACCACATCGTCGATTTCAACCCCGGCGCGGGCTACGAGATCGTCTTCCTCGATCCGCAGACACAGATCGCCGTCGGACACATCCGCAACCTCACCTTCGGCGTCAATTCGATCTTCACCAACCAGAACCAGCCGATCGACCCGAGCGGCGTGATCTACAATGTCGTCACCGGCGAACCGCTCGCCGGCGCGCAGGTGCAGATGCGCACGGCGAGCGGCGTGCGGCTCCCCAGCGCCTGCCTGCTGCCTGGCCAGCAGGACCAGACGACCGCAGCGGACGGGCGCTACCGTTTCGACATCGTGGCCGGTGCCGACGCGCTCTGCCCTGTGACGCAAACGGAATACCGGCTCGCGATCCTGGCCTTTCCTGCCGGCATGGAGCCGGCGCTGTCGGTGATTGCCCCGCCGCAGGCGGGTGCGCTCGACGCGACCACCTGTCCGATGGACACGGTGCCCGGCGGCGCATGCCAGCTTTCGGCGGATCCCGATGCGCCGGCCGGCGGCGCGCCGACGCCCTATTTCATGGCCTTCCTGCTCGAGGTCGGCGACCCGAATGTCGTCAACAACCACATTCCGCTCGACCCGGTGGCGCGCATCCCGGCGAACGGCCTGTCGGTGACCAAGCAGGCCAATGTCGCCGTCGCGCGCCGCGACGAAGTCGTCGGCTACGTCATCGTCGCGGCCAACGCCAACGCGATCGCCGCGGGAGCGCTCGACGTGGTGGACAAGCTGCCGCAAGGCTTCGCCTATGTCGATGGCAGCGCGAGGCTCAACGGGGCGGCCGTTACACCGGCGGTCGCAGGCCGCACGCTGACCTTTGCCGGCCTCAGGATACCGGCGCGAGGCCAAATCGAGATCCGGCTGTCAGCGCGGATCGGGGCCGACGTCGTGCCGGGCGATCACGCGAACGAGACGTGGCTGCGCAACACGGCAAGTGGCGAGGCGCTGACTGCCGTGGCGCGCGCCGTGGTGCGCGTGATGGCCGAGCATGTGTTCGATTGCGGCGAGATCGTCGGCAAGGTGTTCAATGACCGCAACCGCGACGGCGCGCAGGACGACGGCGAAAAGGGCCTGCCGGGCGTGCGCGTCGCGACGGTCACGGGCGTCCTGATCACCACCGACAAGCATGGGCGCTTCTCGGTGCCGTGCGCCGACCTGCCGGACCAGTCGATCGGCTCGAACTACATTCTCAAGCTGGATCCGAGCACGCTGCCGGACGGCTTCCAGCTGACGACGGAAAACCCGCGCGTTGTGCGGCTCACCGCCGGCAAGCTGACCAAACTGAACTTCGGAGCGGCGGCGTCGAACGCCGTGTCGATCGCGGTGACCGGCCGCGCCTTCCACAAGGGCAGCGCCGAGCCGACGCCCGAGCTTGAAACGGGGCTCGGCAGGCTGGCGCCGCTGGCGGCGGGCGGCGGCTCGCTGCAGGTCATCTACAAGGCGTCCGGCGAACCGGCCGGGCTGGTTGAAATGCGGGTCGGCGCCGTGCGCGCCATGATCGCTTCCGTCTGGCAGTCGCGTGGACGCGCACTCCCCTACGAACTGCGCGTCGTCAGGCAGGACTGAGATGAGGAAGCGCATCCAGTCCAACCCGACGCTGTTCGCTGCCACGCGCGCGGCGCTGCTGGCCGGCGCTGCGCTGGCCGCGCTCGCCGTCGCGACGCCGGCTATCGGCTGCGACACGAATTGCGGCGCCGGCTTCTCGATCAGCGTCGATGGCGAGTCGGTCGCAGGCGATCCGACACTGGTGGATTCCACCGTGCCGCCTGCGGACATCCAGGTGAAGTATGACGGGCTGGAGGTGCGGCCGGCGCTCAACGTCTCGACCGTCGACCTGCGCCGCAGCTATCGCGCCGGCGAAGCGGTCGGCTTCCTCGCCAGCCTCAACTATCCGGCCTGGGTGGCGCGCAAGGAAGTGCGCATCTACGCCGGCGGCAAGCACGCCTCGGCGAAGCCGGTCGCGGTGCTGCCAGTGGACGACAGCGGCCACGCCGCGTGGGCGATGCCAGCGGATGGACCGGACGAGTATCTCTACGTCGTGCGGGTCAGCGACGACCGCAACCGCTACGACGAGACGATACCGTTGCCGCTCGTGCGCAGCGCCGAGGCGCTGAAGGTGCATGCGGAAGAAACGCCGGTGGCGCCCGGTTATGGCGAGGACCGCACGGCTGTCCGCAACATCCCCGTCTATGGCGGAGCGGTGACGATCCACGGGGCGCATGTGCCCGCAGGCGAGCAGGTGGTGGCGCTGGGCGAGACGATCCCGGTCGATGCGCAAGGCGGTTTCGTGGTGCAGCGCATCCTGCCGCCGGGCGACCACGCGGTCGACGTCTCCGTGTCGGGCGGCGGCGGTGCGGGCATGAACTTCAGCCGCACCGTCAACATTCCCACGAACGAGTGGTTCTATGTCGGCCTCGCCGACATCACCGCCGGCAAGCGCTTCGGCCGCGGCGACATCGAGGCTGCCGACCCGTCGGCCTATGACGGCGTCTACACGAAGGGCCGGCTCGCCTTCTACCTGAAGGGCAAGATCAAGGGCCGCACGCTGCTCACCGCCGCCGCCGACACCGGCGAGGGCCGCATCGAGGACCTGTTCAAGGGCTTCGATGCCAAGGACCCGCGGCAGGTGCTGCGCCGCATCGATCCCGACTCCTACTATCCGGTCTATGGCGATGACTCGACCGCCGTGGAAAGCGCGCCGACCGACGGCAAGTTCTACGTCCGGCTCGACCGTGGCGACAGCCATGTGATGTGGGGCCG
Source organism: Rhizobiaceae bacterium (assembly GCA_050178915.1). Classification (GTDB taxonomy): domain Bacteria; phylum Pseudomonadota; class Alphaproteobacteria; order Rhizobiales; family Rhizobiaceae; genus JBFXAF01. The sequence continues at coordinate 8,655 of JBFXFO010000093.1, read as the reverse complement.
CTACAAGGCCGAAGTCAACGGCTCGACCCTGCTGCGCAACGAGCGCGCGCTCTACGGCGCGCAGGGCGTCTACCGCTCGCAGGAGTCGACGTCCTTCGGCGAGCGGCGCTACGAGGCGAAGGCGTATGCCTCGCAGCCGGGCACGCTGCCGCAGCGCGACGTGCTGCGCGGCACCGGCGGCTCGGCCTATTTCCTCAAGCGGCAGGACGTGTCGCGCGGGACCGAGACGATCACGGTCGTGACCAGCGACGCCTCCACCGGGCGCATCGTCTCGCGCAAGCAACTCATCGCCGGCGAGGACTACGACATCAACTACGTGCAGGGCGTCGTGGTGCTGAAGCGGCCGCTGCATTCGAGCGCCGACGACGGCGGCGTGGTGCGCGACGGCGCGCTCGGCAATCGCAACGTCGATCTCGTGGCCAGCTACGAATACACGCCGGCCGCCGGCCGGATCGACGACTACGCCTATGGCGGCGAGGCGAGCGGCTGGCTCGGCGAGCATGTGCGTGTCGGCATCACCGGCATGAGCGAACAGACCGGCGCTGCCGACCAGAAGATGGGCGGCGTCAATCTGCGGCTGAGCGCCACCGACTCGACCTACATCGACGGCGAGTTCGCCACGACGGCGGGGCCGGGCTTCGGCCGCACGCTGTCCACCGATGGCGGCCTGACCTCGGTGGACGAACTCACCGCCGGCTCGCGCTCGCTCACCGGGCAGGCGTGGAGCCTGCGCGGCGAGGTCGACCTCGCCGATCTCGACCCGACACTGAAGGGCCGCGTCTCCGCCTTCTGGGACGAGAAGAGGGCCGGTTTCGCGTCGCTCGACGCCAACATCGCCGTCGACCAGCGCAATGCCGGCCTTTCCGCCACGTACGAGGTCGCGCCCGGCACCGAACTGCGCGCCGCGGTCGAGGACTACGCGGACGCCTCAGGACGGCGCAAGCGCGACGCTTCGCTGGAAGCCGAACGCAGGCTGAACGATGCCTGGGCGATCGCGGCCGGCGTCACGCACACCGATCTCGCTACGCCGGGCGGGCCGGCGGGCGACAATGGCTCGCGCGTCGATGTCGGCGTGCGGGTGACGCACGATGCCGACGAGGACACGCGCACCTACGTGTTCGGACAGGCGACGGCGCAGCGGCGCGGCGGCATCGACCGCAACGATCGCGTCGGCGTCGGCGGCCGCCGCAAGCTGACCGACAAGGTCGGCATCGAAGCGGAAGCGTCCTATGGCACCAGCGGCATCGGCGCGCTGGCGGCGCTGACCTATGACCCGACCGCCGACGATCACTACTATGTCGGCTACAGGCTCGATCCCGACGCCATCCGCGCGACCGCGCTGGACGGCCGCAATCTCGGCGGTGTCGTGGTGGGCGCGAAGCGCCGCTACAACGACATGCTCTCCGGCTATGCCGAGAACAATTACGACATGTTCGGGCGGCGGCGCTCGCTCACCTCGACCTATGGCATCATCTACACGCCAGACAAGCTGTGGACGCTGAATGGCGGGCTGGAAACCGGCCGCATCCTCGATCCCAACGCCTCCGACTTCGACCGCAAGGCGGTGTCGCTCTCGGCCGGCTACAAGGACGACGACAGCATCGCGGCGAGCATCAAGGGCGAACTGCGCTTCGAGGATTCGGACGACGACACGCGCGACCGCAACTCCTACCTGATGGCGAGCACGGTCTCGGTGAAGATGTCGGAAGACTGGCGGCTGGTCGGCGGCATCGATGCCGTCATCTCCAAATCCGACCAGTCGGTGCTGCTCGACGGCGACTATGTCGAAGGCACCGCCGGGTTCGCCTATCGGCCGGTCGCGCATGACCGGCTGCAGGCGCTGGCGAAATACCAGTTCCTCTACGACCTGCCAGGCGCGGGCCAGGTGACTGCCAACGGGCTGACGCTCGGGCCGGCACAGCGCAGCCATGTCGTCAGTATCGACGCCAATTACGACCTGACGAAGTGGCTGACGGTGGGCGGCAAGTACGGCATGCGTTTCGGCGAGGTGTCGGTGACGCGCGCGGCGTCCGACTTCGTCATGTCGTCGGCGCAGCTCGCGGTGCTGCGCGCCGACGTCACTTTCGCCAGCCGCTGGGACGCGCTGGTCGAGGGCAGGATGCTCACCACGGGAGCGACGAAGACGGCGCGTTATGGCGCGCTGGCGGCGGTGTACCATCATATCGGCGAGCACGTGAAAGTCGGCGCGGGGTACAGTTTCGCGTCCTTCTCCGACGATCTGACCGACCTGACCTATGACGATCAGGGCGCGTTCCTGAACGCGGTGGGCAAGTTCTGATATCGACTGCGGTGCTGGCGCGCACACTTGACACGTTCACGGATTTGAAAAATTCTGTCGGCGTTTCACGAATTCGCGCAGGCGCTCATGCCGGACGCTGCCGCCCAGACCTCGCCAGACCGACCGCCTGCCGCGTTTCGGCTGGGGATGTCGGCACCCGGCGTGCTGGTCACGTCGACGCTGATCGTCTTCGCGCTGGCGCTGGTCGTCTTCCTCTCGTTCCGGGTCAATGACGGGTCGCTGCTCGGCACCGGCTTCACGCTCGACAACTTCGTCAATATCGTCGGCGACCCGCTCTCCTGGATCGTGATCCTGCGCTCGCTCGGCATCGCCGGACTGGTTACTCTGGCGACGGTGGTGACGGCGTTTCCGGTGGCCTACTACCTCGCCTTTCACGCCGGAAAACGGCGCGGGCTCATCCTGTTCCTCGTCACGCTGCCTTTCTGGACCAGCTATCTCCTGCGTGTCTTCGCCTGGAAGATCGTGCTCGCCTACAATGGCGTGCTGAATTCGGCGCTGGTCGGCAGCGGCATCACGGCGGAACCGACGCTCGCCTTCCTCAACACGCCGGCGGCGGTGATCGTGACGCTGGCGCATGCCTATGCGCCCTTCGCCATCCTGCCCATCTACGTGGCGCTGGAGACGATCCCGAAATCGCTGACCGAGGCCGCGTCGGACCTCGGCGCGCGGCCATGGACGGCGTTCCGGCGCGTGATCCTGCCCAACGCCATGCCGGGCGTGCTGGCGGCGGCGCTGGTGGTGTTCGTGCCGACCGTCGGAGACTACGTGACACCGGCGATGGTCGGCGGTCCGTCGAGCACGATGATCGGGTCGATGATCCAGGCGCAGTTCGGCAAGGCCAACGACTGGCCGTTCGGCGCAGCGCTGGCCGTCTGCGTGATGCTGGTGATCCTCGCGCTGGTGCTCATCGCGCGCGCCGCCGACCGCCGCTACGGGAGGCGCGCATGAGCGCGGCGGCGCCGGGCAGGGCAGGCGGCGGGCTGCTCGGCGCCTATGTCTTCGGCTATCTCGTCTTCATCTACCTGCCGGTTGCGCTGATCCCGCTCTTCTCGTTCAACGATTCCGTGCAGGCGGCGTTTCCGCTGCAGGGCTTCACGCTCGGCTGGTACGAGACTCTTTTCGGCAATTCGCAGCTGACAAACGCGCTGGTGAACAGCCTGGTCGTCGGCGGCATCGCGGCGTGCGGCGCTACGCTCTGCGGGATCACCATCGCCTACATGGACCTCTACGGCCGCTCGCGCCTGGCGCGGCTGGTGTCGGGCATCGCGCGGCTGCCGATCCTCATTCCCGGCGTCATCGTCGGCATCGCGCTTCTGGTGCTGGTCAATCTTGTCGGGCTCGGGCTGTCGCTGGGGGCGATCGTGGCGGCGCACATCCTCGTCGGCCTGCCGACGACGGTCGTGATCATGCGCGGGCGCTTCGCCGCCATCCCGAAGACGCTGCCGGAGGCGGCGCTCGACCTCGGCGCTTCCGACTTCACCGTGTTCCGGCGCGTCATGCTGCCGCTCAGCCTGCCGGCGATCGGCTCGGCCTTCATGCTGGCCTTCCTCACCTCCTTCGACGAGTTCATCGTCGCCTTCTTCCTGGCAGGGACCGAGCAGACGCTGCCGCTCTACATCTGGGCGCAGCTGCGCTTCCCGCGATCGCTGCCGACGGTGATGGCGCTGGGCACCGCCATTCTCGCCGCCTCCATCCTGATCGCCGCGCTGGCCGAGCTGTTGCGCCGGCGTGGCCTGCCGCAAGCCAATCCCCGGGCGGTTCCCGCCGGGGCAATGACCTAGAAGACAGAAACGACAGAGGAGAACGTCAATGACACTGCATTCGAGGACACTGCATTCGAGGATCGCACGGACCGGACGGCTGGCCGGCGTCACCATGCTCGCCGCCGCCTTCGCGCTGCCGGCGCTGGCGCAGGAGAAGCTGCAATACTTCACCTGGTCGGGCTACGAACTGCCGGAGTTCAACCAGAGCTTCCTCGCCGCCCATCCGGACGGGGTCGAGTTCTCCATGTTCGGCGACGACGACGACGCCTTCACCAAGGTCAAGGCCGGCTTCCGGCCCGACGTCGCTCACCCCTGCTACGACAAGGTGGCGCGCTGGAACAAGGAAGGCCTGCTGCAGCCGATCGAGACGGCGAAGATCAAGAACTGGGATGCGATCTTCCCGGTGTTCCGCAACCTGCCCGACCTGCAGGCGGGCGACGGCAAGGTGTGGTTCGTGCCGTGGGACTGGGGCAACACCTCGATCCTCTACCGCACCGACTTGATCGAGAATCCGGAGGCGAGCTGGAACCTGCTGTGGGACGCCAAGCTGACCGGGCGCCTCGCGACCATCGACGCCGTGCACGACACGCCGGTCGTGGCCGCGCTGCTCGCCGGCGTGAACCCGTTCGACATGACGCCGGAGGAGATGGAGAGGGTTGCGGCCAAGCTGCGCGAGCAGCGTCCGCTGCTGTCGGCCTACACGACCGACATGACCTCGGTGGAACAGTCGCTCGCGAGCGGCGCGCTGGTGGCCGCGATGACGTGGAATGCCTCCGCCGTGGCGCTGAAGAAGCAGGGCGTGCCGGTGGAGTTCATGAAGCCGAAGGAAGGCATGCTGACCTGGGCCTGCGGGTTCGTGCTGATGAAGGACGCCAAGAATGTCGACCTCGCCTATGACTTCATCAACAGCCGGCTGGAATCGGCGTCGGGCAAATATCTGATCGAGGCCTATGGCTACGGCAGCTCGACCAGCACGGCCTTCGCGGAAGTGAAGCCGGCCGACCTCGAGGCCCTGCAGTTGCCGGCCGACCCGGAGGTGATGCTGAAAACCACCATCTTCACCGGGCCGATGAAGCAGAATGACGAGCTCGCCAAGATGTTCGAGCGCGTCAAGGCTGGCGGGTGACGGCCTTGCACCGGTAGCTTAAGAACTGCCGCTCGCCGGGCTTTGGCGGGCGGCAGACGATCCTTCAGGCAGAGCGCGGGAAGCAGCGGATGGCAAGCAGCGGGGCTGAGCAGGCAGTGGAGACGGCCGAGGCGGACGACGCCGACCAGAAGGTCGGCCGGCGGGTGCGGGCACTGCGGCTGGAGCGCAATCTGTCGCTTGCCGATCTCGCCGGGCGCACGGGCATTTCCATCGGCGCGCTCAGCCAGATCGAGCGCGGCATGTCCTCGCTGCGCATCAAGGTGATCTGGCCGCTGGCGGCGGCGCTCGGCGTCGAACCCTCGGCGCTGATCGCCGACGATGCGGCCGGCAACGATCTCTACTGCGTCCGCGCCGGGGCACGGAAGTCGCTGCCGGTGCATTCGGAAGGCGTCGGCAAGCAATTGCTGTCGCCGCCGGGCGCCGCGCTCACCGGCCTGATGGTGACGATCGAGCCGGGCGGCGGCACGGCCGAGGCCTACGCGCATGCCGGCCACGAATTCGGCTATGTTCTGGAAGGCGAGGCGGAACTGACGATCGGCGCGGCGCGCTACACGCTGCGCACGGGTGACTCCTTCGCCTTCAAGAGCACGCTGAAACACTCCTTCCGCAATGACGGCGCGAGCCGCGCCGCCATCCTCTGGGTCAACACGACCAAGCCGTCCGAGGTGCGCGATGGCGCGTGAGGCGCTGCTGCGGCTGGAGGGCGTGTCCAAACGCTTCGGCGACATCGTCGGCATGGATTCGATCGACCTGGAGATCGGGCAGGGCGAGTTCCTGTCGCTGCTCGGGCCGTCCGGCTGCGGCAAGACGACGACGCTGCGTGTCATTGCCGGCTTCGAGGCACCGACCGCAGGGCGCGTGGTGCTCGACGGCCGGGACATCACGCCGCTGCGGCCGTTCGACCGCCCGGTCAACACGGTGTTCCAGGACTACGCGCTCTTTCCGCACATGAACGTCGCCGAAAACGTCGGCTTCGGACTGTCGGTGAAGAAGGTCCCGGCGGCTGCGCAGCGGCAGAAGGTTGCACAGGCGCTCGACACGGTCGGCCTTGCCGACAAGATCGGCGCGCGCGTTTCCGAACTGTCGGGCGGGCAGCGGCAGCGCGTGGCGCTGGCGCGCGCCATCGTCTGCGAACCGCGCATCCTGCTGCTCGACGAGCCGCTGTCGGCGCTCGATGCGCATCTGCGCGAAAACATGCAGGTGGAACTGAAGCGCCTGCAGTCGCGGCTCGGCATGACCTTCGTGATGGTCACGCATGACCAGACCGAGGCGCTGTCCATCTCCGACCGTATCGTCGTGATGAACAGGGGCCGCGTCGAGCAGACCGCGGCGCCGGGGGAACTTTACGATCGTCCGGCCACGAAATTCGTGGCCGGCTTCATCGGCACGATGAACCTGCTGCCGTCGCGGCTGGTCTCGCGGGAGGATGGCGCCCTGCGCTTCATGGCCGGCGATCTGGCGCTCAGCCTGCCGGTGACCGACGGCGTGACGGCAGACAGCAAGGTCACGCTCGGCGTGCGGCCGGAAGATCTGGTGGCCGGCGCCGAGGCAATGCCAGGCAGCGCGCCGATGAAGGTGAGCAGCGTCGTCTTCCACGGCCGCACGCTGCGCATGCGCGGCGAACTCGCCTCGGGCGAGGCGCTGGTGGTCGATGCGCCGCGGCAGGCGACGGCGTTCGATGTCGGCCAGCTTGCGCATGTGCGCTTGCGCGATGGCGCGTCCTGTTCGATCCTCGAAAACTGAACAGTTCAAGAACCTGACAGACCGGGAGGCATCCATGAACAACCATCGCCGCTTCTACATCGACGGAGCGTGGGTCGATCCGGTCAAGCCGGCGCTGCTCGACGTGATCGATCCGTCGACCGAGGAGGCCTACACGCAGATCTCCGTCGGCTCGAAGGCCGACGTCGACCGGGCCGTGGCGGCGGCGAAGGCGGCGTTCGTCACCTTTTCGCAGACCAGCCATGCCGACCGGCTGGCGCTGCTCAAGCGCATGCTCGACGCCTACAATGACCGCTTCGAGGACATCGCGCAGGCCGTGAGCCAGGAGATGGGCGCGCCGATCGGCTTCTCCCGCGAGGCGCAGGCCTGGGCCGGTCGCGCGCACATGGAAGCCACCATCGCCGGGCTCGAGACCTACGAGTTCACCGAAAGGCGCGGCGCCACCATGATCGTGAAGGAGCCGATCGGCGTCTGCGCGCTCATCACGCCCTGGAACTGGCCGCTGAACCAGATCGTCTGCAAGGTCGCCCCGGCGCTCGCCGCCGGCTGCACCGTGGTGCTGAAGCCGTCCGAGATCGCGCCGATCAGCGGCATCATCTTCGCGGAGGCGATGCACGCCGCGGGCGTGCCGAAGGGCGTGTTCAACATGGTCAACGGCACCGGCCCGGATGTCGGGCAGGTGATGGCCGGGCATCCGGATGTCGACATGGTGTCGTTCACCGGCTCGACCCGCGCCGGCGTGATCGTGGCGAAGACCGCCGCCGACACGGTGAAGCGCGTGGCGCAGGAGCTGGGTGGCAAGTCGGCCAACATCATCCTCGCCGACGCCGATTTCGAAACCGCCGTGGTGAAGGGCGTGCAGGGCTGCTTCGGCAATTCCGGCCAGTCCTGCGATGCGCCGACGCGCATGCTGGTCCCGGCCAAGCGGCACGACGAGGCGCTGGCGATCGCCAGGAAGGCCGCGGACGCGCACAAGGTCGGAGCGCCGCAGGCGGACGGCACCGACCTCGGCCCCGTCGTCAGCCAGATCCAGTTCGACAAGATCCAGCGGCTGATCGAGACCGGCATCAAGGAAGGTGCGACGCTGGTTTCCGGCGGCCCCGGCCGGCCCGAGCACCTGAACCGCGGGTATTATGTGCGCCCCACCGTGTTCGGCCATGTGACGCCCGACATGACCATCGCGCGCGAGGAAATCTTCGGGCCGGTGCTGTCGGTCATTTCGTACGAGGACGACGACGACGCGGTGCGCATCGCCAACGACACGGTCTATGGTCTCGCCGGTTATGTGCAGTCGCAGGACATCGCGCATGCACGCAAGGTCGCGGCGCGCATCCGCGCCGGCCAGGTCAGCCTGAACTATCCCGCCTGGGACACGATGGCGCCGTTCGGCGGCTACAAGCAGTCGGGCAACGGCCGCGAGTATGCCGACTGGGCGATCCACGACTTCCTCGAGACCAAGGCGGTCGTCGGCTACGGAGACTGAACAGTCCGTCACGGGTGGAAGGGCCGGTCGCGACGCTGCGCGGCCGGCCCTTGCCTTGCGCCCACGCACGGATTGCTTACCTAAGCGCCGAAGCAATTCGGAAAAAAGCATCATGGCCAAGCAGCTGGAAATGGGCATCGACACGTTCGGCGACGTCACGCGCGGCGCCGACGGGAAGATGAAGTCGCATGGCGAGGTCATCCGCGACGTGATCGAGGAA
>JBFXFO010000092.1:0-15710 GCA_050178915.1 Rhizobiaceae bacterium | reverse complement strand
CAAGCGCGATCGGCTCATCGATAGGCGCCCGGATTTCTGCAATCGATGAGAGGATTCTTTGATCGACTGCGACGGGCCACAGGGACACGCCGGCGGCCGCAGCAACGGTCTGTTGCGCCAGGGTGCGTAACGCATTGTCGTCCGAACCGGCGAAGTAAGCCGCGGTCAGCGGCGCGGCCAGCGGGGCTACATACCGGGCGTCGAGCAGGGTGATGCCGGGTCCGGCGCATCGCGCCAGCAGCGTCCGCCCACCGCGGATTCCGGCTCGAACAGAATGTTGGCCACGACCTTGCCCGGGGTGCGAAAGGCATGCGGGGCGTCGGCAGTGATCAGGGCCCCGGCGCAGGTGATCCAGTCACCGTCCTGGTCGGTCTGAAACTGCGCCATTCCTTCAAGCGGCAGGCCCAACTGGACCGCATGGTGCGAAGACGTTGCACCACCCCTGTGATCAGCGCGATCCAGAGGCTGCCCCCCTCCCAGAACACAACCCTGCCAATACCGGCTATTTCCATGCCGCACCGTCCGGGATGCTCCGCGATCCCCCCATGCGTTCGCGGCATCGGTATGGCCGGCCTCTCGGCATTCTGCGGCACTCGAAGCGCTCTGCGACTCTCATGCCCTGCACCAGGCCCATGGTCATTGTCCGGCTGGACGTGTCTGAGGATCAGCGGTCCCGCCGCAGAGGGCTGCACGCCGTGCGCCGCCGGTCAAGTCGTTCGATGCGCCACGTCCTGTTGGCGGTGTCGTTCTCATACCCCACTCTCCCCTAACGTCTCGGCCAACCGGGGGCATGTGCCGCGCTGCCGCGCAACTTTCTGCCGTCTGGCGGCCCCGTTCGCATCCGTCCTGACCGCAACGGCGCTGCCCGCGCCCTCGATTGGCAGATCAGCCTCGCGACATCGGTGCAGGATGCCATGTGGAACGCAAGGAGCCCCATCGATGTCCAGCACCACGGCAGACGGATTCGCCACGCGCGCCATCCATCTCGGCTACGACGCAGTCGACAATCAGGGCGCGCTGACGCCGCCGCTGCATCTCACCTCGACCTTCTCGTTCGAGACGGTGGAACAGGGCGCGGCGATCTTCGCCGGCGAGCAGCCTGGCTATTTCTATTCGCGCATCTCCAACCCGACTCTCGATCTGCTCGAAAGGCGCTGCGCCGCACTCGAAGGCGCCGAGGCCGCCGTGGCGCTCGCTTCCGGCATGGGCGCGATCACGTCGGTGCTTTGGTCCTTCCTCGCCCCGGGCGACGAGATCATCACCGACAAGACGCTTTACGGCTGCACCTTCGCCTTCATGCGGCACGGCCTGAGCAAGTTCGGCATCACCATCACGCATGCCGACATGACCGAACCCGAGGCCGTCCGAGCCGCCATGTCGGACAGGACGCGCATCGTCTATTTCGAAACCCCCGCCAATCCCAACATGCGGCTGGTCGACATCGCCGCCGTCTCGGCAATCGCCAGGGAGGGCGGCGCGAAGGTCGTCGTCGACAACACATACGCCACGCCCTTCGTCACCCGGCCGGTCGAACTCGGCGCCGACATCGTCGTTCACTCCGCCACCAAATACATGGGCGGCCATGGCGATCTCGTCGGCGGCATCGCCGCCGGTTCCGCTGGCGACATGACACAGGTGCGGGTTTTCGGCATGAAGGACATGACCGGCGCGGTCATGGCGCCGTTCAACACCATGCTGGTCCTGCGCGGCCTGAAGACGCTGAAGCTGCGGATGCAGGCGCATTGCGAGAGCGCCATGCAGGTGGCGCGGATGCTGGAGGCGCATCCGGCGGTCGGCCGCGTCCACTATCCGGGCCTGAGATCCTTCCCCCAGCATGAGCTGGCCGCACGGCAGATGCCGGGCTTCGGCGCGATGATCGCATTCGAACTGAAGGGCGGCCATGAAGCCGGTCGGGCGATGATGAACCGGCAGCGGATGATCCAGCGCGCGGTGTCGCTCGGCGACACCGAGACACTGATCCAGCATCCCGCTTCAATGACCCACTCGACCTACACGCCCGAGGAGCGCGCCGCGCATGGAATTTCGGAAGGTTTGATCCGTCTTTCGGTCGGTCTCGAAGAGGTTGAAGACATCATTGCCGACCTTGCACAGGCACTCGATATCCCGCAAGTTGCGCCGCCTGGACGGAGATGAGATGACCGACCTCAACCACCTTGAGACGCTGCACCGGCGTCTGCTCTGGCTTGCCTGCTGGACAATCCACAACGCCAACCACCTGCGCGAGAAGGGCGAGACTGACGTCAAGGTCGGCGGTCACCAGGCATCATCGGCCTCGATGGCGGCGATGCTTACGGCGCTCTATTTTCATGCACTGCGGCCGGAAGACCGCGTGGCGGTCAAGCCGCATGCGAGCCCGGTCTTCCATGCGATCCAGTATCTCATGGGCAACGTGCCGCTCGACCGGCTGAAGAACTTTCGCGGCTTCGGCGGCGTGCAGAGCTATCCGTCGCGCACCAAGGATGTCGATGACGTCGATTTCTCGACCGGTTCGGTCGGCCTCGGCGCGGCATTGCCGATCTTCGCATCGATGATCCAGGATTATCTGCACGGGCGCGGCCTCGCCAAGGACATGGACGGCCGCATGATCGCGCTTATCGGCGACGCGGAGCTCGACGAGGGCAACATCTACGAGGCGCTGCAGGAAGGCTGGAAGCACGACCTGCGCAATGTCTGGTGGCTGATCGACTACAACCGCCAGAGCCTCGACGGCGTGGTGCGCGAGGGCCTGTGGAGCCGCATCGAGGCGATCTTCTCCGCCTTCGGCTGGCGGGTCGTGCGGCTGAAGCACGGCGTCCTGCAGCGCGCGGCTTTCGACGAGCCGGGCGGCGGCGCGCTACGCGACTGGATCGATGCCTGCCCGAACGCGCTCTATTCGGCGCTGACCTTCCAGGGCGGCGCGGCCTGGCGCCGGCGGCTGCTCGACGACCTCGGCGACCAGGGCGACGTCAGCGCGCTGATCGAGCGGCGCAGCGACACCGAGCTGGCGGCGATGATGGAAAATCTCGGCGGCCATTGCCTGCCGTCGCTGTGCGAGGCCTTCGACGCCGCTTCCGACGATCGCCCGACGGTGTTCCTTGCCTACACGATCAAGGGATGGGGCACGCCGCTCGCCGGCCACAAGGACAATCACGCCGGCCTGATGACGCCGGCGCAGATGGAGACCTTCCGCGCCGCGATGGGCGTGGCGCATGGCGAGGAATGGGAGCCGTTCGCGGACGTTGCCGACGTGCCGGCGCTCAAGGAGTTCCTCGGCCAGGTGCCGTTCTTCGCCAAGGGCCGTCGGCGCTACACCGCCCCCGCGATCCCGGTCGGCGAGCCGGTGCAGCTGTCCGACCGCATGCTCTCGACGCAGGCCGGCTTCGGCAAGATCCTCGACGAGATTGCGCGCGCCGGCGGCCCGCTCGCCGACCGCATCGTCACCACCGCGCCAGACGTGACGGTATCGACCAATCTGGGGCCTTGGGTGAACCGCCGCGGTCTTTTCGCCCGCGATGCGCGCGGCGATACGTTCAGGGACGAACGCATCCCGTCGACGCAGAAATGGGCGTTCACGCCGACCGGCCAGCACATCGAACTCGGCATCGCCGAGATGAACCTGATGCTGCTGCTCGGCGCTGCCGGCCTGTCGCATTCCCTGTTCCGGGAGAGGCTGATCCCGATCGGAACGGTCTACGACCCGTTCGTCGCGCGCGGCCTCGATGCCCTGAACTACGCCTGCTACCAGGATGCGCGGTTCATGCTCGTCGGCACGCCGTCGGGCGTCACGCTGGCGCCGGAAGGCGGCGCGCACCAGTCGATCGGCTCGCCGCTGATCGGCATGGCGCAGGATGGGCTCGCCTCATTCGAGCCTGCCTATCTCGATGAGCTCTCGATCATCATGAACTGGAGCTTCGACTATCTGCAGCGCAACGGCGAAGGCGACCCGGACGAGCGCACCTGGCTGCGCGACGAGACCGGTGGCTCGGTCTATCTGCGCCTGTCGACGCTGCCGGTCGAGCAGCCTGTCAGCCGCTCGAATCCCGACTTCACGCAGGGCGTCATCGACGGAGCCTACTGGGCGCGGCAGCCGGGACCGAATGCGGAAATCGTCATCGCCTACCAGGGAGCGGTGGCCGCCGAGGTGTTCGAGGCTGCCGGGCGGATCGTCGGCGACCGGCGCGACATCGGCGTGCTGGCGGTGACCTCGGCCGACCGTCTCAATGCGGGCTGGACTGCCGCGCAGCGCGCGCGTTGGCGGGGACAGCGCGGCGCCACATGCCTGGCCGAGCGGCTGATGCGCGACCTGCCGCGACATTGCACGGTGATCACCGTCATCGACGGACATCCCGCGACATTGTCATGGCTGGGCTCGGTCGCCGGGCACCGCACGGTGCCGCTCGGCGTCGAGCATTTCGGCCAGACCGGCACGGTGGGAGATCTCTACCAGCACTTCGGCATCAATGCCGACGCGATCGTTGCCGCCGCCGACCGGATAGCGCCCGGAAAGCCGATTCGACTGCTCGCCTAGGGCTCAGGCGCGCTCGCGCACGCGCGGGAAGCGGCTGGCGCGCTTCACGGTGCCGTAGGCGAAGCTGGTCTCGATCGCCGCGATGCCTTCGATGAGGTGCAGGCGCGAGCGGACGAACTGCTCGTAGTCCTCGAGGCTTTCGACGAGCACGCGCAGCAGGTAGTCCGAGCCGCCGGTCATCATGTAGCAGTCGACGACGTTGTCCGTGTCGCGGATCTTGCGCTCGAACGTCTTGACCGTCTCTTCGGTGTGCCGTTCGAGCCGGATGCGCACGAAGGCCGTGAGCGGCAGTCCGTACGCCGCCTCGTCGACGATCGCCGTGTAGCCCTTGACGATGCCGCTCTCTTCGAGGTTCCGCAGCCGGCGCAGGCACGGCGAGGGAGACAGGTTGACGCGCTCGGAAAGCTCCTGGTTCGTCAGGCGCCCATTGTCCTGCAAGGCGGCGACGATCTGCCTGTCCTTCTGGTCCATCGAGGCGACGTCCCGCTCCCGCGTCAGCGCCGGCCGAAGATCCAGATCGCCAGCAGCGGATCGGTCGCGGCGCGCATCGAGTGGATGATGCCCGGCGTGTTGTAGAACGTCCCGCCGGTGGCGACGCGCGACCAGTCGTCATCGCCATGCCGGAACTCGCCGCCGGCGACGGCAAGGTAGAGTTCTTCCGGCGGATGGTTGTGGAGCGGATACGCGGTGTTCGGCGCCGTCAGGCTGATGCCGATGGTGAAGTCGGTGCGCTGCTCCAGCCCGCCCTTGCCGACGATCACCGCGTTGGCATGGCCGGTGTTGAATGCGGGATCGTCGTACTCGTCGCTCTGCCACCACGGCAGCAGGGGCAGCAGCGGCTCGAGCGCATCGGCCACCGGCGTCGTCCGCTCGGATTGCGACCGCGCGAGCTCGATCGCGCGCGGCAGATTGGCAAGCACGGGGAAGTCGTCCGTCTCGACGTCGCCCCGCTCGCCGGGAACATCCTTCAGCGCGGGGAACACCATCTCCGCGACGTGACGGCCGTCAAATGCGTCCGGCTTCGACAACAGCGCCGCTTCGAGCCTGTCGATGAATGTCTGAAGCTTGGGATCACGCATCTGCTGAGCTTTCTCTGGACGGTGTGTTCCATGCCTGGACGACCGGAAATCATGTTCTTCTGGCGAGAATGACAGATCGCCCGCTGGATTTTCCGCTTCCGTCTGAACACTAGTGTACATTGGCTTTCGGCGTCAATCGACGTCTGAGCGGAGCCTGCCGGAGAACCGCGCGGCAGTGCGTCGATCTCAAGCGTCGGCGGTTTCCGCGGCCATCAGCCCGAGCAGCGTTTCGAGCCACTGCCAGACATAGGCGGCCAGACCGCGATCGACGTGCAGCCGCAGCGCCCCCTCGTGCCGATAGAGGAAGCCGTTGATGTCGGCGAAGCGCGTCGCGGCACACGGGCCGGGATTGCTGAGCGACAGCGTCGTCGCCCGCCTGACGACGTCGTCGGCGAGATCGCCACCGATCTCGAAGACCGTCAGCCCGGCACTCATCGCGGTGACGGCAAAGCCATCCTCATGCCAGCCGTCGCCGATCGACAATGCCGCCGTCGCGACGATCAGCATACGATCGCGGGCGACACGCACCGCATAACGCTCTCCCGAAGCCGATCCGAGCGCGCCGACACCCGTGCCGTCGATGCCGGCCAGCCGCGCCGCCTTGCCGATTTCACCGCTCACCAGCAGCTGCGAAAGACCGCCGAGTTCGCGGACGGTTATCCCCGCGCGGTCGATGCCGGATGGTGAGGAAGGAAGCCGCGCCCAGGTCTCTTCGTGGTCACGCATTGAGCCGCTCTCCGCTCGGGTCGAAGGCGCAGGGTGGCGCAATCCGGGCGGGCCGGACGGCGCCGAGATGCTGCACCTCGATGACCTCGCCGTGACGCGTCGCGCCGCCTTCGATCAGGCCCAGCGCGATCGGCCGGTCGAGCGTCGGGCTGAAATAGCTCGACGTGACGTAGCCGATGCTGCGCTTGCCCGCGCCTGACCGCTCGATGCCGTGCGCACCGGTCGCCAGCGGCCCGCCCTTGTCCATCACCTCGAGACCGACCAGCTGGTTGCGGTTCGGGCGCTGTGCCTCTTCGGTGAAGAGCGACCGCCGGCCGATGAACTCGACCTTCTTCTTCGCCAGCGGCGCGGAGACGCCGAGATCCATCGGTCGCGTCATTCCGTCCGTGTCCTTGCCGATGACGATGAAGCCTTTCTCGGCGCGCAGGACCATCAGCGCTTCGACGCCGAGAACAACGGCGTCGATCGCAGATCCGAGCTGGCGGAGCCGGTCCCACAGTCCGGCAGCGTGGTCGGCGCGGATCGACAGTTCGTACGAGCGGTCGCCGGTGAAGCTGACGCGCGTTGCCCGCACCGGTGTTCCCTCGAAAGAGCCCCAGGCAATCGCCATGTGCGGAAATGCGGTATCGTCGAACGATATGCCCAGTGCGGCCTGTTCGAGCAGTTGCCTGGACGACGGGCCGGACACCGTCAGCGTCGCCGTCTCGGCGGTGGCGTTGTGGATGAACAGCCGCTTGCGATCGAAGCGATCCTGCCGCCACTCCTCGAGAACGGCGTGGACGCCGGCGACGTGCGACGACGAGCACGAGACAATGAAGCGGTTGGCGTCGATCCGCACCAGCACGCCGTCGTCGTAGACGACGCCCGACTCGCCGAGGATGAAGCCGTAGCGGCAGCGTCCGGGCTGCAGCGTCGACATGGTGTTGTAGTAGACGAAATCCATGAACTCGGCCGCCTGCGGCCCCTGGACCTCGATCTTGCCGAGCGTCGAGCCGTCGAACAGCGCCGCCGTCTGGCGCGCCTGTCTGGCCTCGCGCTGCACCGCGTCGGCTTCGGCATCCTCGCCATACCACGCCGGGCGCAGCCAGCCGCCATACTCGCGCAGATGCGCGCCGGCGTCGCGGTGCCGGTTCTCCAGCGCAAGCCGGCGCGGCGGATTGAACAGCACCCCGCCGCGCAGGCCGGCGAGCGACCCGAACGGCACCGGCGTGAAGGGCGGCCGATAGGTGGTGGTGCCTACATCGGGGACGGAACGGCCGGTCAGTTGCCCCATCAGCGCCAGGCCGTTGAGATTAGACGTCTTGCCCTGGTCCGTGGCCATGCCGAGCGTCGTGTAGCGCTTCAGATGCTCGACCGATATGAAGTTCTCGCGTGCTGCGAGTTCGACATCCTTCGCCGTCACATCGTGTTGCAGGTCGATCCAGACGCGCCCCTTCATCTTCGGCTGCGGCCATGCGGCAACGATGCCATAGGCGACGTCCGCAGCTTCCGTATCCGGTATCGAGGCGCTGGCGCAGTCGATCGACTTCAGCGCGGCCTCGACGCTGCGGAACGCCTGCGCGAGGTCGAAGCAGCCATCGGCGGCGCCGACGATCGAGAATTGCGGAAGCTTGTCGCGCGCGACGAAGCCGAGCAGCGCCTCGTCCCAGCGCAGCTTGCCGCGCGCCTGGCAGTAGAGGTGCACCGTGGGCGTGAAGCCGCCGGATACCAGCACCGCGTCGGCGGCAATGCGCGACCCATCGGCGAGCTCGACGCTCTCGACGCGCCCTGCCCCGCGCACGCCAACGATCCGCGCGCCTGCGCGGTAGTCGACTTCGACGACCTCGGAAACACGCCTGAAAGCCTCGACCGTTTCCCGGGTGGTGCCGTTGTTGCCGGCAACCACGATGCGCTGTCCGGCGACGACGCCGAACCGCCGGAGATAGGCAAGGCCGGCCTCAGCCGACATCACGCCCGGCAGGTCGTTGCTTGCGAAGGGGAGCGGGCGTTCGATCGCGCCCGTCGCCAGCACGATCTCGGCCGAACGGACGCGCCACAGCCTGTCGGGCGCATTGCCCACGCCCTTCTGGTTCAGGCCGACGAGGTTGTGGTCGTAGATGCCGAAGGCGGTCGTCCGCGGCAGCACTCTTGTGCCCGCGCGAGCCAGCTGCGCCAGCACCTTGCTCACCCAGGCGATGCCGACCAGCCCGTCGATCCGCGCATTCCTGTGGAGCAGCGAACCGCCCGGCTCGAAACCGTCGTCGCAGAGGATGACCTTCCGCCCGGCCGACGCAGCCGACAGCGCCGCGAACAGCCCGGCCGGTCCCGCGCCGACGACGAGGACGTCGCATTCCTCGTTCACCTGCTCCGCATGCAGGGGCCGCGACTGGCTGGCATCGACGGTGCCAAGTCCTGCCATGCGGCGGATGCGCGGCTCGAACATGTGCCAGTCCGGCCACATGAACGTCTTGTAGTAGAAGCCCGACGGGATGAAGCGCGCAAAGCGGTCGATGAAGGCGTTTCGATCGGCCGCAGCCGATGGGCTGGCGTTGACGGCCCGCACGTCCATGCCGGCGACAAGCTGCTCGGTCGTCGCACGTGCGTTCACCAGCGACCGTGGCCCGGTGACATCGACGAACGCGTTCGGCTCCTCGACCCCGAAGCCCCACAGCCCGCGCGGCCGGTGGTACTTGAAACTGCGCCCGACGACCGGAATGTTCGCCGCCAGCAGCGCCGAGGCGATGGTGTCGCCGGCATAGCCTTCGACGGTCCTGCCGTCGAAGCTGAACGGCAGCGGATGCCGCCTGTCGATGCGAGGCGTGTCGACGCGGAACGACGTCATGGATCGCGTCCCTCGCCGAAGCCATGCACGCTGTCGACGGCATGGGTCAGCGTATCGCGTCGCATGTGGAAGAGCTCGCCGCAGGTCGTGTGCATCCAGACTTCCGACGCGGCACCCTTCGGGTTGTTGCGCAGATGCAGGTAGGCCGACCAGGTGTCGGCCGTGACCTCCGGCCCTTCGGGACGGTGGTTGCCGAAATCGCCACCGAAGTGAAACTCGCTCTCGCTTCGGAGGCCGCAGAAGGGGCACGGGAAAAGCTGCATGGTCGTTCTTCAGTGCGCGATGCCGGAGCCGGCGGCTTCGTCGATCAGCCGGCCACGGGCGAAACGGTCGAGATCGAAGGGCCGGCTGATGTCGTGATGCCTGCCCGTGGCAAGCAGATGCGCGAGCAACGCGCCGCCGGCGGGAATGGCCTTGAAGCCGCCGGTGCCCCAGCCGCAATTGAGAAACAGGCCCGGCAGCGGCGACTCGCCGATGATCGGCGAACTGTCCGGCACGACGTCGACGATGCCGGCCCACTGTCGCATCAGCTTGAGCTGGCGGAAGCTCGGAAACATCTCCAGCATCCCCGCGATGACCGACTCCAGCACCGGCATGTTGCCGCGCTGCGCATAGGACGGGATGCGGTCGAGGCCGCCGCCGATCACCATCTCGCCCTTGTCGGACTGGCTGAGATAGGTGCCGGTCGCAGGCGAGACGACAACGCTGTCGAGCGCCGGCTTGATCGGTTCGGAGACGCAGGCCTGCAGGGCGTAGGAGATCACCGGAAGGCGGAAGCCCGCCTTCGCCGCGAGCACCGACGAGTGGCCGGCGACGGCCATGCCGACACGCTCGGCCCTGATCTCGCCCCGGCTGGTCCTGACGCCGCGACAGATGCCGCCTTCGACGATGAAGGATTCGACCTCGTAGTTCTGCACGATGTCGACGCCGAGCGCGTCGGCGGCGCGCGCATAGCCCCAGGCAACGGCGTCGTGCCGTGCGGTCCCGCCGCGGCGCTGGATCACGCCGCCGTGGACCGGGTAGCGCGAGCGCGGCGAAAAATCGTACAGCGGCAGCATCGCCTGCACCTGGTCGCGCGACAGGAGTTCGGCATCGATGCCGTTGATCTGCATGGCGTTGGCACTGCGCGCCGCCACCTCCATGTCGGCCGGCGAATGGGCGAGCGACAGCATGCCGCGCTGCGACAGCATGATGTTGTAGTTCAGTTCGCGCGACAGTCCCTCGTAAAGCTTCAGCGACATCTCGTAGAGCGCCGCGCTTTCCGGAAAGAAGTAGTTCGAGCGGACGACGGTGGTGTTGCGGCCGGTGTTGCCGCCACCGATCCAGCCCTTCTCGAGGACCGCGATGTTGCGGATGCCGTGCGTCCTTGCGAGATAATAGGCGGTGCTCAGCCCGTGTCCGCCACCGCCGATGATGACGATGTCGTAGCGCGGCTCCGGATCGGGCGAACGCCATGCCTTCTGCCAGCCGCGCTGCCCTGCGAGCCCTTCCTTGAGCAGCGTCAGGGCCGAGTAGCGGCGCGTCATGAGAGTCCCGCCTCCGCTCGTGCGAGGCGGCGCAAACAATGCGCGTGGGTGGAGAACTCTAACATGGATGGGCGATCGTGATCCGGGAGCATCGGTAGATCAATTGTACATAGATGTCCATAAGACGGGACCCTGTCATCGCACGTTGCAGGCGCGCATTTCTAATGTATGAGCTGAACATACCGTCTATTGCATAGTGTCGCATCGGGCGAGATGCCGACAAATTGTGGACACATATGTTCCACAAGCCTATCGTGGAGCCGGCTGACGTCGCGATGCCGCGCGAGTTGGTGGATCATGCCACGACGCTGGCGTTCGACCAGCCCATGGGAAAAGCTGTACTCTTCCACAAGTCCTGTGCCAATGCGGGCGATACGGACAGCTACGTCGAGACCAAAGGTGAACCATGGCAGCCCGAATAGAGGCAGTTGCGACAGGTGACGCCGATGGCGCTGCCAGGTCGACCAAGGAAGACTGGTTGAATCTGGCCATTGACACGCTGGTGCGCGATGGCATCGACCAGGTGAAGGTGCAGCTGCTGTCGAAGTCGCTCGGCGTTTCGCGCTCGAGCTTCTACTGGTTCTTCGAGAGCATCCAGGACCTGCAGGACCAACTGCTCGACTGCTGGCTGCGCAAGAATACCGGCCCGATCATCGAGCGCGCCATGCGGCCGGCGCCGACGATCAATCGGGCGATCTGCAACGTGTTCGAGTGCTGGCTCGACCGGGTCTCCTTCGATCCCGACCTCGACGTGGCCGTGCGCTACTGGGGCCGGCACGAACCGCGCATTCGCTCGGTCCTCGACGAGGCCGACAAGCAGCGGATCGACGCGCTGAAGCGGATGTTTGCGCGCTATGGCTATGCGGACGAGGAGGCCTACACCCGCGCCCGCGTGCTCTACTATGCGCAGATCGGCCACTACACACTGGGTGTCACCGAAGACGTCGCGACGCGCATCTTCCATGCGCCGACATACTTCTTCACCTACACCGGCGTGCCGCTGTCGGCCGACGATCTGGCGGCGCTGGAGCACCTCGCGGCGAAGCACGGCGTCGCCTTCACGCCGCCCGGCAGCAAATAGAGGCCGGGGCCGCGACGACGTCCGGTCAGTCGAACACGATCCGCGGCAGGTAGCACGACACCACCCAGTTGGGCTGGTCGACGATCTCGCTGATGCGCATGTCGGCGCAGACGCTGCACAGCATGTAAGCATCCTCGGGGCTCAGGTGATGCTCGCGGCCGAGCAGGTCGATCATGCCGCGCACCGCGTCACGCGCCGCCTCCATCAGGTCCGGCCCGATGCCGGTGGTGGCGTCGTAGCCCTTGGCGTCGAGGTGCCGCGTCACCGGGCCCGGCGTGCGAAAGCGTGGAAACCGCAGCCGCGCGTCCTTCACCACTTCCAGCTTCACGGCAACGCCCATCGGCGACTCGATGGCGCAGCCACAGACCTCGCCGTCGCCCTGCCCGGCATGCGGGTCGCCGATGGAGAAGAGCGCGCCGGGGACCTGAACCGGCAGGAACAGCTCGACGCCGGCGGTGAGGTCGCGGATGTCCATGTTGCCGCCGGCGGCATGCGGCGGCAGCGTCGGCAGCCGGCCTTCAGCCGGCGCCACGCCGACCGTGCCGCAGAACGGTTTCAGCGGAACCTTGGCGAAGGAGCCGTAGGCGGCCGGCTGCGAAAACGACGTGTCGTAGTCCCACATGCGCAGCGCTGCCTGCTTGAAGTCGCCCTGCAGCAGCCCGAAGTTCGGCACGATGGCCGTCCACGCCCAGCCGCTCGGTGCGAAATCGAGCAGCGTCACCTTGAGTGCGTCGCCCGGCTCCGCGCCTTCGACATAGACCGGACCCGAGACCGGATTGATGAGCGAGAAGTCGAGCTTCTCGAGATCGCTCAGCGTCGAATCCCTGGTCAGCTGTCCGGACGTCGCGTCGATGCCCTGGAACTCGACCGTCTCGCCGGGCGCCACGCGAATCGCCGGCTCGATGCTGCAGTCCCAGCACAAATTGGTCTGATGCGCGTGGATCGTGTGGTTGCAGCCCAGCGCGTGAGAGGAATGGCCTCGGATCATGCTCGTCACTCCTTTGAATATCGCCGCGTCGGCGCGGTTGCAGGGCTAGTCGGTTTCGGGATCCATCAGGCGCAGCGCGATCAGCAGGATCACCAGCGACACGAGGATGTTGAGCGTGGCGATCGCGGCGATCTCGGGCGTCAGGCCGGCGCGCAGCATCGACCAGATGTGCATCGGCAGCGTGTTGTCCGTGCCGGTCAGGAAGAACGACACCGCGATTTCGTCGAAGGAGAGCGTGAACACCAGGAGACCGCTGCCGATCAGCGCGGTGCGGATGTTCGGCAGGGTCACCCGCCAGAAGGTCTGCCAGCGGTTGGCGCCGAGATCCATGCTGGCTTCTTCGATGCGCCTGTCGAAGCGACGCAGTCGGGCATGCACCTGGCTGACGACCAGCGGCAGCCACGCGACGGTATGGCCGATGATCATGGTGACCAGCGAAAGGCTCATGCCGAGCATCTTCACCACCAGCAGGATGGCAAGGCCGGTGATGAGCCGCGGGATCACCAGCGGGAAGAGCACGACGCGTTCGGCGACCGCCTTGCCGCGGAACTCGAATCGATCGAGCGCGAAGGAGGTCATGGTGCCGAGCACCAGCGAGAGCGGCACCACGGCGGCGGCGACGATCAGGCTGTTGCTGATCGACTGGTGCATGTCGGCGTTGGCGAACAGCTTCTCGTACCACTCGAACGAGAAGCCCTTCGGCGGAAACACGAACTCCGACGCCGAGTTGAACGAGTAGAGCACCAGCACCGAGACGGGCAGGTAGAGGAAGACGAAGATCAGCAGCGCCGTGACACGCAGCGTCCAGCGGATCGAGCGCGACTGGGCGAAGGGCGACGGGTTACGCAATCTGGCCTCCGCTCCGCTTCTCGAACCGCGACGAGATGATGACCGGGATCAGCACGGCGACGAGCAGCTTGACGGCAAGCGCACTGCCGAACGGCCACTCGAAGGCCACCAGGAACTGGCTGATGATCACGTCGGAGATCATGATGCCGCTGGCGCCGCCGAGCAGGGTCGGCGTGACGAAGTCGCCAAAGCTCAGACAGAAGGTGAAGGTCGCACCCGCCAGCAGGCCGGGCAGGCTCAGCGGCAGCACCACGCGCCGGAACGTCCGGAACGGGCCGCCGCCCAGATCCATGCTGGCCTCGATGTAGCTCGGCGGGATCTTCTCCAGCGCCGCATAGACCGGCAGGGCGACGAAGGGGATGAATACATAGGTCAGCGTCAGGATGACGCTGAAGTCGTTGTACAGGATGAAGGTCAGCGGCTCGTCGATGATGCCGGACGACATCAGCGTGACATTGATCAGGCCTTCGCGACCGAGGATGAGCTTCCAGATGAAGACCCGCAGCAGGAAGCTCGACCACAGCGGTATGATGATCAGGAAATAGAACAGCCGCTAGCGGCTGGGCTTTGCGATATAGGCGATGAAGAACGCCAGCGCGTAGCCGATGATTACGGCCAGCACCGTCACGATGAGCGCGATCCGCGCCGAGGACAGGATGACACTCAGGTACAGCGGATTGGTGAACACGCGGACGTAGTTGCCGACGTTGAGCGTGTGCTCGATCGAGTAGCCCGCCTTCTTCAGGAAGCTGAAGTAGAACATGTACCCGTAGGGCACGATCATGAAGATCGTCAGGTAGAGCAGTGGCGGCCCGAAGCAGAGGAGGAAGCGGAGGTTGCGCTCGCTGATCCTCACCGCGGCTCTCCGGCGAAGCACACCACTTCGGACAGGTCGATCGCGACGGTCACGTCATCGCCGTGCTCGATCGACGAGCGGTCGAAGCTGGCAGGCTGCTCGATGATCATCTCGAGCCCGCCCGGAAGCTCGACGACGACCTGCAGCACGGAGCCGGCATAGACGATGCTGCGCAGCGTGCCGGTGACGGTTGTCTCGCCGGCATGCGGTTGCGCTTGCGTGAGGACGCGCGCGCCATGCGAGCGCACGGCGACGCTCATGGCGCTGCCAGGCGCGGTTTCCGCCGGCAGGAGATCCCTGATCTCGATGCCGCCGGCCACCAGCGCCCTGCGCCCGTCCCGGCCTGCCGCGCCGGCGGTGCCGCGCAGGAAATTGCTCTTGCCTATGAAGTCGGCGACGAACGGGGTCTGCGGCCGGCGATAGATTTCCTCCGGCGTGCCGAGCTGCGCGATCGAGCCGGCCTCCATCACCGCGATCCGGTCGCTCATGACGAGCGCCTCCTCCTGATCGTGGGTGACATAGACGAAGGTGATTCCGAGCCTCTCGTGGACACTCTTCAGCTCGAGCTGCATCGCCTTGCGGAGCTTTGCATCGAGCGCGCCGAGCGGCTCATCGAGCAGCAGCACGGCGGGTTCGTTGACCAGCGCGCGGATCAGCGCCACGCGCTGCATCTGGCCGCCGCTCAACTGGCGCGGCAGGCTCTGCGCCTTGGCGGCCAGGCCGACACGCTCCAGCATCTCGTCGACGCGCCGCCTGATCTCGGCCCGGGGCATGCCTTTCAGCACCAGCCCGTAGGCGACGTTGTCGAAGATCGAGAGATGCGGGAACAGAGCGTAGCTCTGGAACACCGTGTTGACGTTGCGCCTGTAGGGTGGGAGGGCGCTCACCTCGCGCCCTCCGATGTAGATGTCGCCCTCGTCGGGCCTCTCGAAGCCACTGATCATCCGCAGCGTCGTCGTCTTGCCGCAGCCGCTGGCACCGAGCAGGGTGATGAACTCACCCTGCCGGATGTCGAGGCTCAGCCCGCTGACGGCGCGGCTGGTGCCGAACCGTTTGGTGACGTTGTCGAACCTGACGGCGACCGGGTGGCTCGAAGCTTTCATCGGAGCGCTCACTGCGCTCCTTTGACTTCGTTCAGGACCTCGTTGTAGCGGTCGCGGCGCGGAATTTCCTCCCAGAGGATGGCGCTGCCGAGCAGTTCGGCCATGCCCGTCATCTGCAGCTTGGCCCAGGTCTCCGGCTTCATGAACTCCTTC
>JBFXFO010000091.1:0-15777 GCA_050178915.1 Rhizobiaceae bacterium | reverse complement strand
TCCCCATGGCGCATTCGGCGCAGGGAGAATGAGCGTGGCCAGAAGTTATGATGAAAAAACCGTGGTCGAGAGCGGGCAGGATGCACGTCAGGGCCGCTGGGGGCGGCCGGTGCTGATGGTCCTTGTCGTCGCATTGCTGCTCGCGGCGGTGGCCTGGGCCATTGCGGAATATTACGGGCAGGCAATCCAGACAGATGCAACGACGGCGCAGATCTCCGCCGCAACCGTGGTTCCGCTGCTGGGCTGACCGTACGCCGGCTCAGGGGAGGATCAGGCCGGCGCGTCCGAAGGCACGAGGACTTTCAGGACGCCCGGCCTGATTTCAAATCTGGTTTCGCGGCTGAGTTCACCCAGTTCGCCGTCAATGACGCACCGAAACTTCCTGTTATGCGGCACCTTCAGTACAGCCGCGTGCGTTTCGTGGATTTCCACCTGATCGTTCCGGTTCCATCGGCCGCGAGCCATGTTCAGCAGGAAGCGCACCACCTGGCCACGTCGCTTCGCGGTGGTGACGTAGATGCCCAATATTCCGCCGGCCGGATCGTCGGCATAGGGAAGATGGCCTTCGCCAAAGAGATTGTTGGTGACACCAATCCCGATGCTCTCGGTGCGCATCAGCGCGTCGCCGATGGTCAGTTCGACCTTCATGTCCGGCGGGTTCATGAAGGTGTTGAGCGCAGCGCGTGCCGAAGCCCGGATCTTCCCCCAGCGCGAGCCGAAATCCATCTTCTCGCGCAGGTGCACCATCTTGGCATGCATGCCGATTGAGAACTGGTGAACGAAGATGCGGCCATTGGCAGATGCCACGTCTACAGCCTTCTCCCGGCCGGTTGCGAACGCGGCAACGGCCGCATCGAGCTGCAGCGGAAGGCCGAGGCTGCGGGCGAAGAGATTCATGGTGCCGGCCGGAAGAATTGCCAGCAGCTTGTTCTTCCCGGCAAGCGCTGCGGCGGCGGCTGACGCCGTCCCGTCTCCGCCGCCTGCAATCACGACGTCGGCCTGGCGGCTGCGCGCAGCGGCGGCCAGCGCACTCTCGATGTCGCTGCCGGAGACAAGCCTGATCTCCAGCGTGTGGCCAGCTGCCTCCAGCGTCTCCGTCATCCGTTTGCCGAACGCATCGAGGTCCGTCGTGCGCAACGTGCCGCCGTCTCGATTGAGTACTGCAAGGAAATGCATGGCACCCCCTGGGCCCCACCGGCCCTCATTGTCCCAACCGGGCGTGAGAACGCGATCCCTGAACATTCGTTCCGCTTGTTCTAACAAATGCGGACAGATACCGCATGCATCTGATCGGTCGGAACAATGCGCGCCCGGCGACGTTGCGTTCCCGTACCCGACACAGGAGTGGTCGCGGCCGCTGCCCCCGCGGGCGGTGAGGATCGCGTGCGACTCCAATCCCACAAGGAGAACAAAATGATGCTTCGCACTTTGCTCGCTTCGACCGCGATCGCTGCGCTGATGGCCACCAGCGCGATGGCGCAGACGACCGAAACCGCGCCCGCCGATCCGATGGCGCCGGCCGTGACGACGACCGATCCGGCGGCGCCGGAGGCACCGGTTGCTGCCAGCAACGTCGCCAGTGCCGATGGGAACCTGGCCTCCAACCTGATCGGCGAGACGGTCTACAACGGCACAGGCGACGACGCTGACAACATCGGCGCAGTCAACGATCTGGTGATTGCCTCAGACGGCGCCGTGCAGTCGGTCATCGTGGGCGTCGGCGGCTTCCTCGGTATCGGCCAGAAGAATGTTGCGCTCGACTACAAGGCAATAAGCTGGGCCGAGCGCGATGGCGACCGCTGGATCGTGGTGAACGCCACGCAGGAGCAGCTGGAGTCGCTGCCCGACTTCGATGCAACACCTTATGAGCCCGCTCCGGCTGTCGCCGCGACGGAAACCGCGCCGGCGACCGACACGACCGCCGTTGCGCCGGCCGATCCGATGACGGCACCGGCCGACACGACCGCCGAGGCTCCGGCGGAACCTGCGACCGACGCCACCACGACGGCTGCAATCGACAAGAACTCGCTGGCTGCCGTGCCGGCGGAGCAGCTTAGCGCCGAGACCCTCATCGGCACGACAGTCTATGGCGCCGATGACGCCAATGTCGGCGAGATCGGCGATGTGGTTCTGTCCACCGACGGCAAGATCGACGCCGTGATCCTCGACGTCGGCGGGTTCCTCGGGATTGGCGAAAAGCAGGTTGCGGTTGGCATGGACAACCTCGCCTTCCTGACCGACACCAACAACAACCGCTATCTCTACACGAGCTTCACCAAGGATCAGCTCGACGCGGCTCCGGCCTATGACAAGTCGACCTGGGCCGAGAAGCGCGGCGAGCAGCGCATTGTGGTGCAGTAACGGTCGACACAATCGGCATCGAAAGGCCCGCCTCGTGCGGGCCTTTCTCTATGAGGCGAAGAAGCCGGTCACGCCCGTTTCCGTCAGTTCCGCCAGCGCCAGCGACTGATCGAGATGCGCCGCGCGCCAGGCGAGAAGCCGCTCCGCCATGTCGATGCGTGCGGCGGCATAGGCGGGGTCGCCGGCGACGTTGCGCAATTCGTCCGGGTCTTCCGTCAGGTCGAAAAGCAGCGGCGGCAGGCCGGCGAAGTGGACGTATTTGAACCGCTCGGAGCGAATGACCGCCAGATTGCATCGGCGCGGTTCGAAGCGGAAATGGTTCTCCGCTCTTGCTGACGAGATCGAGCGGAAGTCGAACTCCCAATGCGCCGCGTCGCGCCACACAGTGGGCTGCTCGCCGGCCAGGAAAGGCGCCAGCGAATGCCCGTCCAGATGTGGCTGCGCCGGCGCCTGGATCAGGTCGAGCAGCGTCGGCAGAACATCGACGGCTTCGGTGAACGCATCGACCGTCGTTCCCGCCGCCGCATCGGCGCGCGGGTCGCGGATGATCAGAGGCAGATGGTAGCTGCCGTCATGGAAGCCGCCCTTGCCGAACTGGTAGTGGTCGCCCAGCATCTCGGCATGGTCGGATGTCAGGATGATGATCGTGTCGTCCCAGGCTCCGGCGTCGCGGATCGCCTGCCACACGCGGCCGAGCTGGCTGTCGACCTCCGACACCATGCCCCAGTAAAGCGCGCGGATGCGGCGATGCTCCTGCTCGCTCCAGTCGATCACGCGCCCGCCATGGCCGGGCACGAAGCTGTCCTTGCGGCGGGCCGGGATATCGTATGCGAGGAAGGGGTGCAGCGACGTCTCGGCATCGACCGACGGCGCGCGGCGGAATGCGTCGCCATCCTCCGGCGCGTACATGGTGTTGAACGGCTCCGGCACGACAAAAGGTGGGTGCGGGCTGAGAAACGAGATGTGCGCGAACCAGCCGGCATCCTGCTCGCCCAGCCAGCGGATGAATTCGCCGGTAAGGAAGGCAGCCGGCGTCTCGTCGCGCGCATAGATTGGCGGCTCGGCCGTGATCTTCTTCGACAGGCCCGTGCGCGGGTGGTGGATGCCGGGATAACCGGCCGACACGTCATGACCACGCTGCGCCAACCAGGACAGCCATGGCCGCTGGTGCTCCGGCAATGCCTGGCGCACGCTGAAACCGGGCAGGAAGCCTTCATAGGTCTTCAGCGCCGGGTCGTCGGGCGCATGCAGCTTCGGGTCGGGCGACACGTCGGTATAGCCGAAGAGCGTCGGGTCATAGCCTGCCCGCCGCGCCAGCCGCGCCATGTTGAGGTGACGAGCGTCGAGCGGTGTGCCGTTGCCACAGACGCGGTTGTTCATCTGGTAGAGGCCTGTGTAGAGGCAGGCACGCGCCGGCGAGCAGGGTGCGGCAGCGGCATAATGCCGTCTGAACATGACGCCCTCTGATGCGAGCGCGTCGGCCGCTGGTGTCTTCACGACCGGATGACCCGCTGCCGAGAGGCTGTCGCCCCGCCACTGGTCGCACGTAATCAGCAGCACGTTCGGGCGCGTGGTCATGGCTCACGGGATCCAGCTGGTCTGCCGCTGATGGAACGCATTTCCGGTGCCGCTGCAATGGCCTCAGCATGTGGCTGGCGCTATTGTTCACGAAAACAGCACGGACCGCGCTCAAACTGGGGGCTTTCGCGAACGAGCCCGGCGCATGACATGGGAGACCGAAGGCGCCCACGGGCGCGCCACCGCGAAAGGGAGCAAACACATGCTCAGCCAGATCAAGGGCCTGCACCACGTCACCTCGATGGCGAAGGACGCCCGCCAGAACAACCGCTTCTTCACCGACACGCTGGGGCTTCGGCGGGTGAAGAAGACCGTCAATTTCGACGCTCCCGACGTCTATCACCTCTATTATGCCGACGAGGTCGGTACGCCGGGTACCGTGATGACCTATTTCTCGTTCCCGAACATCGGACGCGGCCGGCGCGGTGTCGGCGAAGTGGGCACGACTGCCTTCTCGGTCCCGAAGGGTTCGCTCGGCTGGTGGGAAAAGCGTCTCGCCGAAAAGGGCGCGAAGGCGCTGACGCGCGAGGAGCGTTTCGGCGAGCAGCGCCTCGCTTTTGAAGGGCCGGATGCCGACGGCTTTGCGCTGGTCGAAGTCGAGGACGATGCGCGTGCACCCTGGCTGCAGGGTGGCGTTCCCGCCGACGAGGCCGTGCGCGGTTTCCACTCCGTGTCGATGCGCCTGCGCGATGCCGGAAGCACGGCCGAACTGCTCAAGTTCATGGGCTACGAGAAGGTCGACGAGGCCGGCGCCGTGCAGCGACTGGCGCTGCCTGATGGCAATGGCGCCAACACGATCGACATCGAGACGCTGCCCGGCACGCCGTTCGCCGATCTCGGCGCCGGTTCGGTGCATCACGTCGCGTTCGCGGTCGAGAACCGGGCGAAGCAGCTCGAGGTTCGCAAGGCGCTGATCGACACGGGCTATCAGGTGACGCCGGTCATCGACCGCGACTACTTCTGGGCGATCTATTTCCGCACGCCGGGAGGCGTTCTGTTCGAGGTTGCCACCAACGAACCCGGCTTCGACCGCGACGAGGACACCGCGCATCTCGGCGAGGCGCTGAAGCTGCCGCAGCAGCATGCGCATCTGCGCGCCTATCTGGAGTCGCACCTGCAGCCGCTGGAGGGCTGACGCCATGGCGCTCGATTCATACACGCACCTGAAGCTGCCCGGTACGCCGGGCAGCCCGCTGCTCTTCACCTTCCACGGCACCGGCGGCGATGAGCGCCAGTTCGTCGGTCTCGGGCAGGAGCTGCTGGCCGGCGCGACGATCGTGTCGCCGCGCGGCGACGTCTCCGAACATGGCGCAGCGCGCTTCTTCCGGCGAACCGGCGAGGGCGTCTACGACATGGCGGACCTCGCCCGCGCGGTCGGCAAGATGGCCGGCTTCGTCGGCGCGCATATCGAGGCGGTGAAGCCAGGCGCGGTCGTCGGGCTCGGTTACTCCAATGGCGCCAACATCCTTGCGGCGGTGATGCTCGAACATCCCGAGCTGTTCGACGCTGCGGTGATCATGCACCCGCTGATCCCGTTCGAGCCAAGAGTGAAAGGAAGCCTGGCTGGCCGTCGTGTCCTGTTGACAGCCGGCCAGCGCGATCCCATCTGCCCGCCGCAGTTCACGCAACGGCTGGAGGCCGGTTTGCGCGCTGCCGGGGCGGATGTCACAGTGGAGTGGCACGCAGGCGGCCACGAATTGCGCCCCAACGAGATCGATGCGGCGCGGACATTCCTGACGACGCTGCCGGCAAGAGAAGGAGCGGACCATGGCTGACGAACCGACGATCGAGCTCGAAGAGGGCGACAGCAAGGGACGCTATTTCTATCGCGCCGATGGTGCGGAGGCCGAGATGACCTTCAGCAAGGTCGGCCTGCACCAGATCATCATCGACCACACCGGCGTGCCCGATGCGTTTCGCGGGCAGGGCATCGGCGTGAAGCTGGTGCAGCGCGCGGTCGAGGATGCGCGCGCCGCGGGCAAGAAGATCATCCCGCTCTGCCCGTTCGCCGCCGCGCAGTTCCGCCGGCATCCGGAATGGGCGGACGTGCTCAAGGGCCTGAAGGGATGAGCGCGCCGTCGCCCTCCGATTTTACCTTCGAGAAGACCGCGAAGGGCGGCCGCTGGTTCAGGCTGATGCCGAACGGCGAGGAGGCGAAGATCACCTATGTCGACGCCGGCCCCGGCCATATCATCGCCGACCATACCTTCGTGCCCGTGCCCTATCGCGGCGACGGCGTGGCGGAAGCGCTGGTCGAGCGGCTGATTGCCGAGGCGCGTGCCGCCGGCAACAAGGTGACCCCGGCCTGCTGGTATGTCGCCGACGAATTCCAGCGCAACGCGCCGGCCTGGAACGATGTGCTGAAGCGTTAGCCGCGCTCGAGCACCCGCATCGCCGCCGCACGGCCGGCGGCGATCGCGCCTTCGACATAGCCTGGAAAAGTCGGCGCGATGTCGGAGCTTGCAAAGTGCACAGGGCCGTGGCCGGCGAGCAGCACCGTTTCCGCATCGCGGGCGCTGACGTCGAGGATCAGATCGCCATAACCGCCGCCGTCCCATTCGCTGCCGGTCCAGCGATCGAGCGCAATGTCGACAGTGTCGGCGGCGCGGGGGCCCAGCGCTGCGACCAGCTTTTCCAGCACAGTGGCGGTGGTCGCCTCCTCGCCCTGTTCCAGCCAGGCTTCGCCGAGCGGTCCGCCGACGAAGACGGTCAGCGCGGCATGGCCATCGTCCGCACTGGAATCGCAGGCGAAGAGCCCATGCAGATCGCGCCACATGACCATGCCGCTCAAGCCGGCGTCGCGCCAGAACGGGGTGGCGTAGCGCAGCTTCAGCTTGGCGACGCCGCCGCCATCCCAGACGGACAGCGCACGCGTTAGTTCGGGAGGTAGCGCCGGCTCGAAGCGCAGGCGTGCGCTGCGCGACAGCGGCATCGCCACCACAGCCTGCCTGGCCTCGACCGTCAGGCCATCGGCAGCCAGGCGCACGCCATCCGCCCTGTGCTCGACGGTGCGCAGCGGCGTGTTCAGGCGGATGACCGGCCCGAGGCTTCTGGCGAGATCTTCGGCGAGCGAGTGCATCGTCTCGCGCAGGAAGTACTGCAGCTCGGACTCCTCGTTGGTGATGCGGCGGTCATTGTCGGCCAGATGCCAGAGCGGGATGCGCTCCAGCGCCTGGCACCACAGTCCCTCGATCATCGAGCGATAGGCGGATTTGGCGGCCGGGGCGTCGGACTGGCGCTGCAGCCACGCGGCAACGGTCAGGCCCGCAATCGCCGGATCGGACGGGTCGAGCGCCTTCTGCCGCGCTCGGATCGCGATGCTGCCCCGGTAGGTCGCCGCGGCCTCGTCGTCGGACATCGGCGGCTGTACGACGAACTCGCCCTCGACCGGCGTGGTGACGAAGGTCTTGCCGAAGCGCTTCGCCAGGGCCACGACCTCGACCATGTCGTCACAGAGGAACTGGCCACCGCTGTCGTAGCGCTCGCCGAGGCCGTTCAGGCGCGAGGAGACGCGCCCGCCCACCCGGTCGCGCGCCTCGATCACCAGCACGTCGCGGCCGGCTTCGCGCAGGGCCGCAGCAGCAGAGAGGCCGGCAAAGCCGGCCCCCGCAATGACGATCTCGGTGCGTTCGGTTGCCGTCAATAGCCGGCCTTTATCTTCTCGAACTCGGCGATCATCTTCAGCTTCAGCTCCGCCGGCACCGGCGACTGGAAGAGCGTCTTGTCGATGAATTTCTCGACGTCGTCATAGCCCTTTTCCTGCAGGACCTTCGCATCGACCGATGCGAGCGACTTGGCGTTGGCATGCGCATAACCCCAATCGGACAGCAGGTACTGCGCGACTTCCGGAGTGTTGATGGAATTGAGGAAGTCGTAGACCCTGTCCTCGCTGCCCGGCGCGTCCTTCAGGCGAACGTAGCCGCACACCCATGTCGAGATGCCTTCGTCAGTGTCCTTCTTGCCCTTGATCGGCGCGCCGCCGATGGAGGACTGGATCGAGGCGTCGTTCCACGCCCAGGCGAGATCGACCTCGCCGCCGGTCATCGCCTGCACGATCTCGGTGTTGTCGGTCCAGTAGAGGCGGACGTTCTTGTGAACCTCGCGCAGGAAGGCGGAGGCCGCCTGGAACTGCTCGTCGGTGGCGGTTGCCCAGTCCTTCACGCCGGTGGCGAGGAAGCCGAGCGCGTAAGCGTCGTCGACATTGTCGCCGATCGAGACGCGGTCCTTGAACTTCGGATCGGCGAGCGACTTCAGCGACTGCACGTCCGCCTCGGCGACCTTCTCGGTGTTGAAGGTGAGCATGGTGTTGCCCCAGTCCCAGGGCACGAACCAGACCGTTCCCTTGTCATCGGTGGCGAGGTTCTTCATCGCCATGATGCCGGGGTTCATGTCGTTCCAGCCCTCGATCTTCGTGGGATCGATCGGCTCGAGCAGGCCGGCCTCGCGCCATTTCACCACGCTCTGCGAGCAGGGATGGCTCAGATCGGCCTTGAAGCCGGCGCGGATCTTCTCGAACGCCTCGTCCTCGTCGCCGAAGAAGGTGAAGGTCGGCTCGCCGCCGTGCTTGGCGGTGTAGGAGGGGTGGAACTGCGGCGCCTCGTAGCCTGCCCAGTCAAAGATGGTCAGGCTGTCGTCGGCGCGCGCGATGGGCGCCAGGGCCAGACCCATCGCGACCGTACATCCCAGTATCCCTGCAAATGTCCTCATCGGTTCCATCCTCCTTCGGCTATCGTTGTCATTCTGGGTCGATCGCCGCGATCCGCCCGAAATGCTTCGGGAAGGCCGAGGCGAGGAACTCACTCGCGGCATAGTGCGCGGATTCGCGCGTCACGGCTTCCGTGCCCATCATCAGCCGCAGCCAGAGGCCTTCGAGCATGGCGGAGAGCGCCAGCGCGGTCGACGGCGGATCAAAGGCGTAGCCGGCGTCGGCCTTGAGCGCCGTGCACAATTCGATGAACACCTGCTGGTACGCCTCGTCGCGCCCACCGCAGAGCGCCTGATAGGTCGGGCGCGACTTGGCCTCGCCCCAGAAGGCGCACCACGCAGCCAGCTTGCGCTTGTTGCAGATGGAGCGGTCGAAGTCGGCGGCGACCAGCGCCTTCAACTGGCGGGCAGGGTCGTCGCCGGCTTTGCGCAGAGCGTTGCGCCAGTGCTGCGAATACTCGTCGGCCATGTGTTGCAGCGTGGCGACGAGCAGCTTCTCCTTGCTCTCGAAGTGGAAGTTGACGATGCCGCGCGACAGGCCGGCGCCATCGGCGACATCGGCCATCGTCGTCTCGGAGTAGCCACGCCGGGCGAGCGAGTCGATCGTCGCCTCGATCAGCTGGAGGCGGCGGGTCTCCTTGGAGGCCTTGCGTCCCTTCCGCTCGGAGTCGAGTGGGGACGTCTTCAGCGCAGGCGCGTTCATGCTGTTCCGGTCGTGCTTTTCAAGGCTTTGATCCACGCAGATGAGTGGGACGGTGCTCGCCACTGTCAAGCACCTTCTGCATTGCTTCCCAGGTGCGGATGTTCTTGTCGACGTAGTCACGGCCGACGGCCGCCGCGACGCGTTCGTGGAGCGGACCTTTCAGTCGGCGCAGTTCCTCGCGCGCGACTTCGCGGTACCAGGGATTGCGGTCGGTGATGACGATCTCCGCGAAGCCGGCGCGCTGCATGGCCAGCCGATAGCGGTCGGGCGACGCCTGTCTGAAGGACAGTCCCTCGGCCTCGACATACGCCCGCATGTCGGCCGACGGCTCGCCATCATGGCCGATCAGCCAGTCGCTGGCGGCGAAGGTGCCGCCGGGCTTGAGCAGGCGGAAGATGTCGGCGAACAGCGCGTCCTTGTCGGGCACATGCAGCAGCGCATCCTTGGAGAAGACGATGTCAAAGCTGGCGTCGGCAAACGGCAGCCGGCCCGGCGGCGCCTGCACGAAATCGACGCGTGCCGAGAGGCCCTCGCTTTCAGCGCGCTGCTTCGCTCGCGCGATCACCGGCGCCTCGACGTCGAAGCCGGTGACATGCGCCGCGCCGTGCTTGCCTGCCAGATGCAGGGTGATGCCGCCTGAGCCGCAGCCGATATCGAGGACAGTCTTGCCGGCAAGCGAGAGGCCGGCGAGCACGCGGTCGACCTCATCCGGGCCGCCCGGAGAAAGATAACCTTCGCCCCACAGCGCTTCGAGGAAGCGTATGGCGGTGTCGTCATACTCGGCTGCCGTGGAGTCGTTCACGCGCAATGCCCTTGAAATCTCAAGCAAAGCCTAGAGCAAAACGGATAAACTGCAAGTACGCTTGTTGAACATTCATTCAATATCTCTGGACAAGATGGCGGCCGGCATGGCACATCTTGCGGCAGGGAACCTCGTCAGATGCAGCCATGAAGAGTTTCGACGCGATCGTCATCGGCGCCGGGCATAACGGCCTCGTCAACGCCTGCTACCTGCAGCGCGCCGGCCTCGACGTGCTGGTGGTCGAGCAGAAGGACTGGGTCGGCGGGGCCGCCACCAGCCGCGAGCTGACGCCGGGCTTCATCTATTCGAACTGCTCCTATGTCTGCTCGCTGTTCCGGCCGGAGATCATGCGTGACCTGGAGCTGCCGCGCTTCGGCCTGCAGGTGATCCCCTATGAGGGTGGCGCTGTGTTCACGCGCGACGGCGACTACCTGTCCAGCTATCGCGACCACGACGCACACCGGCGCGAGTTCGCGCGGTTCTCGAAGCGCGATGCCGAGAGCTACGACCGCTATTCGCGCGACGTGATCCGCCAGTGCCGCTTCATCCAGCCGCTGCTGATGCGCACCGCGCCCGACCCGACGAGTCTGCGGCCGCGCGACCTCGGCGAACTGCTCTATCTCGGGCGCAAGTTCGGCGAGATGACGCCGGCCGAAATGGCGCTGACGCTGCGCTTTTGGACCATGTCGATCTCGGACTTCCTCGACGAGTATTTCGAGACCGACGTGATCAAGGCGAATTTCGCGCTGTCCGGCATCATCGGTACGGCGCTGGGGCCGATGTCGCCGGGCACGGCCTATGTGCTGCTGCACCACTACATGGGCGAGGTGGACGGCTCGGTCGGCGCCTGGGGTTATGCGCGCGGCGGCATGGGCGCCATTTCGAAGGCGCTGGCGGATTCCTTCCGCGCGTCGGGCGGTACCATCCGCACCGGCGCGGAAGTCGAACGCGTTCTGGTCAAGGGCGGCAAGGCGCGCGGCGTGGTGCTGAAAGGCGGTGAGGAGGTGCTGGGCAAGCGCGTCGTCTCCAATGCCGACGTGAAACGCACTTTCCTCAAGCTGGTCGAGGAGAAGGAACTGCCAGATCGCTTCCTCAAGCGGGTGCGGAACTTCAAGATCCGCGGCTCGTCCGGCAAGGTGAACGTCGCGCTCGACTCGCTGCCCGAATTCCCGGCCTTGCCCGAGGGCCATCCGAGTTATTCGGCCGACCTGCATTTCACCGATTCCATCGAGCGGATGGAACGCGGCTATGACGACTGGAAGGCCGGGCGCTGGTCGGCAGACCCGACGCTCGACATGATGATCCCGACCATGCTCGACCCCACCATGGCGGCACCCGGCAAGCACTTCATGAGCTGCTTCGTGCAGTACGCGCCGCCGCTGGTCGAAGGGCGCGAGTGGACCGATGAAGACCGTGACGGTTTCGCCGAGACGGTGGTCAGCCAGATCGCCGCGCACTCGCCCGGTTTCCGCGACCGCATCGTGCACATGGAGGTGCGCACGCCGCGTGAGATCGAGGCCGAGACGGGCCTCACCGAAGGCAACATCTTCCAGGGCGAACTGACCTTCGACCAGCTGCTGTTCAACCGGCCGGTGCCGGGTTACGCGCAGTACCGCTCCCCCATCCGCGGGCTCTACATGTGTGGCTCGTCCACGCATCCGGGTGGCGGCGTCATGGGCGCGCCCGGCCGCAACGCGGCAGCCGAAATGCTGCGCGATCTCGCCAAACCCAGACAGATGAGCGACGCGCATGACGTCCTTTGACACCATCGTCATTGGCGGCGGCCACAACGGCCTCGTCGCTGGTGCACTGCTCGCAAGGAGCGGGCGCAAAGTGCTTGTGCTGGAGGCGGCGGATGCGGTCGGCGGCGGCGCGCGCACAGAGGAGTTCGCGCCCGGTTTCCGCGCATCGTCGCTGGCGCACCTGCTCAATCGTCTCCACCCGGATGTGATCAGGTCGCTGGAACTCGGACGGCACGGGCTGGAAACGGTGACGGCCGGCGGCGCGCCTTCCACGGCGCTGGTTAGAGACGGCGAGCCGCTGGTGCTGCGTGGCGCCTACGGGCAGGCGCTGGATGGCGCAACGCCCGAACAGGCCGAGGCGTGGGCGGGGCTGCGTGCGCAGCTGCTGCGGCAGGCCGGCATCCTGAAGCCTTTCCTCGCGCGCAATCCGCCGGTGCCCGGCGACATGAAGCTGTCCGAGATGGGCGGTCTCGGCATGGCGGCGCTGGCGCTGAAGCGGCTCGGCAAGGAGGAGATGCGCGACTTCCTGCGCATGTTCCTGATGAACGTGACCGACGTGCTCGACGAGCACATCGAGGATGACCGCCTGCGCGGCCTGCTCGCCTTCGATGCGGTGCTCGGCAGCCATCTGGGGCCGCGTTCGCCGACCTCGCTGCTCGGCTTGTACTGGCGTCTGGCGGGCGAACTGGGCGGACAACCCGGCGCGCAGTTGCTGCCGAAGGGCGGCATGGGCTCCGTGATCGTCGCGATCGAGAAGGCGGCCGTTGCGGCCGGCGTGACGATCCGCGCGGGCGCAGCGGTCGGTCGTATCATCGTCGAGAATGGCGCGGCGGTCGGTGTCGAACTGACCTCCGGCGAGCAGTTGCGATCACGGACGATCGTCTCGGCGATGAACCCGCGCAGCACGTTGCTTCAGCTTGTCGGGGCGCGGTTCCTCGACACCGGACTGGTGCGCAAGCTCGGCAATGTGCGCATGAAGGGCGATGCGG
Source organism: Rhizobiaceae bacterium (assembly GCA_050178915.1). Taxonomy (GTDB): domain Bacteria; phylum Pseudomonadota; class Alphaproteobacteria; order Rhizobiales; family Rhizobiaceae; genus JBFXAF01. The sequence continues at coordinate 2,898 of JBFXFO010000091.1, read as the reverse complement.
CGAAGCTCAATCTGGCGCTCGACCGTGTGCCGGAACTGGCCGGCCTCGACGAGGCGGCGAAGCGTGGCCGCATGGTCATCGCCGCGTCGGACGGAGCCGTGGAGCGCGCATTCAACCCGGCGAAGTATGGCGAGTTCTCGCCCGAGCCCGTGCTGGAGTTCACGCTCCCCAGCCTTTCCGATCCGTCGCTGGCGCCGAGCGGTGCCTGCGTGCTGTCGGCTGTGGTCCAGTTCGCGCCCTATGCCCTGAAGCAGGGTTGGGAGGCGGGCAAGCCTGCACTGCAGGCGGCGATCATGGTGCAGATCGAAGCGTATGTGCCGGGCATCGGCAGCAGCGTGCAGCATGCCGAGCTGCTGACGCCGGCTGACATCGAGTCGCGCTACCGCATGCCGGGCGGACACTGGCATCACGGCGAGTTGCAGGCCGACCAGATGCTGATGTCGCGGCCGGTTTCAGGCTGGTCGGGCTATGACACGCCGGTCGCGGGGCTGTGGCTTGCAGGCGCGGGCTCGCATCCCGGCGGCGGCGTTTCAGGCGTGCCGGGGCTGAACGCCGCGCGCGCGATCCTGGCGGCGAAGGGATAGGGCGATGGTGCAGCGACCCGACCAGAACCACTTCCACACGCTGCGGATTGCTTCGCCGTTCCAGCCGCGGCTTGAAGCGCTGGCGAAGACGCAGGCCTGGTACAACTGGGCCGGATACAAGGCTCCGTCATCGCTGTGGGACGAGGAGATGGAGTTCTTCGCCATCCGCAGCCAGGCAGCAGTCTTCGACATATCGCCCATGGTGAAATACCGGATCGAGGGCGCAGACGCGGAGGCGTTCTGCAACCGCGTCACGCTGCGCGACGTCGCCAAACTGAGACCCGGCCGCGTTCACTACACCGCATGGTGCGACGACGAGGGGCACGTGCTCGACGACGGTACGCTGTTTCGCCTGACTGAGACGCGCTTCCGCCTCTGCTGCCAGGAGCGGCATCTTCCCTGGCTGCTCGATTCAAGCGTCGGCTTCGACGTCACGGTCGAGGAGGAGACGGAAGCCGTTGCGGGGCTGGCGCTGCAGGGTCCGACCTCATGGGCGGTACTGCGCGACGCCGGCTTCACCGGCGCCGATCGGCTGAAGCCCTTCGATCTTGCCGAGTTCGATCATGCGGGCGGCACGGCCGTCATTTCGCGCACCGGTTTCACCGGCGATCTCGGCTACGAGCTGTTCGTGCCGGCGGGCGAGGCGCTGTCGCTCTGGGACCGGCTGTTTGCGGCCGGCCGGCTGCATGGCATCCGCGCCATCGGCTACGCCGCGCTCAACCGCGCGCGCATCGAGGCCGGCCTGATCGTCGCCAATGCCGACTTCATCACCGCCGAACATGCGCTGCGCGCGAACCGCGAGCGCATGCCGGACGAGATCGGCCTCGGCTTCATGCTCGACACGAAGAAGCAGGCGTACTTCAACGGTCGCCACGCCATCGAAAAGGCCCGCAAGGAGGGCTCGCTGGAACACATCCTCGTCGGGCTGGAGATCGAGGGCAACGTGCCGGCCGAGCACGCCATCGTTTATTACGGTCGGACGCGCGACGTGGGCATCGTCACCGCAGCCATCTGGTCGCCGACGGCGAAGCGCAACCTTGCCATCGCCAGCCTCAGGCGGCCCTATGGCGAGACGGTGCTGGACGATCTGTGGGTGGAGATTTATGCGCTGCGCGAGTTGCAGTATCACAAGCTGATGAAGCGGGCGAAGGTGGTGCCGCGGCCGTTCGTGAAACTGGAGCGGCGCACGGCGTTCCCGCCGGGAGTCCGCTAAGAGTGTAGGCGCTGACATGAGCGACGCCGGTGAAGACGCCGAGCAGTGGGAACTGGTGAACACGCCGCTTGGCGAGCACTGGTCGGGGCGTACGCGCTACGCGGCGGCGATGTACTTTCACAAGAAGGGTGAGATGGGCGCAGAGACGCTGGAGGTCTACCGCATCTGCGCGCGTCTCGACTACCAGGACCCGCTGCCGATCATCCGCGACCGCGGCATCGGCAAGGACTGGCTGAAGCGGATGGGCGCCGGCGGCTAGGGTGCGGCGTTACCCGATCGTCTTCTCGATCATGCCCACCCAGTTCCTCCAGGCGATCTTCTCGATCAGCTTCTCGCCATAGCCGTGCTGGCGGAAGGCGTCGATCAGCCTTGGCAGGCCGGCGCAGTCGCGGATCGCCGCCGGCACCACGGCGCCGTCGAAATCCGAGCCCAGACCGACACCATCCTCGCCAAGCGCTTCGAGCAGCGCATCGACGTGCCGCACCATGATGTCGAGCGACGTGTCGGAGGTCATGCGCCCGTCGGTGCGCAGGAATCCGGGCGCAAAGTTGAGGCCGACCATGCCGCGCGTCTCGGCTATCGCGCCAAGCTGCCAGTCGGTGAGATTGCGCGCATGCGGGCAGATCGCATGCACATTGGAGTGCGTGGCGACCAGCGGCGCGTCGCTCAGTGCCGCGACATCGCGAAAACCCTTCTCGTTGAGATGCGACAGGTCGATCAGGACACGGAGGCGGTTGCACGTCTTGACCAGCGCCTTGCCGGCGTCGGTCAGGCCGGGGCCAGTGTCGGGCGATGAGTTGAAGCGGAAAGGCACGCCCTCGCCGAAAATGTTCGGGCGGCTCCAGACGGGCCCGAGCGAGCGAAGGCCGGCAGCGTACAGCACGTCGAGCGTGGTCAGCTCGGCGTCTATCGCTTCGGCGCCTTCGATGTGGAACACTGCAGCAATGGCGCCGCGCTGCATGGCGGAACGGATGTCACCTGCGCTGCGGCAAACGGCAAAGCGGTCGGGCGCGGCGCGCTCGATGCGGAACATTATCGAGGCCATGTCGAGGGTCGCCTGCAGCGCCTCCTCGCGCTCCAGCGCCGGCGGCAGGGGTATGT
>JBFXFO010000090.1:0-16131 GCA_050178915.1 Rhizobiaceae bacterium | reverse complement strand
AAATTGCTCGCCATGTCCGCCCTGGCGGCAACTGGAAGGACGTTCCTCCCGACGTCCCATCGGCCCGCATCGCGCAGATTAGAGTTAGCGCTGCGGCCGGTGAGGGATCTCGATCCACGTATTACGGCAGGCTTGCAGACCACGCGCCTTCGTACACAATTAACACCTACTACTCCCGCCCTGGGAATGGCTGTCACTTACACTATGGGCAGGAGCGTACGCTGTCTCATCGCGAGGCGGCGCGCTTTCAATCTTTCCCTGATTCCTTTGAGTTCGTCGGCACCTCACAGCGCGCAATCTCTCAGCAGATAGGCAACGCAGTACCACCACTACTCGCTTACCAATTGGCGTTGGGCCTTGGAGATCCCGGCGAGATGATCGACGTCTTTGCTGGCGCGGGAGGCCTATCGTTGGGCTTCAAATGGGCGGGCTGGCGATCGCTAGCTGCGACCGACTTTGAGCCCAGTGCCGTCGCTACCTTTAACAAAAATGTCGAGCCGGTCGCCTTTGTCGGTGACATGACATCGGAAGACACGCTTGCTCGCCTTGAGGCCGCGGCGGCTCGGCGATCAGGTCGACTCGCTCTGGTAGGAGGGCCACCTTGCCAAGGGTTCTCAACTGGCGGCAAACGTCGCTCAGTGGACGATCAGCGAAACTGGCTGTTCCGGTCCTACGTGGCTCTCATCGCCCGAATAGCGCCCGATCTGATCGTATTTGAGAACGTGCTTGGGCTGCTTAGCATGGACGGTGGCGCCTTCGTCCGTAGAGTGATCGATGAGATACGAGAGGTCGGCTACGACGTGCGACTGGACCGAGTGAATGCCGCAGACTATGGCGTGCCTCAACGTCGCAATAGAGTCATCATCTTGGGCGTACCGAGAGGCAATTTCTTACCCCATATTGCTCAGCCATGGTCAGCCAACGATCGCACCTCTGCCCGGGAAGCAATATCTGATCTTCCGGAGCTAAAGGCTGGGCAGGACGGGGCGCACCTACCGTATCTCACGGAACCCGAATCGTCTTACCAAGAGCTCATGCGCGGACGGACGACGCCGCGAAAATACATTCAGGGTCAGCGACAGCTCGCAGATGATACGGATAGACAACCTCGCCATTTACAATTCGGCCTTGGGTTTCCTTGATCAGTTCAAAGGGCACGCCTACCTCGGCCGATTGGTTCAGATATTCATTGCCGCTAAGTACTATGGCCATTCCATGCCGGTGGTCGGCGACCCAGCGGGTCTGAATAGCGGCACGCTCCAGGACATGCTGGATGATCTCTACGAGAAGCCATCACTTGGACCTACTCGCATTGCAATCATATTCAATAACAACCATCTGGCACCCACTGGCACGATTGCCCCGGGCTTGGCATCGCCGTCAAACATCTGGCGCAACAACTTCAACTTGCAGAAGGGCTTTGGGTGCTATGCGCCGGCAGCCGATCTTCTGAATGCCGCCTTTAGGAACCAGTCCAGAACGCTCTGCCCACACATGCTACCGGCGGTCCCAGGTCAACTGAACGGTGCGCACTGCTCGATTGACCCGCAAGGGACCTATCGCCGGGAGGATCATGCCAAAGTCTTCCGCATAGATCCTGTGGACCGCACGCTGTTTATCTACGATCCGGGGGATGTTGCTTTTTACAGCAACTTTGTACTCAACAGTCAGGGTCGACGCATTCCCATCGGCCCTTTGATCGTGGCACTCTATTTCGACTCCATCGTCGCAGCTGGCCGCTTTCAAGTGGACTTGTCCGAGTTCCTGGTCGATTTCGGCTTCACGCCCGGCGAGTTTGGCGCGTATTTCGACGACGACCCGGTAACGGTAGAAAACGCACAGCTCTCGGCCATGTACCCGGGTGCCATCACTTGGAATCGCATCAATCCAGCGGCCGCACCTCCGCCTATCGGAGGTGTGGTTCCGGCCAAGCCTAAGCCGGCCACTCCTGCGACCCCGGCTACTGCTCCAAACATCGCCCCACCAGCCAACTCCTTCTGGTGGGATGCCGAACAGGCTGTCCGCCTTCTGCTTGAGGGCGCTGGCTGGACCGTGACCGACAACTCTCGGCTTAACCTTGGTTACGACCTTCTTGCTCGGCGAGCGGGCGAAACCATAATGGTGGAGGTCAAGTCGAGCGCCGGGCGATGCAGTCCCGTTCTTACCAACAACGAGTATTCTCAAGCGTGCGCTGCCCGAAGTCAGTATGTGCTCGCGGTGGTTGAGAATTTCAGCCCGACGAGCGCTCTAGCTGTCAAATGGGTGCGGGACCCCGCAAGGCTTAGCTTCACGCGGCGAACCGCTGCCGTATTCGCACTTCCACGTTCCCAATGGGTGCCCAGTTCCGCCCTTCGACCGTAGATCCAAGCGTCATCTCGGACTTCTCATCCTACGCGCCACCTATGTCGCAGCGCGTGGCTGCTGGCCCCGAAGCCCTGGCTCGTTCCAATTCCCGGAGCAACGCAGACGGTGCACATACTAGAAAACGCCGGTGCAGCCGCCTTCACGTTCACCGATGCCGAAATCTCCGAGCTGAACGGAGTTGTCGACGCAATCGAAGTACAGGGCGCCCGGTTGGCAGACGGCGTCTTGGCATTCCCCGAGGTCGCGTCGCCGAGGTCGTAAGCCAATGGCTGACCTATGTTCGGTGGGAGCGCCGCGCAAGGTCCGCTTTGGGCCAATAGCCTCGATTTCCCTGAGCAGCATGTTCGTTTCTCGATTGCAGACCTCGATAGCGGACAGTCTCCTGCCGACCCCATAACTGACACCGCAATATGTTGGCGAACTTGCAAGCCCGACCGGTCGCTGATCTGAGACCGACGGCTAGGCAAAGTTTGCCTTGGTGTGGTCGGCTAATGAGCGTTACGCCAACCCGGCAAATATACTGTTGACGTCGCCCCCAGATCTGGGCACAGAGGTGATGCACAAATTGTGGCGAGGCCCCTTCGCCAGTCCGGATTTCCCAGCGATCTCAATGGTCTAGCTGGGGACCATGGGTTTTTCTGTCTCCAAATCCAGGTTCCCCAGCCAAAACGCTTCCCAGAATCTGTGACGCTGCAGAAATCCGGGCTTTCAAGCCGGCGCCCGATGCAGTGCGGCTGGCTGCTCTTGCCGCCAGGAACGCCGAGTTGTTCCGACCATCATGGGGTGGGGAGCCGACTGGCAGATTGCGACACCTGCCCTCGGAACAACAGAACGCCGGCAGGAACAGAACGGCGGCTTACTGAATTTCCAGCCGGAACCGGACAGGCAACAACGGCCCCGAATATGCTGGACAGCAACGCGCGACATCTCGGTGATTCGGTGTCGCCTTACCGAACTGTCGGCCGGAGGAAGCTGGCGATCTCCTCGGCCATGTCTGCGTCGTGCCCCAGCCATATGTGGCCGCCCTCGGGCCAGATCGTAAGCTTGGCACCCGGATTCGCTCGGCGAGCAGACGGGCCGTCGCGGCAGTGCCGAACAGGTCGTCCTCGCAGGACAGGATCAGAGTCCGTACGGCAATGTCCTCGTAGGCAGTCGGCGACGGTTTGCCGGCCCAGAAAGCATCGGTTCTCAACCCATTGGTCTTTCGGCCGACAGGCATGAGGCCGTCAAGGATCAGCTCCGCCCGCCGTTTCTCGTCTGCCGCAACGTGCTTCATCAGGGCAGGATCGGTCGCCAGAAGCGTGCGCACCATCTGACCGGGCGCCAACGAAGCAAGCGCCCAGAACCAGAAATTCGAGCCGAGCACGACATCCACCGCCATGCCCTGCAGCCGGGTGAACTCAACCGGATCGCGATTTGTGAGATTCGCTGCCGGAACCAGCAAGACGAGGTCCGAACATCTGTCAGAATGCCGCAGTGCAAACTCGGCTGCGCTCAGTGCGCCAGCCGAACCGCCCACCGCGGCCATACGGTCGATGCGGAGATGGTCGAGCAGTTCGACCAGCAGGTCGGCCTGATGCAGGGGAGAGGCGTCGTCGGCAAATGAACTTCCCAGATAGCCAAAGCGCGAAGGGGCGACGATCTGGAAGCCCGCTTTCGCTCAGCGGTGCGCAAGGAGCAGTCCCTGGTCAAACCCGCCGCCAGTGCCGTGGATCATCATGACCGGCGGTCCATGCCCGGCGATCGCGTATTCGAGAGTGCCGGAACTGGTATCGATCACGCTGCTGCGATGCGTGAGCCGCGTATCGGCGGCGGCCATCGAAGCGCAATAGGCGCCGGCAGACCAGGCCGCACCCAGCGCACCCATGATACCCATCCCCGTGAGAAGTGCACGGCGAGTGATCATCTGATCCGCTCGGTCGTCGTCGCGGCCACGCCCAAATTATTGCTCCCTCGGTATTGATGTACAACCAATTGCAGGAGCAGAAGCCAGATTGTCATCATGATGCCTCCAGGTAGCGGGCCGCAGTAATCCGGACCCGGAAGAAACGAAATTCTTGGTCCGTGCCGAAGTGGTTGCCGACCGAGACGCGCGTCGGGATGGAGTAGCCGCTGAAGCCGGCTACGGCCTCCAGCGTTCCACCGAAGGGCTGCCAGCGAAAGGTCTTCTCAGGATTGGCGTCGCTCCAGCGCATCGTCTTGACCTCGAGAGGCCGCCCGTCTTCCGCTATGCGCAAGGTCATGGTCATGGGCTCCCCTCCAACCAAAAAGGTCACGCGGGCCTGGTCGGCAGACAGGTCTTCCCATTTCGCACCGTTCCGGGGCAGCAGCGCCGCCGGCGCCCAGATCGCCTCCATGATGGAGCGCGCGGCGGCCGATCGTTTCAGGTCCTCACTGCCGGACAGGCGCGCGACAGGGATGAGCCCCAGCAGCCAGAAGCGGGTCCAGGCTTCACCCTCCACGTAGCCATCCGAGCCGCTCATCCGCATGAGACCCGAACCCATCTGCGGCATCCAGACAAAGCCACGCGGTGGTGACAGGATCTGGCGCGCGCGCATTGGGAAGATGCGGTGGCTGTTCCTGTCCCCAAGCGCGAAATCCCCCTCCATATCGAGTTCTACTGTCGCGGACAGACGGGTTCCGGGCGCTATCGAGAAGATCAGGTAGCGCCTTGCGGCTTCCGGGAGGCTCCGGATCGTCTGCGGATCAAACGTCTCGGCAATCTCGCGCCCGCTATCGGCCAAGGTCTTCCAGGCGGTACGGGCGTCGCGCATATCGAGCTGGTAGCGCAGATGGCTCGCGGCGGCGGCGACCAGAACCACAAGGAGCGTCGCAAGCGCCAGCAACGTCAGGATGGTCATTCCTGTACTCCCGTGGTCCTTCTTTGCGACCGACTGTGCCCAGGCAACGTCCTCGCAAGTCAAGCGGTCGCCGCAGTCGACACAAGCGGTACAGGCGACGGAGACTTCATGCCTTGATCGCCATCAATCCGAGCCGATGCGGAGACGAACGGAAATTGAAGCGCAGCTTCTCTTGAAATTACCAGAGGCATCCAGTCAGGACACGGCACTTGAGCGGCAGTGTCCCCCTTTGGACAAGTGGTTCAGGTTAGCGGATTAGCCCGGCGCTGGGCGTGCCCAGGCAGGCAATCAAGTTGATCAGCTGAGCCCAATCCGGAAACGCCCGATGTCGTAGCGGCGGGCTGAAGCGGTAACCTGTCCGGGTCACAGAATGTCCGGGTGACTGGGCCCGGGGGCCGCCAGCGCGGTGGTCGACCATCGCCTGCGTGTGCATGGGCTCGCGGCCCTGCGTGTCATCGATGCCTCGATCTTTCCGTCGATGATCTCCGGCAATACCGACGCACCGTCGATCATGGTGGGGGAGCGGGGCGCCGATCTTGTGCTGGAGGATGTTCGGAAATGACTTGCGCGAGCCACGCCACTTGACTTCCAGGGCAAATGGACCAGACGGTTGGCCGCTCACCTTGCTCAGTTCGACCCGGGCAGGCCCATGACGTCGACGCGCGTTACACTCAAGCTCCTTTCGGAGCGCAGCGGCTCCGACAAGTCGACCATCTCCCGCGTTCTGCGGGGGGACGTCACGCTTTCGATCCGGCCTGAAAACTCCGAACTGATCAGGAAGCTTGCCGCCGATCTGGGCTACGTGCCGAACGCCGCAGGGCGAAGCTTGCGGTCGTCGCGCACCTACACGCTCGGCGCCGTCGTCCCGTCGCTGCAGAACCAGATCCATGCGCAGATCGTCGAGGGGCCTATGAGGTCTGCGCCGAGCGGGGCTACTCTCTGATCGTTGTTCAGGCCACCAGCCCGGAGAAACAGATCAATGCCCTGCACGAGCTGGTCGAGAAGAACCAGGTCGAAGGCGTGCTCGCCCTGACATTCCAGAACGAACTGGCGCAGGTCGGCGACCTGAGCGGCGATCTCGTCCGCTTCAACGCTCAGAAGCGTTTCGCCGGATACCGGCGCGCGCTGGAGGCAGCCGGGATTGCTTTCGACCCGACACTTATGAGCATGTCGGGCTATTCTTTCGAGTCGGGCTTCGCGGCGATGGAAGACTTGCTGGCCCGCAGCACAGGCAGGTTCACCGCGATCTTTGCGGTGAGCCTTCTGACCGCCGCAGGTGCGATCAATGCGCTGCGCAAGCACAAGGTGTCCGTCCCGGAGGAGATATCCGTCGTCCGGTATCATGACGGGCTGCTGGCGCGGGTGATGTCTCCGTCGTTGAGCACGATCTCGTTTCCGCTTGACGAGATGGGGCGTATAGCGGCGCGCGGAATCATCGATATTATCGATGGGACGACCGACGAGCTCAGCGTTGTCGTCCCCGGTGGCATTGTGGTTCAACGTGAGAGCACGATGGCGATCCGCCCATTTCGCAGATGAAGAGAGCAGTGTGGAGGTTCCAAGTGATCATCAAGAAGAAGTTCTACGTTTCCGGCGCCTGGGTGGAGCCGGTCGGTTCCAGAGAATTCACGCTGATCAACCCGTCGAGCGAGGAGCCGAGCGGCGTGATTTCGCTGGGCGACGCGCGCGACGTCGACGCGGCCGTAGAGGCGGCCAAGGCGGCATTCCCCGCCTGGTCTGAAACACCTCCGGCGGAGCGGCTTGCGATCGTCGAACGATTGATCGAACTCTACCGCAGCCGCTCGGAAGAGATGGGACAGGCGATCAGCCTCGAAATGGGCGCGCCGATCGATCTGGCGCGCGGCAGCCAGGTCGGCATCGGCCTCGCCAACATGCGCGCCTACGTTGCCGCCTTCCGGGAGATGAAGCTCGTGGATCAACTGGGCGCGCATGCGCCCGACAATCGCATTGCGCTGGAGCCGATCGGCGTCGTCGGGCTGATCACGCCGTGGAACTGGCCGATGAACCAAGTGACGTTGAAGGTCGTCGCGGCACTGCTCGCCGGCTGCACGATGGTTCTGAAGCCGTCCGAGATCGCGCCGCTCTCGTCGATGCTGTTTGCCGAACTGGTCCACGATGCCGGCGTTCCGGCCGGTGTGTTCAATCTGGTGAACGGCCTCGGCGCAGAGGTCGGCGAGGCGCTGAGCCGCCATCCCGATGTGCAGATGATATCCTTCACGGGCTCGACGGTGGCCGGGATTGCGGTGAGCCGGTCAGCGGCCGAGACGCTGAAGCGCGTCACCCTCGAACTTGGCGGCAAGGGCGCCAACCTGATCTTCGCGGATCATGACGGCGATGCGATCCGGCGCTCGGTTGCACATTGCTTCCTGAATTCGGGCCAGAGTTGCAACGCGCCGACGCGGATGCTCGTGGAGCAGTCGATCTATGACGAGACGGTGGAAGCCGCGCGCGCGGTCGCCGAAGCGACCAGCGTCGATGTTTCCCACAAACCCGGAAATCACATCGGTCCGGTGGTCTCCGAACGGCAGTTCGAGCGCGTCCAACGGCTGATCAAGGCTGGCATCGACGAGGGGGCTCGGCTGGTGGCTGGCGGCAACGGTCGCCCACAGCATCTCAATCGCGGCTACTTCGTCCGCCCGACCGTCTTCGCCAACGTCGACAACAAGATGACGATCGCACAGGAAGAGGTCTTCGGCCCGGTGCTCTCGATCATCCCGTTCGCCAGCGAGGACGATGCCGTCCAGATCGCCAACGATACGCCGTACGGCCTGACCAACTACGTCCAGACCGCGGACGGCGCGCGCCGCAACAGGCTGGCTCGCCGGCTTCGCTCGGGAATGGTGGAGATGAACGGGCAGCCGCGCGGCATGGGGGCGCCATTCGGCGGCATCAAGTCTTCCGGCCGTGCCCGCGAGGGTGGCCGCTGGGGGATCGAGGAGTTCATGGAGGTCAAGGCGATCTCCGGCTGGGCCGAAGGCATCGAGGCGGCCGAGTAGACACGGCCACAATGGCCTTGCCTGCCCGTCCGAACTTGGGCGGGCGGGCATCTCTGCTCAGGCGACTCAGACGGGGCGCCAAGCCGACTTGCGCGCGCCATACGTGACGTTGTGGTGTCCGGACACAGGAAACACCTCAACGTCCCGGTCGCTGCCAGCGCTGCAAGGGCTCGGTGTCGTCATGGCATGTGACCTGGAGACCCACCGGCTGGCTGCGTCCTGCGATCCGGCAGCAGAACCTGTACCCGCGGCCAGCCAGTTCTGCATTCTTCCGGATCGTCGTCCGGAATGCCGCGCGCACATACCCAATGCCGAAGCCAAGGACTTCCTCTCTCGCGGACGAGCGCAGGCGAGTTGCGCGACGAGTGTAGAAATCCGTATCGATAGACCCGTCCGATCTGCGCCGGATGGCAATCTCGCATGGCCGCGACATGGCCTGTCTCCCTCTGTCCCGGACAATCTAGGTTGCGCGAGACGAGGTCGCTTGACCGGTTCCTTGCCTTCTCCCTGTGATTTCCCTGCTTTTTCCTTGTGTGCCGGCCGACAGCTTCGAACGCCAGGCCCGACATGATATGAGCAGATATGAGCTATCGGTTCGGACCATTCACACTGGTGCCAGAAACCCGCGAACTCTTTCGGTCGGATGTCGTGTGTCCGATCGAGCCGCAAGTCTTCGACCTGCTGCTGCACCTGGTAACGCAGCGCGAAAGGGTCGTCTCACGCGACGAGTTGATCCGGACAGTCTGGCACGATCGCATCGTCTCCGACTCGGCGATCAGCGCTCGCATCAGCGCAGCGCGCTCTGCCATCGATGACGATGGCGAACGCCAGATCTGGATCAAGACCCTACCCCGTCGGGGCTTCCGATTCGTGGGCTCGGTCGAGGCGGTCGCTGCGCATGCGCCGAGCGCGGTGCCGCCGGCAGCCGGCCGAGCCAGTCCAGACCGGCAGCGCGTCGGCTTTTGCCGGTCCGCCGATGGAACACGCATCGCCTATGCCACGAGTGGAGGCGGCTATCCGCTGGTGAAGGCCGGACATTGGCTCACCCACCTCGAACTGGACTGGCGAAGTCCGATCTGGCGGCCACTCCTGGACAGACTGAACCAGCAATTCCAGGTCATTCGGTATGACCAGCGTGGCAATGGCTTGTCCGAATGGGACGTCAGCGATTTCTCGCTCGAACGGTTCGTCGAAGATCTCGAGGCGGTCGTGGACGCAAGCGGCGTCGAGCGCTTTGCGCTCTACGGCACCTCGCAGGGCGCGCCCATCGCGATCGCCTATGCCAGCCGCCACCCGGAGAGGGTGAGCCTTCTCGTGTTGCATGGCGGCTATGAGAAGGGACGTCTGATCAGGCTGGCCGAAAGCGATCGGGCCCAGGCAGAGGCGATCCTGACGTTGATGCGGCATGGCTGGGGCAAGGGGAGCAGCCCGTTCATCGACGCCTTCGCCACAATGTTCATTCCTGGCGGCAATCGCGAGCAAATCGACTCGCTTGTCGAGCTGCAACGCCACACCACATCGCCGGAGAATGCCGTCTCCATACGCCGTGCGGTCGACGGCTTCGATGTCAGCGACCTTGTGGAGCAGATCGATGTATCCACGCTGGTCATCCATGCACGCGACGATGGCGTGCAACCGATCGAGCAGGCATATCAGATCGCAGCGCGGATTCCGCAGGCTGAATTCCTGCTACTCGAAAGTCGCAATCACGTCATCCTGCCCGATGAGAAGGCCTGGCCGGTGCTGTTCGACGCGCTCAACCGGTTTGTATCGGGCCCATAGGCTCCATCAGCGCTTGACGCGGTTGGCGAGACGCCCGGCCCCTTCGATCTCCAGTTCGACTTCGTCGCCGTCCTGCAGGAACACACCGGTTTCGACGCCGCAGCCATTGCCGATCGTGCCGGAGCCGATGAATTCGCCGGCATACACCGTCTCCTCCTGCGACATGTGCGCGAGGAACGGCCTGTCGGAACGGGTTCTGGCGGCGGTCGAGAGCGGCGCGGCCGATTTCGGACTGACCGTCCAGTCGCAGCCGAACCCGAGCCTCGATCATCGACCGCTGTGCTCGGACGAACTCGGCCTGGTGTGTCGGGTCGACGATCCGCTGCTCAAGCAGCGCAAGTTGACCTGGGCGGCATTCGCCGACCGGCCGTTCATTGCGATGGCGCCGGACAGCAGCGTGCGCCGCGCCACCGACGGCGCGTTTCTGCAGGCCGGCGTGCAGGCCACATCGCTGTACGAGTGCGCATCTCTCGGCACGACCGGCCACCTGATCGCGGCCGGGATGGGCATCTCGGCACTGCCGCGTCCCACGCTGGCGCCGACGGGAGTGCCGGAACTCCGATGGCGGCTGCTGACCGGTCCTCGTGTCGTCAGAACGATCGGCATCGTCGTGCGCGCCAACCGTACGCTCAGTCCCGCCGCCAGCAGCTTTCTGAAAAATGTCGAGACAATTGCGAAAGCCTTGTAGCCGTCAGGCGGATACGGGCTGGCTCCGCTTCAGTCGGTCGACCGCGTACTCATCCCGCGCAGCGCCTTGCCGTCGCAGGCTCCGGTCGAAACGGCGGCTGCCTGCGGGGACCACTGGAGGCTGGCCGCGCTTCACTCGGCCGCCTGTTCGGAACCGGCCTGCCGGGCCAGCTTTTCAAACAGCACCGCCACGGCTTCGGCGCCCGGATCGTTCACCTCGCGCAGGCGCTCCTCGGAGATGTAGCTGGCGCGGCCGGCCTTCGCCTTGCGGATCGTGCCGGTGAAGTCGGCGCCCCTGCGGGCGGCGCTTGCGGCCGCGGCGACGCCCTGCGGCAGCGCTTCCAGCGCCGGCACCAGCGCGTCGATCATGGTGCGGTCGCCCGGCTCCGCGCCACCCACCTGGCGGATGCGGGAGAGGCCGGAGCCGAGTGCGGCGATCCAGTCCTTGCCGCCGGCCGAGGCGTCGCCGGCCGCGGTGAAGAAGATCGCCAGCAGCACGCCCGAGGAGCCGCCCATCGTCTGGCTCAACTCCATGCCGATGGCGCGGTAGAGCTGGGTCAGATCGGCGAGCGGCAGGCGGTCGAGCGCACTCATCAGCGCCTTTGCGGCGGTCGCCAGCGTGGTGCCGGTATCGCCGTCGCCCGCCTTGGCGTCGAGCGCGTTCAGCTCCGTCTCGGCATCGATCATGATCTCGCAGCAGCGGCGGATCAGCTCGCGGCGCGCCGGGTGTGCGGCCGGCATGGGCTGAATCGGCGACAGTCCGTCCGGCAGCGGGCGCACCTCCACCTTGCTGAACGCTTCCAGCCGCGGCCATGCCACCGGCGCGGCGGGCGCCAGCAATGCGCCCTCCGCTTCCTTCGTCACCGGCATCAGGGAGAGGGAGAAGCCATGCATGTCGAGAGAGGTCATCATCGCCGCCGGGCCGACAATCCACTTGATCTGGTCGGCGATCGACGAGCGCGCCAGCTGTTCGGCGAGGATCGACATTTCCAGGTGCGTCGTGCCGCCGAGATTGTTCAGAAGCGCGACATGCGGGCCCGGCTTCAGCGACGGCAGCAGCCGCTCCACCACCGCCGTCATGGCGTGATGGGCGTCCTTGTAGACGACCTGCTCGGCGCCGGCCTCGCCATGAATGCCGAGGCCGAGTTCGGCGTGGCCTTCGGGGATGCGGGCATCCTTCGGCGAGCCGGGGATCGTGCAGGTGTCGAGCGACATTCCAATGGAGATGACGCTGTCGATGACGCGGGTGGCGGCGGCCGTCACGCTGTCGAGGTCCTGCCCGGCCTCGGCCAGCGCACCGGCCACCTTGTGAACGAACAGCGTGCCAGCGACGCCGCGTGCCTGCGGCAGATCCGGCAAGGCGACATCGTCATCCACGACGACCATGTTCACTGCGAGGCCGAAGGCGCGCGCTCGCTCTGCGGCGAGGCCGAAATTGAGGCGGTCGCCGGTGTAGTTCTTCACCACCAGCAGGCAGCCTGCCTTGCCGGTGACGGTGAGGATCGCCGCCAGCACGGCATCGACCGAGGGGGAGGCGAAGACGTCGCCGCAGACCGCCGCCGTCAGCATGCCCTGTCCGACGAAACCGGCATGCGCCGGCTCATGGCCGGAGCCGCCGCCGGAGATGACTGCCACCTTCGACCGGTCCCAGTCGGTACGGAACACGACCTTGATGTGAGGATAGCCGTCGAGACGGGCGAGCCGCCCGCCGGCGCCACGCAGGATGCCGTCGATCGCATCGACGACCACGGTGTCGCGGGAATTGAAGAACTGTGCCATGCGTTTCTCCTCAGCCGACACGGGCGCCGTTGGCGTCGAAATAGAGCGGTCGCTCGGGCCGCAGCGAAATGGTGTCGCCGGGCCGCAGCGATGTATGCGGATCGACGAGCGTCACCAGCGGGTGCTCGCCGAGCATCAGATGCATTCGGGTCTGGTCGCCGAGATGCTCGATGCGGGTGACCGAAGCCGGCCGACCGTCGCCCTCGACAATGTGTTCGGGCCGCAGCCCGATATAGGCCGCGCCCGGCGGCGCCGCACCGAAGAAGTCGGCCGGCAGCGTGTTGATGCGAGGCTGGCCGAGACGGGTGGCGACATAGATGCTGGACGGATTCTCGTAGGTTTCGCGCGGCGTGCCGAACTGCACCAGCCGGCCATGGTCGAGCACGCCGATATGGGTGGCCATGGTCATCGCCTCGGTCTGGTCGTGCGTCACGTAGACCAGCGTCGAGCCGAGGTCGGACTGGATGCGCTTCAACTCGATGCGCAGATCGGCGCGCAGCTTGGCGTCGAGCGACGACAGCGGCTCATCCATGAGGAAGACATGCGGCTGGCGCACCAGCGCGCGGCCGATCGCGACACGCTGCATTTCGCCGCCCGACAGGCGGGTCGCCTTGTTGTCGAGCTTGTGGCTGATGCGCAGAACCTCGGCGACTTCGCCGACACGCCGGGCGATCTGCTCGGGCGGCGTCCTCAGCATCGGCGACTTCAGCGGGAAGGCGAGGTTCTCGCGCACGGTGAGGTGCGGGTAGAGCGAGTATTGCTGGAACACCATCGCCACGTTGCGCTCAGCCGGCGACAGCCGCACAACGCTCAGTCCGTCGATCAGGATGTCGCCGGCGTCCGGCTGCTCGAGCCCGGCGATCAGCCGCAGCGTCGTGGTCTTGCCGGCGCCGGTCGGACCCAGCAGCACGACGAAGGCGCCGTTGGGAATGGTGATCGACATCTCGTCGACCGCAGCGGTCGAGCCAAAACGTTTGGTCACGCGGTCGAGGCGGATCTCAGCCATGGGCGCTTGCCTTTCCGCGCGCAGCGAATGCGCTGCGCTGAAGCGGCAGAGCTGCTCCGGTCTCGGTGTCGAAGAGCGAAAGCGTCTGCGTGTTGAACGACAGCCCGACCGTCTCGCCGACCTGCACCGGGAAGCTGGACGCCACGCGCGCCTTCAGCGCGCCGTTCGGCGTGTCGAGCGTCACGATCTGCGTCGTGCCGAGATATTCGACGGCGACGACACGGCCTCGATAGGCGCCGTCGCCGGCGAAGCGCACGTGCTCGGGCCGGACGCCGAGCGCATGCCTGCGCGTGCTCGCCTGCGCAGTGAGGCGCGGGATAGGGACGGTCGCGCCGGACAGTTCCACGGCCTCCGAGCCAGCCGGCAGCGCCGCGTCGAAGCGCAGAAAATTCATCGGCGGCGAGCCGATGAATTCGGCGACGAACATGGTGGCCGGGAAGTCGTAGATGTCCTGCGGGGTGCCCCACTGCTCGACCACGCCATGGTTCATCACCACGATCTTGTCGCCCATCTGCATGGCTTCCAGCTGGTCATGGGTGACGTAGACCGTCGTTGCATGCATGCGGTCATGCAGAGCGCGCAGTTCCTCCGCCATGCGCTCGCGGAACTCGGCATCCAGCGCGCCGAGCGGCTCGTCCATCAGGAACGCCTTGGGCCGGCGCACGATGGCGCGGCCGAGCGCGACGCGCTGGCGGTCGCCGGAGGACAGGCCGCCCACCGGCTTGTCGATGATGTGCTCGATGCCAAGGATGCGCGCGACCTCGTCAACGCGGCTGCGGACCTCGGAACGCGGCACGCCCTGGCTGACCAGCGGATAGGAGATGTTGCGGCGGACGTTCATGTGCGGATAGAGCGCGAACATCTGGAACACGAAGGCGATGTCGCGGCCGCTCGCCGGCACCTGCGCCACGTCCTGCCCGTCGAGCAGGATCTGGCCCGAAGTCGGCAGCTCCAGTCCGGCGATCATGCGCAGCGTGGTGGTCTTGCCGCAGCCCGAGGGGCCGAGCAGCATGAAGAACTCGCCGTCGTTAATAGTGAAGCTTGAATCCTGCACGGCGACGAAATCACCGAAGGCCTTGCGCAGGTTCCTGATGACGATCTCGGCCACGGCGCTACTCGGGAAAATGGCTGACGATGATGAACATCACGGTGCCCACCAGCGTGACGACGAAGGACCACGAATAGGCCCACATGAAGAAGGGCTGCATCAGCATGACAACGCCGAGCCCGATGGCGAGCGACGCCACCATCTCCCAGGGGCCGCGCCGGAAGCGCAGCAGGCCGCCGATGATCTCGCTCATTTGCGCACCGCTCCGAAGGTGATGCCGCGCAGCAGGTGCTTGCGGAGCAGCACGGTGAAAACCATGACCGGGATGAGGAACAGCGTGACGCCGGCGGCCACCGCCGGCCAGTCCTGTCCGCCAACGCCGATGATGGTCGGGATGAAGGGCGGCGCGGTCTGCGCCGTGCCGGAGGTGAGCAGCACGGCGAAGGCATACTCGTTCCAGGCGAAGATCAGGCAGAAGATGGCGGTCGAGGCGATGCCGGTCGTGGCCTGCGGCAGCACGACCTTGTAGAAGGCCTGGAAGCGTGTGTAGCCATCGACCAGCGCCGCTTCCTCGTATTCGCGCGGAATCTCGTCGATGAAACCCTTCAGCAGCCACACGGCGAGCGAGATGTTCACGCCTGTATAAAGTAGGATCATGCCGAGATGCGTGTCGGACAGGCCGAGCGAACGGAACATCAGGTACATGGGAATGGCCACGGCGATCGGCGGCATCATGCGCGTCGAGAGGATGAAGAACAGCAGGTCGTCCTTCAGCGGGACCTTGAAGCGGGAGAAGGCGTAGGCCGCCAGCGTGCCAAGGAACACGCTGAGGAAGGTCGAGCCGAAGCCGATGATGATCGAGTTGAGGAAACGCGCTCCGTAGCGGGACGGGCCGGTGATCATCATGCCCTGTTCGCGCACGATCTCTTCGGCGAAATTGGCCGGCGGCGGCAGCGTGTCGACCTGGTCGGCAGGGATGCGCGTGCGCGTCGTGAACAGGTTCACGTAGCCTTCCAGCGTCGGCTGGAACACCACCTTTGGCGGGTAGGCGATGGCATCGGACGGGCTCTTGAAGCCGGTGGCGATGATCCACACCAGCGGCATCAGCGTCACCAGCGTGTAGACGCACACCAGCAGGCCGGCGACCCACTTCTGCCGCTGCGACGGCTCGGTGATGGAATAACTGCTCATCGCTGCTTCACCCGGTTGAGCGCCTTCACGTAGATCGAGGCGAGCCCGAAGACGGTGACGAAGAGGATGATGGCGTAGGCCGACGAGAAGCCGGTGCGCCATTTCTCGAACGCCTCACGCTTGAGGTCGATCGAAGCGAGCAGCGTCTCGTCGCCGGGGCCGCCGCCGGTGAGCAGCACGACAAGGTCGAACATCTTGAAGTTCTCGATGCCGCGGAACAGCACCGCCAGCATGAGGAAGGGCAGCACCATGGGGATGGTGATGGTCCAGAACTGCCGCCACTTCGACGCGCGGTCGATCTCTGCCGCCTCGTAGATGTAGTCCGGGATGGAGCGCAGCCCGGCGAGGCAGATCAGCATGACGAAAGGCGTCCACATCCAGGTGTCGACGATCACG
>JBFXFO010000089.1:0-16330 GCA_050178915.1 Rhizobiaceae bacterium | reverse complement strand
TTGATGGCGGTGGAGACGACGACGACTTCTGCGTCGCCCAGGTTCTCCGCGCGGTGGCCGACGAAGCAGGCGATGCCCTTGTCGCGCAGCCGCTGCACGTTGGCGCTTTCCGACTGGTCGGAGCCCTGCACGCGGTAGCCGAGATTGTGCAGCACCTCGGCGATGCCGCTCATGCCGATGCCGCCGATGCCGATGAAATGGACCAGACCGATGGTCTGCGGCATCTTCATGCGCGCATCTCCTCCTTGTAGGCTGTGATGGTTTGACCCGAGGCAATAGCCTCTGTGAGGTCAGCGAGCAACTGCGTGGCATTGGGCCTGCCGGCGCGCTTTGCTGCGGCAGCCATGTCGGCAAGCTTCTCCGGCATGTCCATCAGGCCGCCGATCAACTCGGCGACACGTGCGGGCGAAAGCGTCGCCTGCGGGTGCAACTCCGCACCTCCGGCCGCTGCGAGCGCGGCGGCGTTGGCGGCCTGGTCGTGGTCGAGCGCGTGCGGATAGGGCACGAGCAGAGCCGGCCGGCCGATGACGCCAATCTCGGAGACGGTCGAGGCGCTGGAGCGCGACATCACCAGATGCGCAGCGGCCATGCGGGCGGCCATGTCGCCGAAGAAGGGCGAAACCTCCGCGCTCATGCCAAGCCCGGCATAGGCGGCCTTGACGGCAGCCTCGTCGTCGGCGCGCGCCTGCTGCGTGACATGCAGCCGTGCGCGCTGCGCCTCTGGCAGCAATGCCAGCGCCGCCGGAATGGCCTGCGAGAAGAACTGCGCGCCCTGGCTGCCGCCGAACACCAGCAGCCGGAACGGCTGACCGGCGGTGGACGGCGCATAGGGGGTGGCCGAGGCTTCGAGCACGGCGGGCCGCACCGGGTTTCCGGTGAGCACCGTCTTGGCCGAATAGGGCCCGCCCTCCGGGAGGAAGCCGCCAGCGATGGCATTGACCTGCCGTGCCAGCGCCTTGTTGGCACGGCCCATCACGGCATTCTGTTCATGGATGACCGTGGCGACGCCGCGCCGGAACGCGGCGTAGACCGGCGGCAGCGTGGGGTAGCCTCCAAAGCCGACGACGGCGGCCGGCTTCACCCGGGCAATCACGGCGGATGCCGCGCGCACGCCGCGCCAGATCTTGAAGAAGGCGCCGACCATGGCCACGGGATTGCGGCCGCCAATCGTCGCGGACGGGATCGGATGCACGCCGACCGCCGGAAAATTGCCGGCGAAACGGTTGGCGCGGTCGTCGGTGGCCAGATGCACCGCCCAGCCGCGGCGCGCCAGTTCATGCGCCAGCGCCTCCGCCGGGAACAGATGGCCGCCGGTACCACCGGCGGCAAGCAGGATCGTCCGTTCCGCCATTACTCGGCCGGCACCATGCGCGACGGCCCGCTGCTCAATCCGATCGGCTGCTGGCTGCCCGGCCGCTTGCGTGTCAGCGCCAGCACCATCCCCATCGCGATGGCGATCGCGATGAGCGACGAGCCGCCATAAGAGATGAAGGGCAGCGTCATGCCCTTGGCAGGCATCACCTGCAGGTTGACGCCGATGTTGATGATCGACTGCAGGCCAAAATTGACCACCAGCCCGGACACCGCGAAGCGGGTGAAGTCGTCGCGCTCCTTCAGCGCGATCGACAGGCCGCGCAGCACCACGAAGGCGAAGAGCGCCACGATCAGCAGCAGGAAGACGATACCGAACTCTTCACCGGCGACCGAGAAGACGAAGTCCGCGTGGCTGTCCGGGATGATCTTCTTGACGGTGCCTTCGCCCGGGCCCACGCCGAACCAGCCACCATTGATCATCGCCTCCATGCCCATGTCGACCTGGAAGGTATCGCCCTCGCCGGTCAGGAAGCGGTCGATGCGCCCGGCAACGTGCGGAAAGAGCGAATAGGCCGCGAAGCCGCCGGCCACGCCGGCGCCGCCCAGCACCACGATCCAGAGCCACGACATGCCGGCGACGAAGAACATGACGCCCCAGGTGCCGAGCACGAGGATGGTCTGGCCAAGATCAGGCTGCGCGATCAGCAGCGCCAGCACCAGGCCGAGCAGGATCATGGCGAAGAGGTTGCCGGGAATTTCGGGCTGGCGGCTGTGCTCGGCAAACAGCCAGGCGCAGATGACGACGAACGCCGGCTTGAGGAACTCCGACGGCTGCAGCGACACGCCTGCGAGAGATACCCAGCGCCGCGCGCCTTTCACCTCGACGCCGATGTAGAGCACCGCCACCATCGCAATGAGCATGAGCACGAGCAGCACGAGCGCCAGCCGGCGCACCTGCCGAGCGTCGAGGAAGGAAACGGCGATCATCACGATCAGCGCCGGCGCCATGAACATCATCTGGCGCAGCGCGAAGTGGAACTGTCCGAGGCCGATGCGCTCGGCCACCGCCGGGCTGGCGGCAAAGGACAGCATGACCCCCAGACCCATGAGGGTGAGGAAGGAAGCGAGCAACCAGCGGTCTACCGTCCACCACCAGTTGGCGACGGGGCTTCTGTCGACACGGCTGACCATTTCAGCGTCTCCCTTGAACGGGCTCGATTCCGTCCATAGCGGCCACAGCTTGCGCGAAGGCTTCGCCACGAACCTCGAAGTTCTTGAACTGGTCGAAGCTGGCGCAGGCGGGCGAGAGCAGGACGACCGCCTCGCCGCTCTCGTCGCGGGCAGCGTCGGCTGCCGCATGCTCGACGGCAGCGGCAAGCGTTCCGGAAATTTCGTAAGGCACCGCCTCGCCCAGCGTGGCGGAGAAGGCGGGCGCGGCTTCGCCGATCAGATACGCCTTGGCGATGCGCGGGAAGAAGCCGCGCAACGGCTCGATGCCGCCCTCCTTGGGCAGGCCTCCGGCGATCCAGTAGATGCGCGAAAAGCTCGACAGCGCCGGCGCCGCGGCATCGGCATTGGTAGCCTTGGAATCGTTGACGAACAGCACGCGGCCCTTGCGACCGACCTGCTGCATGCGGTGCGCCAGGCCGGGGAAGCTCTCGAAACCTGCCTGGATTTCACCCAGCGACAGTCCGACCTTCACGCAGGCGGCGAGCGCGGCGAGCGCGTTCTGTGCGTTGTGCTGGCCGCGCAGCGAGCCGATGCCTTCGAGGAAGCCGACACGCGAGTAGCGGCCGTTCACCGCCTCCATCAGGTCGGTGCCGTCCGCGAAATAGCCATCGGTGACCTGCAGGCGCTTGGAAATGCGCACCACCTCGCGTCCGGCGCGCTCCAGCCGGTCGGCGATCTGCGCGCAGTATGAATCGTCAACGCCGATGATCGCCGTGTCAGCGCCTGCGACCAGCCGCTCCTTGATCGATGCGTAGTGCTGCATCGTGCCGTGCCGGTCGAGATGGTCCGGCGTCAGGTTGAGCAGGATGCCGGCGGTCGGGTTGATCGAGGGCGCGAGATCGATCTGGTAGGACGAGCACTCGACGACATAGTGGCGCTCCGGCGCCGGCGGGTCGAGCGTCATGACGGCGCGGCCGATGTTGCCGCCCATCTGCGAGTCGCGGCCCGCAGACTTCAGGATGTGGGCCGTCAGCGCCGTGGTCGTGGACTTTCCGTTGGTTCCGGTGATGGCGACGAACGGCGCGCTCGGCGCGCTGGCGTTGCGCTCGCGGCAAAACAGTTCGACGTCCCCGATGATCGACACGCCTGCGGCGCGCGCCAGTTCCACCGACCAGTGCGGCTTCGGATGCGTGAGCGGCACGCCCGGCGACAGCACGCAGGAGGCGAAGCGCGACCAGTCCTCGCCGCGCAGATCGGCGACGGGAATGCCGGCGTCGCGCGCCTTGCCGACGCTGTCGGGATTGTCGTCCCAGGCGACGATCGCGGCGCCGCCGGCGGCAAGCGCCTTCGCGGTTGCGAGACCGGACCCGCCGAGCCCGAAAAGCGCGACCTTCCTGCCCCGAAAAGTGCCGGCCGCAATCATGACTATCTCAGCTTGAGCGTGGAGAGGCCGATCAGCGCCAGGATGACGGCGATGATCCAGAAGCGGATCACAACCTGGCTTTCGGTCCAGCCGAGTTTCTCGAAATGGTGGTGGATCGGTGCCATCAGGAAGACGCGCTTGCCCGTCAGCTTGAACGAACCGACCTGGATGATCACCGACAGCGCCTCCATCACGAACAGGCCGCCGACGATGACCAGCACGATCTCGTGCTTGGTGGCGACCGCGACGGTGCCGGTAAGGCCGCCGAGCGCAAGCGAACCCGTGTCGCCCATGAAGATCGCGGCGGGCGGCGCGTTGAACCAGAGGAAGCCGAGCCCCGCACCGATGACGGTGCCGAGGATGACCGCGAGTTCGCCGGTGCCCGGTGTGTAGTGAATCTGAAGATACTCGGCGAACTGGCCGTTGCCGGCGAGATAGGCGATGACGCCGAACGACCCGGCGGCGATCATGATCGGCACGATGGCAAGTCCGTCGAGGCCGTCGGTGAGGTTCACCGCATTGCCGGCGCCAGCGATGACGATGGCGGCGAAGGGGATGAAGAACCAGCCGAGATTGAGCAGCACTTCCTTGAAGAACGGGAAGGTGAGCGAGGACGAGAACGGCTCGGTGCCGACCGCCATGATGGCGTAGCCGGCGACACCGGCGATGACGAACTCGATGGCGAGGCGTGCGCGCCCGGAGAAGCCGAGATGCGACTGCTTCGTCACCTTCAGGTAGTCGTCGTAGAAGCCGATCGCGCCGAAGCCGAGCGTGACGAACAGCACGATCCAGACATAGGGGCTCGACAGATTGCCCCACAACAGCGTCGAGCCGACGATGCCGCAGAGGATCATGAGGCCGCCCATGGTGGGCGTACCGGCCTTCTTGAAATGCGTCTGCGGACCGTCGGCGCGGATCGGCTGGCCCTTGCCCTGGCGGATGCGCAGCGCAGCGATGATCTTCGGCCCGAAGATGAAGACGATGAGCGCGGCGGTGATGAGCGCACCGCCCGTGCGGAAGGTGATGTAGCGGAAGACGTTCAGCGCCGTGACGTCGTCAGCGAAATTGACCAGGTACATCAGCATTGCGGTTCGTCCCCTCGGCGCGCCTTCAGGCGGCCGCCCCTTCGCCCGTCCCGGCCGGATAGTGCTTCAGCAATGCGTCCACGAGCTTCGAGAAGCCGATCCCTTTGGACGACTTGATCATGACGGTGTCGCCGGCTCTGGCGGTATCGATCAGCAGCGGCTTCAGCGCTTCCGCGTCGTCGCGATACTCGACCGGCCGCTCCCCTGCGAGCCGGTCTGCCAGCGCCTTCATTTCCGGCCCGGCCAGCAGCACCAGATCGGTCCCGTCCAGCGCATCTGCGAGGCCGGCATGCAGGGCGGCTGCGTGGCTGCCGAGCTCCAGCATGTCGCCAAGCACCGCGATGCGCCGCCCCTCGCCCTCCAGCGGGCTCGACTGCAGCAGCGCGATCGCCGCCTTCATCGAGGCCGGGTTGGCATTGTAGCTCTCGTCGATCAGCACGATCCGGCCTTCCGGATGCTGCAGGATGTGGCGCTTGCCGCGTCCGCTCTCCGGCGTCAGATCGGCGAGCGCAGCGGAAACCTTCGCCAGGTCGGCGCCGGCGAGATGCGCCGCGCCGAGCACGGCGAGCGCGTTCTGCACGATGTGGCGGCCGGGCGCACCGACCCGCACGTCCATCTCCTGGCCGCCGATGCGCGCCCTGACGGACGAGCCGTCGGCGTCGAGCCTGACGTCGAGCAGACGGAAATCGGCGCGCTCGTCCTCGCCGAAGCCGACCACATCGCCAACGCCGGCGGCGCGGGCGAGCTTCTCCAGCAGATCGAAATGCGGATCGTCGCGGTTGAGCACGGCGTGGCCGCCCTCGACGACGCCTTCGAAGATCTCCGCCTTGGCCTGCGCGATCTCTTCGAGGTCACGGAAATGGCCGAGATGCGCCGGCGCGATGAGCGTGACGATGGCGACGTGCGGGCGCACCATCTTCACCAACGGACGGATCTCGCCAGGATGGTTCATGCCGATCTCGAAGATGCCGAAATCGGCGTCCTCGGGCAGCTTGGCCAGCGTCAGCGGCACGCCCCAATGATTGTTGAACGACTTGTCGGAGGCATGCACCGTGCCGACTGCGGAGAGCGCATGGCGCAGCGCTTCCTTGGTGGTGGTCTTCCCCACCGAGCCGGTGACGGCGATGATCTTTCCACGCGCGCGGTCGCGCGCCGCGATGCCGGTCTTCTCCAGCGCCGCAAGCACGTCGGACACCACGATCATCGGGACCGACAGGCGGCCAAGCGCCGGCAGCTTGCCCTCGGCGACGACCAGCAGCGTCGCGCCGGCATGCACGGCGGCGGTGGCGAAGTCGTGCCCGTCATGCACGTCGCCCTTGATGGCGAAGAAGGCATCGCCCGGCTTCAGGCTGCGTGTGTCGATGGAAATGCCGGTGATGCCGGCCGGCATGGTGCCGAACGGACGGCCGCCGGTGGCGGCGACAAGCGCGTCGGATGTCCACAGGAAGCTCATGCGGGCCGTCCTTGCGACGACACCAGCGCGGCAAGCGCGGCGCGCACCTCGGCGTGGTCGGAGAACGGAAACGTCTCCGCGCCGATGGTCTGCCCCTCTTCGTGGCCCTTGCCGGCGACGATGAGCGAGTCGCCCGGCTCCAGCATGGCGATGCCGTCGCGGATGGCCTTGCGGCGGTCGCCGATCTCGATCGCGCCGGGCGCGGCCTCCAGGATGGCAGCGCGGATCGTCGCGGGAACTTCCGAGCGCGGATTGTCGTCGGTGACGATCACGACGTCGGCGAGCCGCGTGGCGATCTCGCCCATGATCGGGCGCTTGCCGCGATCGCGGTCGCCGCCGCAGCCGAACACGACCATGACGCGGCCGGTGGTGAAGGGCCGTACCGAGGCGAGCACGTTCTCCAGCGCCTCCGGCTTGTGCGCGTAGTCGACATAGACCGGCGCACCTGCGGCGGTGGTGCCGACCAGTTCGAGCCGGCCCGGCGCGCCCTTCAGCCGCTCCAGCGCGACGAGCGCCGTCTCGGCCGGCGTGCCGGTGGCGATGGCAAGCCCGGCGGCGACGAGCGCGTTGGATATCTGGAAATCGCCGGCGAGCGGCAGGTCGATCTCGTGGATGCGGCCGTCGGCGATGATCTCGGCGCGCTGGCGGAAACGCTCATGCTCGACGCGCTTCAGCTGCAGCAGCGAGCCGGCACGGCCGACGGTCAGCACGCTGAGGCCGGCGGCCGCGGCAGCGTCGATGGCGGCCTTCGAATAGGCGTCGTCGGCGAAGATGACGGCCGGCGCCGATTTCGGCAGCAGCGTGTCGAAGAGGCGCAGCTTGGCGGCGAGGTAGTCCTCGACGGTCGGATGGTAGTCCATGTGGTCGCGGCCGAGATTGGTGAAGCCGCCGGCAGCGAGCCTGACGCCATCGAGCCGGCGCTGCATCAGCCCGTGGCTGGACGCTTCCATCGCCGCATGCGTGACGCCGGCGTCGGCGAGTTCCTTCAGCAGGCGGTGCAGCGCCACCGGATCGGGCGTGGTGAGCGAGCCGTAGTCGTTGCGGCCGGGCGCAACGACGCCGGTGGTGCCGATGCTGGCCGAGGCGAGGCCGGCATGTTCCCAGATCTGGCGCAGGAACGATGCGACGGAGGTCTTGCCGCTGGTGCCGGTGACCGCGACCATCGTCTGCGGCTGCGCGCCGTAGAAACGCGCTGCGACGAGAGCCAGCGCACGTCGCGGATCGGCGGCCTCGATGAGCGGGACCGAAATGCCGTCCTTCACCGCTCCCGGCGCGGCGACCACGGCGACCGCGCCCCGCGCGGCGGCGTCGCGTGCGAAGGCGGAGCCATCGGTCTTCGTGCCGCTGACCGCGAAGAACAGGGTGCCGGGCTCGACCGAGCGCGAATCCGACGACACCCCGGTAATGCTCGCATCGGCGGACGGAAGCCCGTCGACTGGCAGTATTCCGGCAAGATCGGCGAGTTTCATCGCACTCCAGATTTCAAGTCGAGCGGCGCACCCGGGCGCCTGCTAAGAATCAGTTGTATGACACCAGCTTCGCGGCATCTTCTTGGCCGAATTCCGGTTTGACGCCAAGCATCGGCGCGGCCCTGCGGATGATGTTGGCGATGATCGGGGCGGCATTCAGGCCCGCGGTAGCGCCCATGCCCGGCTTTTCCGGCTTCGGCTCGTCGACGATCGACAGGACGATGTACTGCGGGTTGTCCATGGGGAAGGCGGCGAGGAAGGCGTTGAAGCGCACATTGTTGGAATAGCGCCCGTTCACCACCTTCTCGGCCGTGCCGGTCTTGCCGCCGACGCGATAGCCCGGCACCGTCGCGCGCTTGCCGGACCCGCCAGGTGCGGTGGCGTTGAGCAGATAGAGGTAGCGCATGTCGCGGCTGGTGGTTTCCTTCACCACCTGTGTGAACGGAGTGTCCGCCTCGGTGCGCGGCAGGAAAGTCGGCTCGAACAGCTTGCCGCCGTTCATGAGGGCAGCGGCGGCGACGGCTGTCTGCAGCGGCGTGGTCGAAATGCCGTGGCCGAAGGCCGCCGTGATCGAGTGGACCTTCTTCCAGACTTTCGGCTCGGTCGGGCGCGCCACCTCGGGCAGCTCGGTGACCATGCGCTCGAGCAGGCCGAGGCGATGCAGGAACTCGCGGTGCCCCTCGATGCCGACGACATCGGCCTCACGCGCCGACCCGATGTTCGACGAGTAGATGAAGACCTCGGGCACGGTCAGAACGCGGCCCTTGCCGTGGAAGTCGCGGATCGTCTGGCGGCCGATGGTGATCGGGCGTGACGCGTCGAAGCGGCTCTCCATCGTCACCTTGCCGGAATCGAGCGCCATGGCGGTGGTGAAGCTCTTGAACGTGGAGCCCATTTCGTAGACGCCGGCGGACATGCGGTTGAGGCGATCCTTCAGGTGCGCGTCGACCGGATTGTTCGGGTCGTAGTCCGGCACCGAGGCCATGGCGACGACTTCGCCGGTGCGTGCGTTCAGCACGACGGCGCCGGCGGCGATGGCATGGTAGCGCGTCAGCGCGTCCGTGATCTCGGAATGCACGATATGCTGCACGCGCAGGTCGATCGACAGCCGCACCGGCTTCAGGTCGCCGGCCATACCGAGCGACTGCAGATCGGCGAGGCCCTGGTCGTCGATGTATTTCTCGATGCCCGAGATGCCCTGGTTATCGATGTTGGTGAGACCGAGAATGTGCGATGCGGTCACGCCACCGGGATAGAAGCGGCGCTTCTCCTCGCGGAAACCGATGCCGGGAATGCCAAGCTGCATGATCTCGTTGCGCTGCTTGGGCGACAGCTGCCGGCGTAGCCAGACGAAGCCTGTGCCGCTCTTCAGCTTGTGCCAGGTCTGCTCGACATTGAGGTCCGGCAGCACGGTCGAGAGCTTCTCGATCGCCTCGTCGGCATCGACGATGCGGCGCGGCTCGGCGAAGAGCGAGGCGGTCCTGATGTCGGTCGCCAGCACCTCGCCATTGCGGTCGACGATGTCGGGACGTGTCGCGGTGATGCGCACGGCCGGGCCGCTCGACTGTTCAGGATCGAGCAGACCGAGATAGACAAGACGGCCGCACAGCACGGCGTAGAGCGCAAAGAACACGCCGATCGCCATCAGCACGCGGTTCTTCGGCCGCCCGCCGTTGCGGCGCGCTCCCTCGACCACGATGGCGCCGGCGTCGGCGGCGGCACGCTTCTTCATGAACGGAAGCCGCATCACTGGATGCCTCCCGTGGTGATGCCGGCATCCGCCGGCACTTCTGCCATGCCGCCCAGCCGCTGGTTGGACAGGTCTTCGATCGCGAGTGGTTTCGCGGGAAGATCCTCGAGGCCGGCGATCTGCCTCGCTTCGACAGGCGCAAGATTGAGTTCGGACTGGTAGATTTCCGCCAGCTTCTGCAGCCGCGACGGCTGCGTCAGCAGGCTCCAGTCGGCCCTGAGGAGGTCGATGGTCTCTTCCTCGACGCCGATCTCGCGCTGCAGGCGGGCGACCTCGGAGAGGCGGTCTTCCGCGTCGTGCTTGGTCTTGTAGGTGAAGGCAGCCGCCGCAACCATGACGGCGAAAAGCACGATGTCGCTGGTACGAAACACTACAACCTCCTCGACGGGGCGGCCGTCGGCAATCTTGGCAGTCCGAAGATGGATGCGTCGGCGGGGCGGGGGGGCGCGGCGGTGCGCACGGCCGAGCGAAGCCGCGCCGAACGCGAACGCGGGTTGGCTTCAACCTCTTCGTCCGAAGGCACAACGGGCTTCATGAGCTGCTGGAAGGTCGGCACCGCTCCGGAAACCTCCGGCAGGTGGCGCGAACCCGAACCCTTGCTGGTGCGGTCGGCGATGAACTGTTTGACGATGCGGTCTTCCAGCGAATGGAACGTCACCACGGCCAGCCGGCCGCCAGGCGCCAGGACACGCTCAGCCGCGAAGAGCGCGCGCACGAGCTCCCCGAGTTCGTCGTTGACGTAGATGCGCAGGCCCTGGAAGACGCGCGTCGCCGGATGGATGCGATCGCCCGGCTTGCGACCGACCAGCGTCTCGATGGCGTCGGCCAGGTCGAGCGTCCGCTCGAAGGGCCGCTTCTCGCGCCGCTTCTCGATCATGCGGGCGATGCGCCCGGCGTGACGCTCCTCCCCAAGCAGGCCGAAGATGCGCGTCAGGTCGGAGACGGCGAAGCCGTTGATCACGTCGGCTGCGGAAAGCCCCGCGCGCGCCATGCGCATGTCGAGCGGACCATCGGCGCGGAAAGAGAAACCGCGTCCGGCCTCGTCCAGCTGCATCGAGGAAACGCCGATGTCGAGCACCACGCCGTCAACGTCCTGTGCATGCTCGTCGAGCGTGGAAAAAGGGGCATGCACGAGCTTGAGCCTGCCCTGCGCCGCGGTGACAAGCGCCTGTCCGGCAGCGATGGCATCCGGATCGCGGTCGATGCCAACGACGGAAGCGCCCCGATCGAGCAACGCACGCGTGTAGCCGCCTGCGCCGAAGGTGCCGTCGATGATCGTCGCGCCGGCTTCGGGGCGCAGCGCGTCGATCACCGCCTCAAGGAGGACAGGAATGTGGCGAGCCGGTCCGCCAACGGCATTCCCGCCGCTGCCCGCCGTCATTCCGTACCCCCAACCGGACGCGTCGCCGACGCGTGCCGGAGCCTGACCAGCCGGTCCCTCGCCTGCCGGCTGTAATCGGCGAGCCGCGACGGCTCCCAGATCTGGAAGAAGCTGCCGCGACCGACAAAGGCAACGTCCGTCGTGATGCCGGTGTGGTCGCGCAGGAAATCGGTGACCGTAATGCGGCCGTCCTGGTCGAGCTTCAGGAATGCGCCATCGCCATGCACGAAGAAGGACATGTCTTCCGCCGTCTGCAGGAACGGGTCCTCCTGCGCGATGCGCTGCTCGTAGCGGTCGAGCAGATCCAGTCCGCCAACATCCAGCGCCGGCAGTTCCAGAGCACGCAACGCATAGAGATCGGCGTGGCCACGCTTCTGCAGCACCGAGCGGAAATGCGCCGGAACGGAGACGCGCCCCTTGGCGTCGATCCTGTTCACCGCATTCGACAGGAACCTGTCCATGACCCGCCGACGACCTCGCCCTCAACATGCACGCCACAACACCAGCGGCGCGGCTTCCCTCAGCGTTCCGGCCCTCCGATCCGGAACAATCCATGACGAGCGGTACGGACCTTGCGGCCGCCGCCTCGTGGAACGCCCCACCGGATACTGAAACGATATCGGGAACTGCCTTCTGGGTTAGCATGGGACTATATGGGCGTCAACGGGATCAAGCCTCACCGTTAGGGCAGAAACGGGGATTTTCGGGCGCCTCTCAGCGCTACCTTTCTTTATCGCCTGTTAAGGCTAACGAACCGTTTATGACCGCGGGCGGGCTTGTCGGGGGCGGCCGCGGACGGCATAGCTGCGCGCCATGCCGAGGAACCGCACATGACAGACACGAATGACAGGCTGGCGGCCGAACTGGCGCATCTGCACCGCGCAGCCAACGCCAAGGGCGACCCGGTGCCGCCGCCGCTGACCATGGCCGCGATGTACAATCTGCCCGGCGCGCCGGCGGGCTATCGGCAATATGGCCGTTTCGACAACCCGACCTGGGAAGCGACGGAGGCCCTCCTCGGCCATCTCGAACGCGCCACCGCGATCGCCCTTCCCTCAGGCATGGCGGCGATTTCGTCCGCGTTCCTCGCGCTGCTTGGGACCGGCGACAGGGTGCTGCTGCCCTCGGACGGCTACTACACGACACGCGTGCTGTCGGATCGCTTTTTGAAAAAATTCGGCATCCAGTTCGATACCCGCCCGACCGCCTCGTTCCTCGATGGAGGTTTCGACGGTTATCGCCTTGTCTTTGTGGAGACGCCTTCCAATCCGGGGCTCGACATCTGCGACATCGCCGCAACCGCAAGATTGGCGCATGCGGCCGGCGCCATCGTCGTCGCCGACAACACGACGATGACCCCCTTCGGCCAGCGCCCGCTCGACCTCGGCGTGGATGTCGTCGTGGCCGCCGACACCAAGGCTCCGAACGGCCATTCGGACGTGCTGTTCGGTCACGTCGCCAGCCGAGACGAGGCGATCGTCGCCGCCATCAGGGACTGGCGGAAGCTGGCTGGACCGATCCCGGGGCCGTTCGAGGCATGGCTGGTGCATCGCGGGCTGGAGACGCTCGAAGTGCGTTTCGACCGCATGTGCCGCTCGGCCGAAACGATCGCGCCACGACTGGCCGCCCACACGGCAGTCCGCTCCGTGCGCTTCCCCGGGCTGGAGGGCGACCCGTCGCACAATCTGGCGCGTGTCCAGATGGACCGCTTCGGCTTCCTGATCGGGCTGACGCTCGAGAGCGAGACGAAGGCGGAAGCCTTCATCAATGGGTGCGCGCTGATCCAGCCCGCAACCTCCTTCGGCGGTGTGCACAGCTCGGCCGAGCGGCGCGCGCGCTGGGGCGACGCGGTCGAGCCCGGCTTCGTCCGCCTCTCCGTCGGCTGCGAGCCGACCGAGGAGTTGTGGCGCTCATTGAGCGCGGCGCTGGATGAGGCTGCAGCGGTGACTTGAATCGAAACCGCAGGCCGTTGAACCGGAATGCGAGCGACCTGAATCGCCCCGCCACCAAACCGCGCCAAGCGATTCATCGGCAAGAGGAAAACGAGTGCCAGCCGGCCTGTAAGCCGGGTTCTGTATGGCCCCGCCTGAAGGCGAAACGTGGCGGCCATTCTTCTTCGACGCATGTTGCCATGCGCCTGACGCGACCAACCCGGATGGCGGGCCGGAAACTGCCCCGAGGTTGCCCTCGCGCCATCCCTATTCGGTCTTGCTCCCGGTGGGGTTTGCCGTGCCGCTTCCGTTGCCGGTCGCGCGGTGGGCTCTTACCCCACCTTTTCACCCTTGCCTGCCGTGAAGGCCGGCGGTCCGTTCTCTGTGGCACTTTCCCTGGGGTCGCCCCCGCCGGACGTTATCCGGCACCGTGTCTCCATGGAGCCCGGACTTTCCTCACACGCGGCCTTTCGGCGATTGCGGGTGCGGCCGCCCGGCCAGCTGGCCGGGCGGTTAAACGGCTTCCGGTGCGAAAACGCAACCCCGCCGTTCAGGCCCCGAGATGGCGCTGCACTTTGCGGCAGTAAGCGGCGGAAACCGGGTTCATGCGCTTGGCGCCGTGCCCGGCATTGTAGCGCAGGATGGTGCCGCAGGTCGTGCCCCCGGCGAGCTTGTGCGCCATGCCGAGATACTTCATGCCGTAGCGGATGTTGGTCTCGGGATTGTAGAGCCCGCTGGCCTTGCCGGAATAGCCCATGGCGCGCGCCGTCGCCGGCTTGATCTGCATCAGCCCGACCTCGCCCGCAGCGCCACGCGCATTGACGCGGTAGTTGCTCTCGACGCTGATCACCGCGTGCGCCAGCGACAGTGGCACGCCGTAGGTGGCGGCATAGCGGCTGATGATGGTGCCATACTGACCTGGCTTGGTCTTGCCCGCAGCGACGACCTCGCCCGCTTCGCCCTTCACGACCGTCTTTTTTCGCGAGACCGCGTTGAGATAGGGCCGGTTGCCGGCGCCGCGGCGTCCGGTGATCTCGAACTCCGGTGCATCATTGTCACGGGCCGCCGTCTTCGCGGCCTGTACGTCGGAGCCGCTTGCCCGCTCCATCGGAACCATCTTGAACGACTCGCGCGCCTGCGCGTCGAACGCCGTCATGCTGGCGGCGAAAGCCGCCGCCGCAATCGTCAGTTTCTTCATGTGGTATCGAGTCTCTCATTCGCGCGGCATCAAGGCCGCGCTGGGATTGACCCCCGCGCCCGAGCAAGCGATTGCGGCCGCATCTGGCGCGAAATGATGGCCCGGCCAATCACATTGGGTGACCGGGTGTTACCGAATACGTCTCGGGATCGCTCAGGAAACCTGTGTGCCCGGCAGGGACCGGCAGAGGCGATGCAGCGTCTCGATGGTCGAGCGGTCGGCCACACCGTCGACCTGCGCCTGGCGGAAGTGCAGCTGAAAGGCCGAGACGACAGTGGCCGTTGCCGCGTCGAAGAAGCCACCAACTTCGATGCGGTAGCCGTAAAGCGCCAGCATCGCCTGCAGCGCCTCGACCGGCTCGCCACGATCACCCTCGGCGAGGAAGCGCCCCCCCTGGATTGGCGACGGTTCGACCCAATGGCCGATGCCGGTGGCGTGCAGCCGTGCCCACGGAAACCTTTCGCCAGGATCGACCTTGCGGCCGGGCGCCACGTCGGAATGCGCCAGCACACGTTGTGGCGGGATGTTGTGCCGATCGACGATGCCGCGGCAGAGATCGATCACGGCGTCGATCTGGACAGCCGGAAAATCCCGATAGCCAAGACGGTGCCCCGGATTGACGATCTCGATGCCGACCGAGTGCGAGTTGATGTCGGTCTGCCCGTGCCACGAACTCTGGCCGGCATGCCAGGCGCGCGCGGCCTCGCTGACCAGCTGCACGATGGGCCCGTCCTCGTGGACGACGTAGTGCGAGGAAACCTCGCTTGCCGGATTGGCGAGCCAGTCCTCGGCACCCTGCCCCGTCTCCATGCCGGTGTAGTGCAGCAGCACGATGTCAGGCGTGATGCCGTCGCGGCGCTCGCCGAAATTGGGCGACGGCCGCAACAGCGCGCCGGCGTGGTCGGGCCGCGTCAGCGCGCTCATACGACGCGCAGGCCTCTCTCGATGAGCTCGTAGGCGGCGTTGATCGCCGCGATGCGCGTGGTGGCGATGGCGATGAACTCCTTCGGCACGCCGCGTGCGATCAGCTTGTCGGGATGGTTCTCCGCCACCAGCTTGCGGTAGTGCCGCTTCACCTCCTCGAAGGGCTGGCCGCGCTGGACGCCCAGCACGGCGTAAGGATCGGCTTTGCCGAGATCGACATGGCGGGCGAGGATCGACTGGTAGTGCGCCTCGTCGATCTCGAAGATTTCCGCAACACGATGCAGGAAGCGCCCTTCGCGCTCGTGCAGCACGCCGTCGGCCCGTGCGATGAAGAACAGCCCGTCGAGCACGTCGGTCAGCATGGCGCAGTTGGGGCGGCCGGAGCCGCACAGCCGCGCCACGCGCTCGGCATACACCTCGAAGCCGGCGATGTCGGCCTGAGCGAGGTCGTAGAGGCGCGTGACATTACGCACCTCGGCCGGCGGCACGTCGAACATCTGCCGGAAGGCGCGCACTTCGTCCTGCGTGACGACGCCGTCGGCGCGCGCCATTTTGGCCGACAGCGCGATCATCGCCACCGAGAACGCCACCTTGCGGCGCAGCTCCGGGTCGCCGCTCACCATGGAGCGCAGGGCTTCCAGCGCGCCGGCGATACCGGCGCCGGCGGAGCCCGAGGCGCGACCGACGAAGTCGCCTATCGTCTGCCAGATCGACATGCGGCGCTTCATAGGCTGATTTGGTGGCGCTGGCGAGGCGACCCGGCGCCGCCTGCCACTATGGCTAGATCCCCAGGACCGATGGCTAGATCCCCATGACGGCGCGCGGCCTGTAGGGCGCCTCGAGCGCGCGGATCGTGGCGGCGTCGAGCTTCACATCGACCGCCTGTATCGCCTCGTCCAGCTGGTATTCCTTGGTGGCGCCGACGATCGGCGAGGTCACGCCCGGCTTCGACATCACCCAGGCATAGGCGACCTGCGCCGGCTTGACGCCGAGCTTGCGCGCCACCGCTTCGACCTTCTGCAGGATGGCGAAATCCGGCTTCGTGCCGAAGTAGGTGCCGATGTGGATGTCCTTCTTGCCGCGTTCGGTCACGCCGCCCTGCTTCGTCGTGTTGCCAGCGAGGAAGCCGCGCGCGATCGGCGACCAGGGCACGACCGCCACGCCTTCCGCCTGGCAGTACGGAATCATCTCGCGCTCCTCCTCGCGGTCGGCGAGATTGTAGAAGTTCTGCT
>JBFXFO010000088.1:0-16413 GCA_050178915.1 Rhizobiaceae bacterium | reverse complement strand
ACTTGCCGGCGCCGTTGGCGCCCATCAGCGCCACCACCTCGCCGGGGCGAATTGCCAGAGACACGTCGCGCAGCGCCTGTGTTGCAGCAAAACGCTTCGACGCGCCGTGAACGGCAATGGCCGCCGACTGGCTCATGGCTTCGTCATTGGGGTCGGAGTGGACAAGCAAACGCTCTCGAAATGCATGGCTGCCTCCAGCGCGGAACGCCGAAGTTCATCCAGCATCGCGCATCGGCCACGCCGGTTCTAGAGGCCAGCTGACCATGCCGAAAGCACATTCAAAACAATCGGATAGCCGCACGGCGAAAAACCATCCGCCGACTGCGCTGCAGGCAGAACGAATTCGCGTCGTGCTTCAGCCGGCGTTGCCGCGCGCTGCGGCCAGCGCACCCGGAAGTTCCTGCGCAAGGATGTCGAGCTCGTGGTCGAGCCCGACCGTGATGCGGATGCAGCGATCGAGCACCGGCGCCATCGGCTTGCGGATGAACACGTCGCGCGACAGCAGCGACTGCATCACCTTCAGCGCGAACGCGCCGTCCGCACAGCAGTCGATGGTGACGAAATTGGTCGCCGAAGCGATTGGCTTCAGGCCGTTGTCGCGCGCGATGCCGGCAATGCGATCGCGCCCAGCCGCCATCCGCTGCTGCACGGTCTTCAGATAATCCTGGTCGGCGAGTGCGGCCTCGCCCGCAACCTGCGCCATGCGGTTGACGCCATAATGGTTGCGCACCTTCTCGATGCTGGTGATGACTTCCGCATCGCCGATGGCATAGCCGCAGCGGATGCCGGCGAGCCCGTAAGCCTTTGAGAAGGTTCGTATTCTCAGAACGTTGGCGCGCTTCACGTCGATCGGCGGCAGGGCGGACGCCGGCGCGGTCTCGCCATAGGCCTCGTCGAGGATCAGCATCGTCGTCTCGGGCAGAGCGTCCATGAAGCGCGTCAGCTCGGGCGTCTCCCACCAGGTGCCCATGGGGTTGTCGGGGTTGGAGAGATAGACCAGCGGTGCGTTCTCCCGCTTCACGGCCTCGAGCAACCCGTCGAGGCTTTCGCGATCGTCGACGAACGGCACGGCGACGACGCGCGCACCGAAGCCAGTGACGTGGAAGTTGAAGGTGGGATAGGCGCCGAGCGAGGTCACCACCGGCGTCCCCTCGCCCGCATACATGCGCACGACAAGGTTCAGCAGCCCGTCGATGCCCTCGCCGACGACGACGTTGCCGACTTCGACGCCGTAATGCGCGGCCAGCGCGACCTTCAGATCGTGATTGTCCGGGTCGCAGTATTTCCACATCTCGCCGGCGGCACGCTGCATGGCCTCGATCACGCGCGGTGACGGGCCGAAGGCGCTTTCATTGGCGCCGATGCGGGCGCGGAAGGGGCGCCCGCGTGTGCGCTCCTGATGCTCCGGCCCGACGAACGGGACGGTTGCTGGCAGGCGCTCGATCAGGGGCAGGAGTTGCGGCCTTCGGGTCATCGCTCTTCTCGTGTTGGTTTGCCAGCGCCTCAGATGGCGCGGGCGATCTGACCGAGCATGTGTGTTTCCACCTTTTGCGCGGCATCGTCGCTGGCGACCGGACGTGACGATGTCAGCGCGATGACGACACGGCTGGTCGGATCGACCCACAGCCACTGCGCATGAATGCCGATGCCGCAGAACGAGCCGCGACCGTCACCGGTGTCGTACCAGAAGGACCGGTAGCGGCCATCGGCGAAGGACGACGAGAAATTGCCGTCCTTCCACGCCTGCGGATCGCCGTTGCCGCGCATGTCGGCGACCCACTCCGCCGGAATCAGCTGCTCGCCGGCGGCCGTGCGCCCGCCATCGAGCACCAGCTGGCCGAAGCGCGCGAGATCCCGCGTTGTCACGCAGATTCCGCCGGCCGCGCGCGCCGTGCCAACGGCATCGACCGTCACGAAGGACGCGCCGCGTGCGCCCATCGGCTTCCAGATACGCTCGGCCAGATACTCGTGGAAGCGCACGCCGGTCGCGCGCTCGATCACGAGGCCGGCAAGGTCGGTGTTGGGCGAGGCATAGTAGAACACCTTGCCATGCGGCCCGGCTGCGCGGGGCAGAGAGGCGAGCACTTGCTCGAGCGTCTCCCGCGCCGTTCCCGGCCGCTGCGGATTCCACAAGGTCGAGCGTCGGTAGCGGTCGAACGGGCCGGTCTTGTCCTCATAGTCTTCGACGAAATCGAGCGCGACGCTCATGTCGAGGAGGTGGCGCACCGTAGCGTCGGCATAGGCGCTCTCGGCGCCCACCTCGACGTAGCGGCTGATCGGCGCGTCCACGTCCAGCGCCCCGTCAGCGACGGCGAGCCCCGCCAGCATGCCGGTCAGCGATTTGGAGATCGAGAAGATGATATGCGGGTTCGCCGGGTCGACATGTGGCGCGTGCCATTCGTCGAGCACCTGACCGTTACGCATGATGACGCAGCAATCGGCATTGGACTGCGCCAGCCAGGATGTCGCGCGCATGGCGCCTTGATCCGTGTGCTCCACGTCCAGTTTTGACAGCAGACCCTGGTCCGAGGGCGTCGGCTCGGCAGCCGTGGCGAAGGTGATCGGCGCAACCGGCACGAATTCGGAGACATGCTGGAAGCTCCAGCGGCTGAACGGCCATTCCCGCCAGTTGTCGGGGGTCATGTCCTTGCGCGCGAATGAAGTCGCCATGCCGTCACCTGCCTCCGCCGCCGCCCACGCCGTGCTGCGCCCCTGGAAACTCACGCTATCCTATTGTTTTTGCGCGATTTCAGGTGGGGATATGCTGCACGTCCCGTTGCGACAAGCTCTAGGCGAGCGCTGAATTCAGCGCAACAAAAAACCCGGCGGTTGCCCGCCGGGTTTTCTTGTTCAAATCCGTGAGGATTAGAACGAACGGGTAGCGCGGATGAAGCCCGAGGTGGTGCCACGCAGGCCGGTAGCCTTGGCGTGGTTCAGCTCCATGCTGAACTCGAGGTTCTGAACCGGGGTCCAGTACAGGCCGAGTTCAGCCTGCCAGAGGGTCGGACGACCAGCAGCAGCGAAGTTCGTGTCGTCGATGTACTGACCAGCGATCGTCGCAGCGAAGGCCGGGGTGAACTGATGACGGTAAGCCGCCAGCACCGACCAACGGCCACCAACGCTATACTGGTTGGCGTTGTTTGCGTAGTAACCGACGATCTTGAAGACCGAGCCGGGCATGTTCGGCACGTTGATGGCAGCGCCGAGCTGAGCGGCCCAACCATCGACACCCGACAGGCCAGCAGCGCGCGGGCCAACGAAGGCAGCGGCGGCCGGAGCCAGATCCTCGTCATAAGCGACCTTGGCCCAGACAGCGCCCCAGCCCTGCGACACGCCGACCACTGCGACAGCGTCCGGGATGAAGTTCGGGTTGCCGTCGTCTTCGAGCGACACGGTGCCGAAGAAGCCGTTGCCACCACCGAAGTTGTACTGGACGAGGTTACGCTGCTGGTAACGGTAGTTCAGGCCGTTCCAGGTGAACGAACCCCAGCTCGACACGCCGCCATTGACGGTCGCCGACCAAGCGGACTCGGTGTAACCCATGCGGAGGCCGCCGATCGACAGCCAGGCCTGGTCGAGGGCGGTGACGCCGTCGGTGCCGAGGTTCGCCGCACCGACAGCTACGCCGGCGGGGGTGTTAACCACCAGGAACTGGTTCGAGGAGTCAGAGACACCCCAGGTCGAACGGATGCGGATGAAGGACTCGAGAGTGCCCCACTCCGTCTCGCTCTTGGCGTTGACGTCGAGGTCAGCCTCGATGTTCGACTGCCAGCCGCGGTTGGTCGTGGCGAAGTCGTACGCGCCGGGGGTGTCGCCGCCGCGGTTGCTCGTGGCGTTGATCGAGTACCAAACCTTGCCGCCGATGCGGAGGCAGGTTTCGGTGCCGGGGATGTAGAAGTAGCCAGCGCCGTACATGTCGCAGACGCGCACGTATTCGACGGGCTCGGGCTCCGGCACGACAACTGCGTCGGCCGCACGGGCTCCGGTCACCGCCATGAGGGCGGCTGCAGAACCGATAAGCAGGCTCTTGATGTTCATTTGGCTGGTCTCCGTGTAGTCTATTTTCCCGCCCGCATCACGATCAGCCAAATTCCCCTCGGCCGGCCCGTCCCACGAACGTGTGGTGGATTCCTCTGCCATTTCCTCGGGCAGTTCAACTCGAATGTGACAGACCGGCGGCTTACCGGCGTCGAACTTCAGGCGCTGTTGCAGAAATGTGACGATTTCGGTCCAAGTCTAAACGAAAGGTTTATTTTCCAAGGCTCGCGGGCCTTCGCAGGCCTATGCGCGGCCGCCATTTCGACTCAATACGGATTGCCACGCCGGTCCGGAAGCCCCGTCCGAGGGCCAGTCGCAGACCATCACGCCATGCCGCCTGGCCGACTCGGCCAGTGCCGCGGCGACTCGATTCCAAGCCGAGTCGGGGGCACCCCGCCCGATGACATGGCGGTGGGCATAATGCCGGACGACGCGGCGGGAGCTTGATCGCCCAGGCTCAACTGGATACGCGGATGAAGAAGACGGGGAACGGC
Organism: Rhizobiaceae bacterium; assembly: GCA_050178915.1. Classification (GTDB taxonomy): domain Bacteria; phylum Pseudomonadota; class Alphaproteobacteria; order Rhizobiales; family Rhizobiaceae; genus JBFXAF01. The sequence goes on along the minus strand of JBFXFO010000088.1, from coordinate 11,881 downwards.
GCATGGTGCAGGTGAAGAAGGCGGAAGTGCGCGAGGCGATCCTCGATGCGGCCACCAGCCTTTTCGTCGAGAAGGGTTATGCCGGCACGTCCGCCAACGAGATCGGCCAGCGCGCCGGGGTCGCCCCCTCGACGATCTACACCTACTTCGAATCCAAACTGGACCTCTTCTATGTGGTGTTCAGTCCGTGGCTGCGAGCGCGGCTGGAACGGCTGGAGACCGAGTTGCAGGCGATCCAGGGACATCAGCCCAAGGTCAGGCGCGTCGTCGAGACGATCTGGCGCGACATTCCCAACGAGCAGAACTTCTTCGCCAACAACCTCATGCAGGCGGTTTCGACCGCCACGCCGGCAGACCACTACCGCGGCGAGTTGCTGGAATGGTGCGAACAGCGGGTGGCGAAGCTGCTCAAGGCGGCCGAACCGCGGCCGATGCACGGCTCCAGCCACTATGCCAGCGTCGCGCATGTGCTGTTCATGGCGTTCAACGGCTTCGTCACCGGCGCCTATCTTGGCGTCCGCGGCGACAAGACGCCGCCGAGCATCGAGCTGATGACGCAGCTGATCGTCGCCGCGCCCTCGCCGGGCCTGACCTCGATCGAGGGTTAGAACGCCACTTCGTCGAGCGTCCTGATCTCGGCCAGCATCGCCATCGCCGCGAAGGATGCCTCCGCCGCAGCCGGGTTGGCCGAGGCGCAGCAGTCGCGCAACATCGTCACGGCGTAGCCAAGGTCCGCAGCGTGTCGCACCGTGTGCTCGACCGAATACTGCGTTGCGAGCCCCATGACGGCGATCTCGCGCACGCCGGCGGCCTGCAGAGCATCTTCCAGCCCGGTCTCATGGAAGGCGTTGTTGGCGCGATGGACGAGGAGCATGTCGCCCGGTCCCGGCTCGAACCCCTGCATCGCCGCCGCGCCCCATGAGCCGAGGCTGAGCGCGCCGAGCTTTTCGGCGGCGAGGAACAGGCGCGCATTCCGCGGCATGTCGGAATAGTCCGGTGCGAAGGCGATGTGGACATGCACCACCAGCCAGCCGGCAGCGCGGGCGCGCGCAATGGCGGTGCGCGCGCGATCGAGGAAGGCGTCCGGCGCGCCGCTCGCCCGGTCGATCGCGAAAGGGATCAGCCCGTCGCGATGACAGATGTCGTTCTGGAAGTGCAGCGCGACCAGCGCCTTCGTCATCTCCGCCTCCCGCCAGCTCAGCCCTTGGCCACGAAATAGCGGATGGCGAAATCAACCCATTCCGGCGAATCCCAGTCCGGGTGCTCGGCCTTCACCTCGGCGCCCAGCCCCGCAACGATCTGCTCCTCGGTTTCGCCCGCCTCCAGCTGGCGGGCGACGCGGCGGCCGACATCCTCGATGTAGCCGCGCACGGTCGAGAGGATTTCCGGCCCGCCGACCGAACCATGGCCCGGCACGACGACCGTCGGCTTGCCCAGTTCGACCGCCGCCAGCACGAGCGCCCAGTTGGCGGCGTCGATGTCGGCGTCCTGCGGCGGGAACCAGGGGAAGATCGGGAAGATCCGCTCTTCGGCCAGATCGCCGACGAAGACCACCCCGGCATCCGGCACGGTCACGACCTGGTCGCCGCGCGTGTGCGCGTTGCCGTAGGTCGAGAGCTCCACGACCCGCCCGCCGAGGTCGATCTCGTGTTTCTCGCCGTCATAGGTCTCGTCGGGCTCGACAAGTTCGGTGCCTTCGAGCGCGGCAGCCACGCCCGGCCCGAAGGTGCGGAACATGCCGAGATAGCCTTCGCCCTTGTCCTTCAGTTCGTCGCGCTGCGCCGCGTTGTAGATGATCGTCGCCTCGCCCTTCCAGGCCTGAGCTCCAAAGCCGTGCTCGGGATGGAAGTGCGTCAGCGTCAGATAGAGCCTGCGCTCGCCCGCGATCTTCTTCGCGGCGGCGAGCACGGCGCGGCCGTTCTCCGGCCCCATGCCGGTGTCCACCACAAGCACGGCGTCACGGCCCACGATGACGCCGATGTTGGGCACGAGCGGGATACGCCGGTCGCTGATCACATAGACGCCCATCGCCACCTCGGAGATGGCGCTGATGTCGACATTGGGCGCGGGCGGGGTCTGCGGGGTGTCGCTCATGCTGTCGGTCCTCGTCTCGTAGGGTCGGGTTGTGCGGTCATTTGGGTGCGTCGGCGCGGCCAGGCAATCTCGCGCCCACCGGCGATGCCCTTCGGCCGGAACAGGATGATCAGCAGCATCAGCAACGCCAGCACGACATCGCCGAGCCCACCGGGCGCGGCAATCGTGGTGCCGCCGATGTCGACGCCGACCTCGGCCAGCCGAAGCAGTTCGGTCAGCGCCGTGATGACGATGGTGCCGGCGACAGCGCCGGTCAGGCTCAGCATGCCGCCGATCACCAGCATGGCGATCACCAGGAAGGTGAGATCGAGATAGAATGTCTCGACGCGCACGGTGCCGAGGAAATGCGCCAGGAGCACGCCGGCGATGCCGGAGAGAAACGCGCTCACGACGAAGGCGCCGAGCCGGTGCAGATTGATGTGCACGCCGGAGGCCGCCGCCGCGGTCTCGTCCTCACGCGAGGCGCGCAGCAACAGGCCGGTGCGCGATTCCTGATGCAGGAAGGCGATCCCGATCGCCACGGCGGCCCAGCCTGCGGCGCTCCACAGGCCGACATAGATCGGAAGGCCCATCAGCGAGTTCTGCCCGCCGGTCACGCTCGTCCAGTTGCCGAGCACGACATAGGTGACAACGAGAATGGCAAACGTCGCGATGCTGGCCGAGATGCCGGAGAGCCGCATCAGCGGGTAGCCGACGATCGCAGCGATGGCCGCGGCGATGCCGCCACCGGCAATCGCGCCGGCCAGCGTCGGCCACTCGGCCGTTGCGAGCAAGCTCGGCAGGTCGGGCAGGAACACGCCCTTCGCCGCGGCCGGCATGGTCAGCAGCGCCGACACATAGGCGCCGATCGCCATGAAGGCGACGTTGCCGAAAGACAGCACGCCGGAGTTGCCCACGAAGACGTAGAGCCCGACCACCGCCACGAGGTTGATCAGGCCGAGCGTGACGCGGCGTTGCGCGACCACCGGCAGCAGCTCCGACGCGGCTGCGATCAGCACCACGATCGCGATGAGCAGCAGCAGCGTCGACAGACGCCGCCAGCCAGCCGCCGATCTTGCCGGCGCGCTCATACGCGCTCCTTCAGGCCGCGCGCCGGGATCAGTCCCTGCGGCCGCCACAGGATCACCAGCGTCACGGCGACGAAGACGAACGCCTCGCGGAAGACGCGCAGGTCCGGCGGCAGCAGCGCCTGCAGCAGGATGGTCGCCGCACCGACGAGAAAACCGCCCAGCGCCGCGCCGGGCAGGCTGCCCAGCCCGCCGATCACCGTGCCGACGAAGGCGATGATGACCAGTTGCAGGCCCATGCGCGGCTGCACCAGCCCGGTCTGCGCCACGAACAGGCAGGCGACGACACCGGCAAGCACGGCGCTGATCGCGAAGGCGGCAGCGATGACGCGGTTGGCGCGGACGCCGAGCACCTCGGCCATGCGGAAGTTTTCCGCCGCCGCGCGCATCTCCAGCCCGATGCGGGTCGCGCGCAGGAACCAGGTCGTCGCCGCCAGCAGGACGATGCTGATCACGATGGTGACGATCTGCAGCAATTGCAGGCGGATGCCCGAAAATTCGATCTGCTGCGCCAGGAACGGCAGGAAGTCGGCGCCCTTCGGTCGCGACCCGACCAGCATGATCATCAGCTTCTCGAGGAAGAAGTTGAGCGCGAAGGACGAGATCAAAAGGGTTGCCGGATTGGCCCCGCGCAGCGGCCGGAAGGCGGCGCGTTCAGCCAGGAGCGCCAGGACGCAGGCGGCGGCCAGCGCGCCGAAGATCGCAAGCACCGGCGAGGCCGTGAACAGCAGCAGGATGACGTAGCCCGCCACCATGATCAGCGCCGAATGGGCGAAGTTGACCAGCCGCATGACGCCGAAGATCAGGCCGATGCCGAGCGCGGTCAGCGCATAGAGCCCTCCAACGCTCACCGCATCGACGGCGATCTGGATGAACTGGTCCATCAGCCGACGCGCTCCGGCGCGGCGAAGGCGATGCCGAAATAATGCGCGTCGAAATCCTCGCGGGCGCGGATCTCGTCAGGCGTGCCGGCGAGCACGATGGCGCCGTGGCTCATGATGCATGCGCGGTCGGCGAGTGCAAAGGCCCGGGCGGCGTTCTGCTCGACCAGCAGCAGCGCCACGCCGCTGGCACGGATCGTGTTCAGCAGTTCGTAGACGCGGTCGACGATTGCCGGCGCCAGACCGAGCGACGGCTCGTCGAGCAGCAGCAGGCGCGGCTTCGACAGCATGGCGCGGGCAATCGCCAGCATCTGCTGTTCGCCGCCGGAAAGCTGCCCTGCCGGCTGGCTTCGCCGCTCGCCCAGAATGGGAAAGGTGTCGAAGACGCGCTCGATGTCGGCAGCCGCGTCGTCGCGGCGTGCGGTGGCGCCGAGGCGCAGATTCTCCAGCACGGTCAGGCTGCCGAAGATGTTGCGGCCTTCCGGCACCAGCGCCACGCCATGGCGCACCACGTCGGAGAGCTGCACGCCGGTCATCGGCCTGCCGTCGATCTCGACAGCACCCGCCGCCGGCCGCACCAGTCCGGCGATGGCCGAGAGCAGCGAGGTCTTGCCGGCCCCGTTCGGCCCGACGATCGCCAGCGCCTCGCCGGCGGAGAGGCTCAGCCCAACGCCGGAAACGGCGGTCACCGCTCCGTAGCGTACGCTCAGGTCGCGCACGGAAAGCAAGGGCGATGCGGCAACGGCCATCGTCACGCAGCCTGGCTGCCGAGATAGGCGGTGCGAACCGCCGCGTCGGCCTTGATGACATCCGGGGTGCCGGCGGCGATGGTGCGGCCGCCATTCAGCACATGGATACGGTCGCACAGGCTCATGACCAGCGCCATGTTGTGCTCGATCACCAGCACGCCGCAGCCATACTGGTCGCGGATGTTCAAGATGCTGCGGCGAAGTTCCTCGGCTTCAGCTGCGGCCAGCCCCGCCGCCGGCTCGTCGAGCAGCAGGAAGCGCGGATCCAGTGCCAGCGCACGGGCCAGTCCGGCCCGCCGCTCCTGTCCGTAGCTCAGCGCAGTGGCGTCCTGGTCGGCGCAGTCGGCGAGTTCAAAATCGGCCAGCATTTCACGTGCTCGCGTCCGCGCCGAGGCACGGCTCGATCCCCGCGCCACGAGCCCGACCTCGACATTCTCGGCGACGGTCAGGCCCTTGAACAGGCGCACCGCCTGGAAGGTGCGCACGATGCCGGCATGGGCGAAGGCGCGCGCCGGAGACCCGGTCAGGTCGCGCCCTGCGAGCTGGATCTTTCCCGCATGCGGACGCTGGAAACCGGAAAGGATGTTGACCAGCGTGGTCTTGCCGGAGCCGTTGGGGCCGATCAGCCCCAGCACTTCGCCGGGCGAAAGGGCGACCGACACGTTGTCGGTCGCCAGCAATCCTCCGAAGCGGACGGTGACGCCCTCGGCGGACAATTGCATCGTTTCTTCCCTCGTGGCGACGTTCGCGAAGCCTGTCAGAACTTCGGGAACTTCTCCACGCTGAAGCGGCCTTCCGCTGCGAACTTGCCGCCGGTGACGCCGATGATCGACATCGGACGCGTGGTCTCGATGTGCGTTTCGGCCGTCCAGGTGGTCGGGCCGATGACCAGCGGCTCCTTGTTGAAGGTGTCGAGCACCGCCGCCACCTTGTCGCCGTCGAGCGAGCCGGCCTTGTTGGCCGCGATCGCCCAGGCCTGTACCGCCGAATAGCCGCGCAGGCCGTAGGAGACGTCGGCCTTCTTGCCGTACTTCTTCTCGAAGCGTTCGAAGAAGGCGTTCACGTCCGCATTCGGGTCGTCGCCATACTTGGAGCCGTAGTTGACCACGTAGAAGTTCGACAGGTCCGGCACCGAACCGATCCAGTAGTCGCCATCCATGGACTCGCCGGTCAGGATTGCCGCCTCGATGCCGGCCGCGCGCATCTGGCGGATCGCGCTCGGGCCGCCAGGAGCATAGGAGCAGAGGAAGACGACGTCCGGCTTCTCGGCGAGGCCGGTGATGCGGGTGATCTGCGCCGCGATCGAGGCGTCGCCATTGAGGAACGTGTCCTCGCCGAGCAGCCCTTCCGCGCCGGCCACTTCCTTCCAGCGCTCGGCGAAGCTGCCGCACAGCGACTTGGTGTAGGAGATGGTGTTGTCGAGCAGCACATAGGCCTTCTTCCAGCCCTTGGTGTTGTGCGCCCATTCGGCCATCAGCGCGCCCTGCGCCTGGCCCGCATTCGACACGGAATAGGCCAGCGAGCCGACGCCCTGCACGCCGAATTTCGGATCGGACGCGGCCGAGAACGCGATCACGTTCTTCTGCTGCGCCACGAAGGCGCCCGGCGCGCCGAAATCGAAGTCCGATGGGAAGAGAATGGCCTTGGCGCCCCTGTCGATCACCTCGATGGCGCCGTCGGCGCCGAGCGGCGGCTCCGACTTGTTGTCGAACTCGACGATCTCGATCGGCTGGCCGAGCACGCCGCCGGCCGCGTTGATGTCGTCGACGGCGAGCTTGGCGCCGGCAATCGTGTCGGCGTCGATCGGCTGGAACCAGCCGCTGAACGACATCACCAGGCCGAATATCGGCTTGTCCTGAGCCTGCGCCGTCAACGGCGACAAGGACGCGGCAACGAATGCTGCTGCAAGCAACCCACGCTTCGTCATGCTGAAGCTCCTCTTTCCCCTGTTGATCCCGGCCTTCTTGCGAGGCTCGCGGTCAAAACGGAATGGTATTCATTTTTGAGACGTCCGCAAGCCTGATCGCAGGCTAGCGCGCGCCGCCGAAACCGGTGAGGAAACTCGTCAGGTTGTCGCCCAGCTCGGCGCAGAGGTAGCCGCCCTCCTGCACGATTGCGGTGGGCAGCTGCAGCTTTGCGATAGCCTCGCCGATGCGGGCAAAGCCGGGCGTCGACACCGACAGGCCGCCGAACGGATCACCCTCGAAGGCGTCGAGGCCGAGCGCCACCACCAGAGCCGCGGGGGCAAAGGCGCGGATGCGCTTCAGCGCGGCTTCGAGCGCGTCGAGGAAACCCTCGTCGCCGGTCTTGCGCGGCAGCGGCAGGTTCAGATTGTAGCCGAGGCCCGGCCCCTCGCCGCGCTCGTCGGCATGTCCCCAGAAGAACGGGTAGAAGCGCACCGGATCGGCATGGATCGAGACGGTCAACACGTCGCCGCGCGCATAAAACACGCCCTGCGTTCCATTGCCGTGGTGCAGATCGACATCGAGGATGGCGACACGCGCCGCCTGGCTGCGCAGCACCTGCGCCGCGACGCCCGAATTGTTGATGAAGCAGAAGCCGCCTGCCACGTCTGCAAACGCGTGGTGGCCGGGCGGACGGCAGAGCGCATAGGCGGCGCTGTCGCCGGCGAGCACGGCATGTGCCGTTTCGACCGCCGTCCAGGCGCTCCACAGCGAACTCTCCCACGTCTGCGCCGAGATCGGGCACGAGGTGTCGGCCATGTGGTAGCCGGCCTGCCCTACCGCCGAGGCCGGATAGGTGCCGCGACGCGCGATAGGATGGATGTTGGGCACGACTTCGGCGGAAGCGCCGTCTATGCGCTGCCAGCGCTCATGGATGTTTTGGAGGAACTGCAGATACTCCGGCGTGTGGATCGCGGCGATCGGTCCGAGCCCGTGATTGCGTGGCCGCACAATCTCGCAGCCCGCTGCTTTCGCACCGGCGAGCAGCGCGTCGGCCCTCGCCGGCTGCTCCGGATTCGGCTTCGGCGCGCCGCTGGACAGGAATCCCTTCGGATCGTGCCGCTTCTGCTCTTCCGCGAACAACGCCTTCATTCGTCTTCGCCCTTCACCAGTGCTGCGAACGCCTCGCCATAGGCTGCCCGGATCATGTCGTCCTTGACCAGTTGGAAGCCGAGCCGGTCGTAGAAGGCCTGTGCCGACAGGTTCTCCACGTCGACTGCCAGCCGCATGTATCGTGCGCCCTCTGCATGCGTCAGTCGCGCCACCTCGCGCAGCAGCCGCTCGCCGATCCCCTGCCCGCGGAAGTCGCGGTCGACGACGATGTCCTGGATGTAGACGCCCGGCACGCCGAGCCAGGTCGAGAAGCTCGGGAAGTAGATGCAGATGCCGGCGAAGATGCCATTGCCCTCGGCGATCAGCGTGTGGAAGCGCGCATCCGTGCCGAAGCCGTAACGGCGGATGTCGGCCGGCGTGCTCTTGATCTTGTGCTGCTCGCCGACATGGTCGCCGAGGTCGAGCAGCGCGCCATGGATCCTGTCGGCATCGGCCGCCACCGCCTGCCGGATTTCAACGCGCGTCGACGCGGCACGCCGTGTCATCACCCGTTCACCGGCAGGCCGAACTCGCGCGCAGCGACGCCGATCGCGTCGCCGAGGATGGAGACGATCTCGTTCACCTGCTCGCGCGTGACGATCAGCGGCGGCGCGACCATCACGCTGTCGCCCTGGACGCCGCCGGTGACCCGCCGGAAATAGACGATCAGCCCGCGCTCATAGGCAAGGTCGAGCACGCGCTGGCCGATGTTGATGGACGCGGGCAGCCGCTCCATCGTGACCGGATCCTTCACGAACTCCAGCGCCGTCAAAAGCCCCTTGCCGCGCACGTCGCCGATGAAGGGATAGCGCTGCTGCAGGCCGCGCATGCCGTCCATCAGCGCCTCGCCCATGGCGGCTGCATTCCCGATCAGGCCGAGACGGTCGATCTCACCCATCACGGCGAGGCCGGCGGCGCAGGCCAGCGGATTGCCGGCATAGGTGTGGCCATGCTGGAAGCCGCCCATGTCGAGCACCGGCTTGACCAGCCGGTCGCCCGCCGCCATGGCGCCGAGCGGCGCATAGCCGGAGCCGATGCCCTTCGACAGCGACACGATGTCGGGCTTGCAGTTCCAGTGGTCGCCGCCGAGGAACTTTCCGGTGCGCGCCACGCCGCTCATCACCTCGTCATGGATGAGCAGGATGCCGTGGCGGTCGCAGATCTCGCGGATACGCGGATAATATGTATCCGGTGCCACCAGCGCGTTGGTCGCCGCGCCGCCGATCGGCTCCATGATGAAGGCGACGACGCTCTCCGGCCCTTCGGCGAGGATCTTCTCCTCCAGCATGTCGGCATATTTGACGCCGCGCTCCTCCATCGAGAGGTTGTCGCGGTCGCGATAGGCGGTCGGCGCCGGTACAGTCGGCATGGGTCGCAGCTGCGGCGCGAAGGTGTCGGTCAGCATGCCGTCGCCGGTCACCGACAGAGCGCCGTAGGTGCCGCCATGATAGGACGGCATGCGCGCGATCACCTTCCAGCGTTTTGGCTGTCCGGTCGCCACGGCCCATTGCCGCGCCAGCTTGATGCAGGCCTCCACCGCTTCCGAGCCGCCCGACACGAAGAAGATGCGGTTCAGCCCGTTCGGCATGCGCGCCGCGATGGTGCTCGCCAGTTCCTCGGCCGGTTCGTTCTCGAAATGCAGCCGGTAGGCGAAGGTCGTGCGGTCCATCTGCCGCTTCATCGCGTCGAGCACGGCCTTGTTGCCGTAGCCGAGATTGACGGCGACCGGCCCGCTCGAGCCGTCGATGAAACGGCGCCCGTCCTGCGTCCAGACATAGATGCCCTCGGCGCGGTCGACCAAAGGCCGGCGCAGGCGCGTGACATAAAAGAGGTGCGACGGCGGGCGGGGGGCTTCCGTCTTCGGGCTTTCGGCGTTCAAGTTTGCTTCCCCAGATATCTGTCGAGCACGTTGGCGGTCACCCGCTCGACCATTTCGTCCCGCCTTAGCAGACCCGCGACCCATTCGCAGCTTCCGGCGTGGAAAACCTCGCCCTGCCCCTTCGGGAAATTCACGATCATGCCGGAGCCGCGCCGCACGCGTTCGACGCCGGCCGGGCTCGGGTCATGGTAGAGCGTGTCGGCGGTGAAGATCGCGTCGTCATCCTTGAGGAACTGGTCCTCCTCCGGCACGTCGGCATTGTGCTCGACCAGCGACGACATGCCGAGCGCGAGGATCTCGATGCCGTCGGGCGCTCCGGATGTCGCGGTCGGGTACGGCAGGCCGCCGCGTATCTCGTAGTCGAGGCCGTCGGTCTCATAACCGAAGACGTGGCCTTCGGCGCCGAGGATGTCTCCATAGTAGAGGCCAGTCCCTTTGAAGGCCCAGTGCTCGGGCCGGTAGACCGGGAAGCCGCGCGCGCCGCGCGGCACGCAGCCACCCCAGCCGACATAGACGCCGTTGGTGGCGTTGAGGCCAAAGGTCAGCGCCCCGGGACGCCCGACCTCCGGCGCTTCCCATGAATTGGTGGCGCGGCTCGGATTGGTTGCCGAGAGCGGATCATCCTTCCGCGCCAGATATTTGTAGCAGACCTGCCGCCGGCCATCGTCCTCCAGCCGCGTCTGCCACATGAAATTGCCGGCAAAGCGGGCCGCGTGACCGCCCGCCTCGACATAGGCGTCGACGGCGTCGCGCATTTCCCAGGTCCAGTATTCGTCATGTCCGACGAAGGCGACGCAGTCGTAGCCGGCCAGCAGATCCGGATCGAAGTGCAGGTCGTGGCCGGTGGCGAGGTCGATGGCGTAGCCGCTGCGTTCGGCCCAGCGGAAGAAATGACTGTCGTAGCTCGCCCAGCCCGACGACGCATATTTCTTGGAGTGGCCGGTGGCGTAGGCCCACTCCATGTGCGGGTAGCGCGGAGGCGCGGCCATCGGCGTCATCACTTCAAGCGGGACGCGCGGTGCCCCTTGCGGCAGCACCACGAAGCCGCGGCACCACGGCCTTTGCGTGCTCACATGCGTGGCGAACCGGTCGCGGCCTGGCCCGGTGATGCCTTCATAATGATTGGAGCCGCCCCAGGTGTTGTAGGCGAGCCAGGAACCGGTTGCCGCTACCTGCAGCACCCGGCCCGGCTTCTTTCCATTCGCAGGGCGCAGGATGAAGAGATGGTGGCAGCGGATCGGCTGGCCGTCGCGCCCCTCTGCCGTCAGCGTCAGGCGATAGGCGCCGGACGGCCACTCGGCGGGGATGGCGAACTCGTGCGTTGCCTGCCAGCCGCAGCCTTGGACCGAGCACTGGTCCGGCGTGTCCTGCCAGCGCGCGGCAATGCCGCGCTCTTCCAGCACAGGCACTTCCGTTGCGCCGTCGCGCGCGATCTGCAGGTCGAAGCGCGGGGCGGTCGAACTGACCATCAGTGTCACGCGGTCGCCGTGCCGGTAGTTGAAGCGGTCGGTGTAGCACCAGATTTCGCCGCGCTCGCCGTCCATGCCCGCGCGCTCATGATAGTGCGTATGCACCGCCGCGCGGCGCTGTTCGCGCGTCAGACCGAAATCAGGAAATTCTCTGGGCAGCCTGCCGACATCCATGCGGCCGACGCTGGCAAAATTCAAAGCTGGAAGGAAGAGCGGCACGCCAGCGTTCGCATTATGCCACTTGAAAGAATTGAACGTCCGTTTTATTCTTGGACACAGGAGGACCGTCGATGGCTCGCACTGCCGGCTCGCTTGGCCTGCGCACCGAAGCCGCCATACGCGAGGCCGCGCTCGGCCTCATGGCGCGGCGCGGCTACGAGGCCGTGTCGATGCGCGAGCTCGCGGCCGAGGTCGGTGTCCAGCCGGCTGCCCTCTATCGCTACTTTCCGACCAAGGAAGAGCTGCTGTTCTCGCTGCTGCTCGAGCACATGCAGCAGCTTGCCGACGCCTGGGCCGCCGACAATCCCGCCAGCGCCTCGCCGCGCCAGCGGCTGATCGCGTTCGTCGACCATCACATCCGCTTCCATGTCGTGCGCCGCCACTCCACGCACGTCTCCAACATAGAGCTGCGCAGCCTGTCGCACGAGCGTCTCAGCCAGGTGCTCAAACTGCGCAACGCCTACGAG
>JBFXFO010000087.1:4174-16460 GCA_050178915.1 Rhizobiaceae bacterium | reverse complement strand
GGCTGGAGCGACGACCGCAAGCAGGTGATCATGAAGGTGCGCGAAGGCGTGACCTGGCATGACGGTTCGCCATTCACCGCCGAGGACATCGTCTGGTCGCTCACCCGCGCCGGCCAGGAAGCCACCGGCAACCCGATCCAGTTCGTCTGGAAGAACGTCACCAATCTGAAGGCCGACGGCAACACCATCACCGGCGATGTGGTGCAGTTCGACCCGACCTACTTCAAGTGGATGGCCTTCCTCACCGGCTATGTGCTGCCCAAGGCCTATTACGAGAAGGTCGGGGCGGAAGGTTTCGAGAAGGCGCCGATAGGCACCGGCCCGTACATGGTCGAGAAGTTCGAGCGCAACGCCTTTATCCAGCTCAAGGCCAACGCCAACTACTGGGGCGGCAAGCCGGCCTTCGACAGCGTCACCATCAAGTTCGTGCCGGATGCGGCGAGCCGCGTGGCGGAGATCGAGTCCGGTTCCTCGCAGGTCACGCTGGAAGTGCCCTACGAGGAGTATGACCGCCTGATCGGCAACGATGCGCTGGCCGGCTCCTGCGATACCGTGTCCGACATCGGCATGATCTTCTTCAACGACATCGAGGTGATGACCGACGCCAATGTGCGCAAGGCGGCCGTCATGTCGGTCGACAAGAAGCTGCTCGTCGATCGCCTGCTGCGTGGCTACGGCCTGCCGATCGACACGCTGGAGACGCCGGAATACGAGGCCTACGACGCGTCGATTAAGGTCGAGTATAGCCCGGAAAAGGCCGTGGAACTGCTCAAGGCTTCCGGCTACTCGCCGGAGAACCCGGTGAAGTTCACCATCCAGACGACCAAGGGCTTCAAGCCTAAGGACTACGAGATGATCCAGGCGATCGTCGGCATGTGGCGCAAGGTCGGTATCGAGGCCACCATCGAGGTGTACGAGATCGCCAAGCACTACGAACTGCGCGCAGCCGACAAGCTGGCGCCGGCGGCCTTCTACAACTGGGGCAATTCGATCGGCGACCCGACGACCTCGACCGGCTTTGCCATGTACGGGCCGAGCCCGCACTCGGTGTGGGACGGGCAGGACGTCATCGACGCCATCAACCCGCTGTGGGGCGAGCCGGACGAGGCCAAGCGCATCGAAGGCTGGAAGGCCGTCAGCAAGCTGATCGCCGACAACGCCTACGTGCTGCCGCTGCTGCAGTACGCCCAGCCGATCGTGCACGCCAAGGGCGTCAAGGTCGTTCCGCACAAGTCGGGCGCGCTGCTGCCGCACCTGATGTCGCCGGCCTGATGCACGAGACGCGCTCGTGACCGCTTTGCTGCGCGCCGTCCCGCCCGGGTCGGCGCGCAGGCTTTCTGATCCAGCGCCCGCCGCCCGCTCATGATCCTGCAGCGCCTCCTCGTTCGCCTGCTGACCATGCTCGTCACGCTGTTCGGCGTGGCGGTCGTGGTGTTTGTCGTCGTGCGCATCGCGCCCGGCGACCCGATCGCCATGATGCTGCCGCCGGGCGCCACCGATGCCGACATCGACCGGCTGCGGGCGCTCTACGGCCTCGACAAATCCATTTTCGAGCAGTTCGTGATCTGGCTGGGCGGCGTCGTGCAGGGCGATTTCGGCACCTCGATCTCGCTGCGCCAGGACGTGCTGTCGCTGGTCACCAACCGGTTGCCGGCGACGCTCGAACTCGCCATCGCGGCGCTGATCATCGCCATCCTGATCGGCGTGCCGACCGCCATAATCGGCGCACGCGAGCGTGGCCGCGCGACCGAGGCCGGCATCGACGTCGCCAATGGCGCGGCGCTGTCCATTCCCGATTTTCTCTGGGGCCTGCTGTTCATCCTGCTGTTCGGCGTGATCTGGCCGATCTTCGAGATTTCCGGCCGCGTGTCGCCGCGACTCGACCTGCCCTTCGTCACCCAGTTCTACCTGTTCGAGAGCATCGTGCGGCTGCGCTTCGACCTGACGGCCGACCTCGTCAGCCACATGTTCATGCCGGCGTTGGCGCTCGCCCTGCCGCTGGCCGCGATCATCTCGCAACTGCTGAAGCAGTCGCTGAAGGAACTGCTGTCGCTCGACTACGTCGTGCTGGCGCGGGTGAAGGGATTTTCGGAGACGCAGGTGATCCTGCGCGAGGCGCTGAAGAACGCGGCGCTGCCGACGCTGACGCTGATCGGCGTGCAGTTCACCTTCCTCATCGGCGGCACCGTGATCGTCGAGCGGCTGTTCTCTTACGAAGGGCTCGGCAACATGGCGATCGACGCTGTCGTCAACCGCGATCTGCCGCTGATCCAGGGCATCGTGCTCGTCTTCGCGCTGCTTTTCGTCCTGATCAACCTCGCGGTCGACATGATGTACGCGCTGCTCAATCCGCGGCTGCGGCATGGCTGAGGTCGCTCGTGCCCCACGCGCCGCCGGCGCGCGTCTCTGGCTTGCCGGCGGCTGGCTGCTGATCGTTCTGCTGGCCGCGGTGCTGGCGCCTTGGGTAGCGCCGCACGATCCGCTGGCGCAGGATCTGATGCTCGAACGCCTGCCGCCCTTCTGGGTCAGCGGGGCGGAGCCGGGTTACTGGCTCGGCACCGACAGCCTTGGCCGCGACCTGCTCTCGCGCATCATCTACGGCGCCCAGGTGGCGCTCATCGTCGCCTTCGTCGCCGCGCTCGCCACCTGCATCGTCGGTTCGGCGCTGGGGCTGATCGCCGGCTATTTCGGCGGCTGGGCCGACCGCATCGTCTCGCGCATCGTCGAAATCTGGATGGCGTTCCCGCCGGTGCTGTTCGCCATCCTGCTGATTGCCGTGCTGGGCACGGGGCTCACCTCCGTCATCCTCGCCATCGCCGTCATCGACTGGACTCGCTTCTGCCGGGTGGTACGTGCCGAGGCGATGGGCCAGGCGCGCATGGACTATGTCGAGAACGCGCGCATCGCAGGCTTCGGCCGCGTGCAGATCATGCTGCGCGAGGTGCTGCCCAACGTGCTGCCGTCGATCATTGCGTTGCTGTCGCTCGAGATGGGCATCGCCGTCATCGTCGAGGCGATCCTGTCGTTCGTGAACCTGTCAATCTCGACCGACGATCCGACCTGGGGCGGCATCATCGCGGAAGGCCGTCTGTCCGTGCACCAGGCATGGTGGGTGCTGGTGTTCCCGCTGATCGCGCTGTTCCTCACGGTGCTGTCGTTCAGCCAGTTCGGCGAGGGGCTGAAGGCGCGCTTCGACCCGGTGTTGCGATGACCGCGTCCTGTCTCGCCATATCCAACCTCAGCGCCACGCTGGCGAACGCCACGCGCGTGCTGCGCTCCGTGTCGCTCAGCGTGCAGCCGGGCGAGGTGCGCGCGCTGGTCGGCGAGAGCGGCGCCGGCAAGAGCATGATCGGCAAGGCCGTGCTCGGCGTGCTGCCTCCGTCGGTGCGCATCGTCGAAGGGACGATCGCGCTGGAAGGCAGGGATCTCGGCACGCTGGCGCTGAAAGATCGCAGGCGTCTGATCGGCGAGCGGACCGCGCTCATCCCGCAGGACCCGCTCACCGCGCTCAATCCGTCGCGCCGCATCGGCCCGCAGATGACCGACCGCCTGGTGAAAATCCTCGGCTGGGATGGCGCGCGCGCCGACAAGCGCATCCGCCATCTGCTCGACGAGGTGCGCATCCGCGAGCCTGACCGCGTCATCCGCTCCTACCCGCACGAGCTTTCCGGCGGCATGCGGCAGCGCGTGCTCATTGCCGCCGCTTTCGCCGCCGAGCCGCGCCTGATCGTGGCCGACGAACCGACCACAGCGCTCGACGTGACGGTGCAGAAGCAGATCCTGCGCCTGATCGCGGCGTTGCAGCGCGAGCATGGCACGGCGCTGCTGTTCGTCACGCACGACCTCGGCGTGGTCTCGAAGATCGCGCAGCAGGTGACCGTTCTCTATGCCGGCAAGGTGGTGGAAGAGGCAGATGTCGAGACGCTGTTCGCGGCGCCGCGGCATGCCTACACACGCGCCCTGATGGCGGCGACGCCGAGCTACACCGACCCCGGCGCGTCACTGAAACCGGTGGAGGCGGGCGTTCTCGCAGAGCTCGCCGCCGAGATTGCCGCCGCGGATCAGGGCTGGAGGCCGGCGCATGGCTGAGCCGCTCTTCACCGTCAGGGCCCTGAAAGTCGCGCTGCCCGACATGACGCGCAAGCCGCTGCTCGGCCGCGCCCCGCTGAACGAGATCCTGAAAGGCATCGACCTCGACATCCCCGCCCGCTCGGTCACCGGCATCGTCGGCGAATCCGGTTCGGGCAAGTCGACGCTCGGGCGCGCGCTGGTGCGTCTGCTCGAGCCAACTGCCGGCAGCGTCGTCTTCGACGGCCGCGACATCACGCATCTGTCGGAGGCGCAGCTGCGGCCGCTGCGCCGCGACCTGCAGATGATCTTCCAGGACCCGATGTCGTCGCTCAATCCGCGCCGCACCATCGGCGACATCATCGCCGCGCCGCTGAAGCACAATGGTCTGAGCGACCGCGTGCGCGATCGCGTGGCCGAGGCGCTGCGCCGCGTCAGCCTGCCAGAGAGCTTTGCGAGGCGCTACCGGCACGAGCTGTCAGGCGGCCAGCGGCAGCGCGTCGGCATCGCGCGCGCTTTGGCGCTGTCGCCGAAATTCGTGCTGGCCGACGAGATCGTGTCCGGCCTCGACGTCTCCACGCAGGCGCAGATCCTGACGCTGCTGGAAACGCTCGCGGCCGAGATGGGCCTGACCGTCGCCTTCATCAGCCACGACCTCTCCGTCGTGCGGCGGCTCTGCTCGCAGATCGTGGTCATGCGGGCCGGCGAGATCGTCGAGGCCGGGCCGACCGCCGCCATCTTCGACAGCCCGCAGCACGAGTACACGCGCACGCTGATCGAGGCGGTGCCGCTGCCGAAGGTCGAGTCCGGCTGGCTCGCCGCCTGAGAGAAACTTTAAGCTTGAAATAATCGCCGCCGCGCCCGATACTGCGGGTCGCAATCGATGGAGATCGCAGCGATGAAGGTTGCCGTTCTCGGCGGTGGTCCTGCCGGCCTTTACTTCGCCATCTCGATGAAGCTGCGCGACTCCTCGCACGAGGTGACGGTGGTCGAGCGCAACCGTCCCGACGACACGTTCGGCTGGGGTGTGGTGCTCTCCGACGAGACGCTGACCAATCTCGAGCGCAACGACCCGGTCAGCGCCGTCAGCATCCGCAAGCATTTCGCCTATTGGGACGATATCGCCGTCGTTTACCGCGACACGCGCACGCTTTCGACCGGCCATGGCTTCTGCGGCATTGGCCGCAAGCGCCTGCTGACCATCCTGCAGCGGCGGGCACGCGAACTCGGCATCGTGATGCAGTTCGAGACCGAGGTGCCGGACCCGCGTCCGTTCATGCAGTCGCACGATCTCGTCGTCGCGGCGGACGGCCTCAACTCGCGCTCGCGCGCCACCTTCGCGGACGTGTTCAAGCCCGACATCGACGTGCGCAAGTGCAAGTTCGTCTGGCTCGGGACCAACCAGAAGTTCGACGACGCCTTCACCTTCATCTTCGAACAGACCGAGCATGGCTGGGTGTGGGCGCACGCCTACCAGTTCGATGCTGACACCGCGACCTTCATCGTCGAGTGCAGCGAGGACACGTGGAACGGCTTCGGCTTCGGCGAGATGACGAAGGAAGAGTCGATCGCGACCTGCGAGCGCATCTTCGAGAAGCATCTCGGCGGCCACCCGCTGATGTCGAACGCCAACCATGTGCGCGGCTCCGCCTGGATCAATTTCCCGCGCGTGCTGTGCGAGCGCTGGTCGCACAAGAACCTGGCGCTGATGGGCGACGCCGCGGCAAGCGCGCATTTCTCCATCGGCTCCGGCACCAAGCTGGCGCTGGAGAGCGCCGTTGCGCTGGCTGAATACGTGCACAGCGAGCCGACGCTCGAAGCCGCTTTCGGCAAGTATGAGGACGCCCGGCGCACCGAGGTGCTGAAGCTGCAGTCGGCCGCGCGCAACTCACTCGAATGGTTCGAGGAGGTGGAGCGCTACCTGCATCTCGACCCGGTGCAGTTCAACTATTCGCTGCTCACCCGCTCGCAGCGCATCAGCCACGAGAATCTGCGCCTGCGTGACCCGGAATGGCTGGGCAGCGCCGAGACGTGGTTCCAGCGCCAGGCCGGGGGCGGCAACCAGCGCCGCGCACCGATGTTCGCGCCGTTCCGGCTGCGCGACCTGCATTTGTCGAACCGCGTCGTCGTTTCGCCGATGGCGCAGTACAAGGCGGTCGATGGATGCCCGACCGACTGGCATTTCACGCACTATGCCGAGCGCGCGAAAGGTGGCGCCGGTCTAGTCTACATCGAGATGACCTGCGTCAGCGCGGAAGGTCGCATCACGCCCGGCTGTCCCGGTTTCTACAAGCCCGAGCATGAGGTGGCGTGGAAACGCCTGGTCGATTTCGTGCATGGCGAGACCGAGGCGAAGCTCTGCGCGCAGCTCGGCCATGCCGGGCCGAAGGCCTCAACGCAGGTCGGCTGGGAAGACGAAGGCATGCCGCTGAGGGAGGGCAACTGGCCGCTCCTCGGCCCGTCGGCGGTGGCGTGGTCGCCGGCGCACCAGACGCCGCAGGCGATGGACCTCGCCGATATGGAGCGCGTGCGCGACCAGTTCGTCGCGTCGGCCGAGATGGCTGCGCGCTGTGGCTTCGACATGCTGGAGATTCATGCCGCGCATGGCTACCTGCTCTCCGCCTTCATAACGCCGCTGACCAACCGTCGCACCGACGAGTATGGCGGGTCGCTCGAGAACCGGCTGCGTTATCCGCTGGAGGTGTTCCGGGCGGTGCGTGCGGTGTGGCCGGACGACAAGCCGATCTCGATGCGCATCTCCGCCAATGACTGGGTCGGCGCCGAAGGCATCACGCCGGCTGACGCGGTGGCGATCGCGACGATCCTGCGGCAGGCCGGCGTCGACATCTGCGACGTCTCGGCCGGTCAGACCTCGACCCGCGCACGGCCGGTCTATGGCCGCATGTTCCAGACGCCGTTCTCGGACCGCATCCGCAACGAGGCCGGGATGGCAACGATGGCGGTCGGCAACATCTTCGAGCCCGACCACGTCAACTCGATCCTGATGGCAGGTCGCGCCGACCTCGTCTGTCTGGCGCGTCCGCATCTCGCCGATCCCTACTGGACGCTGCACGCGGCCGCTGTGCTGGGCGATCGCGGGGTGAAATGGCCGGACGCATATCTGCCCGGCCGCGATCAGCTCTACCGCATCGCCGAACGCGCGCAGCCGGGGCTGAAGGTATGACGGGTTTCCGCCACGCGCTGGTGACGGGTGGCGGCTCCGGCGTCGGGCGGTCGATCGCGCTGGCACTTGCGGGGGCGGGGCTCGACGTCACCATCTGCGGCCGGCGGCAGGACGCGCTGGCGGCCGTGGCAGCCGAGAACCCGCGCATCTTTCCTTCTGCTGCCGACGTGACCGACGAGGCGGCGATGGAAGCGCTGCATCGCGACGCGAGTGCCGCGCGCGGGCCATTCGACATCGTCGTCGCCAATGTCGGCATGTCGGGCAGCGCGCCGGCGCACCGCACCTCGCTCGCCGACTGGCAGCAGACACTCGCCGTCAACCTGACCGGCGCCTTCCTGACCGTGCGGCCGGCGCTCGCCAGCATGGTCGAGCGCGGCAAGGGCCGCATCATCTTCGTCGCCTCCACCGCCGGGCTGAAAGGCTACGCCTACGTCGCGCCCTATGTGGCGGCGAAGCACGGCGTCGTCGGCCTGATGCGGGCGCTCGCGGTCGAGACCGCAAAGAGCGGGGTGACGGTCAATGCCGTCTGCCCCGGTTTCGTCGAGACCGAGATGCTGGAGCAGTCGGTGCAGCGCATTGTCGCCAAGACCGGCCGTGACGCGGAGTCGGCACGCGCCAGCCTGCGCGCCACCAATCCGCAAGGCCGCTTCATCCAGCCGGACGAGGTGGCCGCCAGCGTGCTTTATCTGTGCAGCGAGGGCGCCAGCTCTGTGACCGGCCAGACGCTGTCGCTGTCGGGGGGCGAGACATGGTGAGCGCGCCGCTCTCGGGTCCCGACATCGCGCCGGCCAGCAAGGACCGGCTGCGGCTGTGGGTGCGGCTGCTGCGCGCCGCCCGTTCGATTGAGGCGGAACTGCGCGAGCGGTTGCGCACGGAATTCGACACCACGCTGCCGCGCTTCGACGTGATGGCGGCGCTCTACCGCGCGCCGGACGGCATGCTGATGAGTGACCTTTCACGTTTCCTGCTCGTCTCCAACGGCAATGTCACGGGCATCGTCGACCGGCTTGTGGCGGAGGGCCTGGTCGCCCGCGCCCGCCGCAACGGCGATCGCCGCACCTCGATGGCGCGGCTGACGGAGGCAGGCGTCGAGCATTTCCGCCGCATGGCGGCTGCCCACGAAATCTGGATCAGCGAGCTTCTGCTCGGCGTCAGCGATGGCGATGCGCGTCAGCTCGGCACGATGCTGAAGTCTTTCAGCAGCAATTGGGAGGGGAAGGAATGAAGGGCAATTCGATGGCCGGCCACGCGCCAAAGCATTTCCAGTGGCAGGTCGAGGGCCGGATCGCACGCATTCGCCTCGCGCGGCCCGAGCGCAAGAACCCGCTCACCTTCGATTCCTATGCCGAACTGCGCGACACGTTCCGCGCGCTCGCCTACGCCGACGACATCGACGCGGTCGTGTTCCTGTCGAATGGCGGGAATTTCTGCTCCGGCGGCGATGTCCACGAGATCATCGGCCCGCTGGTCGCGATGGACATGAAGGAACTGCTCACCTTCACCCGCATGACCGGCGACTTCGTCAAGGCGATGCTCAACTGCGGCAAGCCGATAATCGCGGCAATCGACGGCGTTGCCGTCGGCGCCGGCGCCATCATCGCCATGGCATCCGACATCCGCCTTGCCACGCCGGAGGCAAAGACGGCGTTCCTGTTCACGCGCGTCGGGCTCGCCGGCTGCGACATGGGCGCATGCGCGATGCTGCCGCGCATCATCGGGCAGGGCCGCGCCGCCGAACTGCTCTACACAGGCCGCTCGATGAGCGCGGCGGAAGGCGAGCGCTGGGGCTTCTTCAACCGCATCGTCGAGGCAGCATCGCTGGAAGCCGAAGCGCTGGAGCTTGCGGGCCGCATCGTCGCCGGTCCGACCTTCGCCAACGGCATCACCAAGACGCAGCTCAATCAGGAATGGTCGATGGGGCTCGACCAGGCCATCGAAGCGGAAGCGCAGGCGCAGGCCATCTGCATGCAGACGGCTGATTTCGAGCGCGCCTACAAGGCCTTCGTCGCGAAGGCGAAGCCCGTGTTCGAGGGAAACTGAGAGCCATGCCTGATCGCTCCTTTCTGTCGTGGCCGTTCTTTGAGGATCGTCACCGCGAGCACGCCGAGCGGCTGGACGCATGGTGCGCAAAGCACCTGCCGGTGGCGCATGACGACGTCGACGCCGCCTGCCGCGAGCTTGTCGCCATGCTCGGCCGCGACGGCTGGCTGCAGCCGACCGCTGTCGATCCCGCCAATCCGCAGCCGCTCGACGTGCGCACGCTCTGCATCACGCGCGAGACGCTGGCGCGGCATGACGGTCTTGCCGATTTCGCCTTCGCCATGCAGGGTCTCGGCACCGGCGCGATCAGCCTGTTCGGCTCCGACGAGCAGCGGCAGTGGCTGACGAAGACGTGCGCCGGCAAGGCGATTTCCGCCTTCGCGCTGTCGGAACCACGCTCCGGCTCGGATGTCGCCAACATGGACATGGCGGCCACGCGTGACGGCGACACCTATGTCCTCAGCGGCGAAAAGACCTGGATCTCCAACGGCGGCATCGCCGATCTCTACTGCGTGTTCGCCCGCACCGGCGAGGCGCCGGGCGCAAAGGGCATCTCCGCTTTCGTGGTGCCTGCCGACACGCCCGGCCTCAACGTCGCCGAGCGGCTGGAGGTGATCGCGCCGCATCCGCTGGCGACGCTTTCCTTCGATGGCGTGCGCGTGCCGGCGAGTGCGATGATCGGCAAGCCCGGCGAGGGGTTCCGCATTGCGATGTCGGTGCTCGACGTGTTCCGCTCCACCGTTGGCGCGGCGGCGCTCGGCTTCGCGCGGCGTGCGCTGGACGAGTCCATCCGGCGCGCCTCCGGCCGGCAACTGTTCGGGGCGCCGATGTCCGACCTTCAGATGGTGCAGGGTCACATCGCCGACATGGCGCTCGACGTCGATGCCGCCGCGCTGCTGGTCTATCGGGCGGCGTGGACGAAGGATTCAGGCGCGGCCCGCGTGACGCGCGAGGCGGCGATGGCAAAGCTCTTCGCCACCGACAAGGCGCAGGATGTGATCGACCGCGCCGTGCAGTTGCACGGTGGGGACGGTGTCCGCCATGGCCACATCGTCGAGAGCCTGTATCGCGAGATCAGGGCGCTGCGCATCTATGAGGGCGCGTCGGACGTGCAGAAGGTGGTGATCGCGCGGCAGGTGCTGGGGAGCGCGTGATGGCGGGGGAAAACGACATGCACACGATCCTGCAGCCGGAAGGATGGGTGAAGCCGCGGGGCTATTCCAACGGCGTCATGGCGCGTGGCCGACAGATCTACATCGGCGGGCAGGTGGGCTGGAACGCACAGTGCCAGTTCGAGACCGACGATTTCGTCGGGCAGGTGCGGCAGACCCTGGAGAACATCGTCGCCATCCTGGCCGAGGCCGGCGCAGGGCCCGAGCACGTCACCACCATGACTTGGTACTTCACCGACAAGCGCGAATATCTCGCCAACCCGAAGGGTCTCGGCGAGGCCTACCGTGCCACGATGGGCCGCAACTTCCCGGCCATGGCCGCGATGCAGGTCGTGGCGCTGGTGGAGGACCGCGCCAAGGTCGAGATCCAGGCTATCGCCGTGGTGCCGGAGTAGGGCTCCGTTCCTGCTTTCAACGTCCGCAAACGAATGCTGTCAGCCATTTGGTTGACGAGAAGGTCCGCTTCTTGTGCCATGCTTGACGCAGGGACATGACAACGGAGCCTGAAATGGTGTCGTGGAGGAAGTTTCGTATCGGATGGGCGGCCGGTCCCGTGCTCGGCCTGGCGCTGACGCTTGGCGGCATTTCGGCCGCGCCAACGGTGGCACATGCGCAGTGGTGGAAGGATCACGATGGCTGTCTGGTGACCGAGCATCGTGACGGCAAGGGCAAGTCCTGGATCGTCAACGCCGGAGAGAGCTGGTCGTATGTCGGTGGAAAGTGGAACGACAAGATCTCGTCGGTGATCTGCGAGGTCTATTGCCATCTGCAGGTCTGGGAACACCGCGACTATCGCGGCGCGACGCGGGTGTTCGACCAGACGGCGCTTTATGTCGGCGGCGCCTGGAACGACAAGATTTCGTCGATGCGGGCGTGGTGCGATCCGTGATCTGATCGACGTCGGCGACTGTTTCTGGCAGTCGCCGACGTTGTTTTGGTCTGTGCCGAACCGCTCAGGCCGCGGCGTAGCGGCGTGCCAGCGTTGACATGCCGACGGCGAGCACGAGGATGCCGCCCTTGAAGATCGGCTGGAAATAGGTCGGCGCACCGAAGATGCTCAGCCCGTTGAAGCCAACCGCGAGAATAAGCACGCCGACCAGCGTTCCCATGATGTGGAACTGGCCTTCGCGGATCGTGGCGGAGCCGAGGAACACGGCTGCGAAGGCGTCGAGCAGATAGCCATCGCCGGCACCCAGGGTGCCGCTGCCGAGCAGCGACGACAGCAGGATGCCGGTCAGCGCCGCGCAGAAGCCGGCGATGGCGAAGGCGAACATCTTGACGCGGTCGACGCGGATGCCCGACAGGCGCGCCGCCTCGATGTTGCTGCCGACGGCCTGCATCTTCTGGCCGATGTCGGTGCGGTTGAGCACGATCGACAGGATGACCAGCACGACCGCCATCGCGATCACCGGATTCGGGATGCCGAACAGGATGCGGCCGAGCGAGATGTCTGTGAAGGCGCGCGGAATGCCGGTGGCGATCGGAAAGGCGCTGTAGACGAAGCCGATGCCGCTCAGCATGGTGCCGACGCCAAGTGTGGCGATCACCGCGTTGATCCTGACCTTGGTGACGAGCAGGCCGTTGACGCAGCCGAGCAGCACGCCGATCAGCAGCGCGCAGATGATGCTCAGCCAGATCGGCAGTCCCTGATAGGCCATGAGGCCGACGACGATCAGGCCGACGAAGCTCGCCATGTAGCCGACGCTCAGATCGAACTCGCCGACGACCAGCGTGTAGGTCAGGCCGGAGGCGATGATGGCTGTGAGGGACGCCTGGCTGAGGATGTTGAGGAAGTTCGCCTTCGACAGGAAGATGCCCGGCG
>JBFXFO010000087.1:0-4074 GCA_050178915.1 Rhizobiaceae bacterium | reverse complement strand
TAGCCGACGCTCAGATCGAACTCGCCGACGACCAGCGTGTAGGTCAGGCCGGAGGCGATGATGGCTGTGAGGGACGCCTGGCTGAGGATGTTGAGGAAGTTCGCCTTCGACAGGAAGATGCCCGGCGCGCTGATCGAGAAGAACACGATCATCGCCACGAGGCCGACGATCGTGCCGTAGCGCGAGAGCCAGATCAGCGCGGTGCGCCGGCGCGATCCCGGGCGTGTCGCCTGCATATCGGTCGCAGTTGCGGCCCGCTCGATCATGCTGCTTCTTCCTCTGTGTCGTTCGGATTGTGATAGCTGAGCTCGATGATCGCCGGCTCGGTGATCTCGGCTCCGGTCAGTTCGCCGGTGATGCGGCCTTCGCGCATGACCAGAACGCGGTCGGCGAGCAGCGTCAGTTCCTCGACGTCGGACGAGATGACTAGGATGCCGACGCCCGAGCGCGCCAGCCGGCGGATGGCGTCGTGGATTTCCTCTCGGGCGCCGACATCGACGCCGCGCGACGGCTCGTCGAGGATCAGCAGTCTGGTGCCGGCGTTCAGCCAGCGTGCGATCAGCGCCTTCTGCTGGTTGCCGCCGGAAAGGCCGGCGATCTCGGCGGCGACGGAAGGCGTCTTGATGCCGAGTTCGGAAGACAGCGCGCGCGCCTGGGTGCGTGCCTTCTCCTTCGAAACGAACGGAAGCGCTGGCGTGGTGCGCAGTGCCTTCAGCGTCGCGACGTTGATGTTGAACGCGACCGACTGCTTCAGCATCAGGCCCTGCGAGCGCCGCTCCTCCGGCACCAGGGCGATGCCCTTCTGCACGGCGTCCGGCACGGAACCGATCTCGACCGGCTTGCCGTCGAGCTCGAAATGTCCTCTGTCGGCGTGATGCACGCCGGTGGCCAGATGCGCGAATTCGGTACGGCCGGCGCCGACGAGCCCGCCGAGCGCCAGCACCTCGCCCCTGTAGAGGTCGAGGCTGACGTTCTTCACCCGGTGCCGCCACGAGACGTCGCGGGCAGAGAAGATCGGCGTCTGGCCGCGGTCGGCCATGAAGCGGTCGCGCGCGTCGATGGTCCGGACGTCATGGCCGATGATGGCTCGGATCAGCCCCTTCTTGTCCAGCGTGCCGCGTTCGGTGCGGGCGACGACCCTGCCGTCGCGCAGCACGGTGATCCGGTCGCAGAGGTCGAGAACCTCCTCCAGCCGGTGCGACACGTAGAGGATAGCGACGCCCTGCGCCGCCAGTTCGCGGATCAGCCGGAACAGCTGTTCGCTTTCGGCGGCCGAGAGCGAGGCGGTCGGCTCGTCCATCGCGATGAAGCTGGCGTCGCGGCTCAGCGCCTTGCCGATCATCACCAGCCAGCGCTCGGCGACGGAAAGTTCGGAGACCGGCCGGTCCAGCGAAAAACGGATGCCGACACGATTGGCGGCCTCGCGGGCGCGTGCGCCGGAGCGGCGCCAGTCTATCAGACCGAAGCGCGTCACCTTGGGTGCGCCGAGCAGCATGTTCTCGAGCGCGCTGAAATGCGGGATCAGGTTCAGTTCCTGATGGATGAAGGCGAGGCCGGCGCGCTCGGAGAGCTGCGGCGAGCCTTTCGGCAGTTCGGCCCCGGCGATGGTGATCGAGCCTTCGTCAGCCTTCGTCACGCCGGCGAGGCAGCGGATCAGCGTTGACTTGCCGGCGCCGTTGGCGCCCACGAGGCCGTGGATGCGTCCACGTTCGAGATCGAGATCGACGTGGTCGAGCGCCAGCTCGCCGGCGAACGATTTCGTCAGTCCGCGAATGCTCATCCATACGTCAGGAGGCGGCAACGTGCCGCCTCCCGCATGCGTCTGCACTGATGCGGTGGTATTACTGACCATCAGGATGTTCGGCCATGAACTGCTCGACATTGTCCTTGGTGACCACCACGCCCGGGATGGTGATGACCTTCGGCTCCCAGGAATCGCCGGCGGCCATCGAGTCGAGGATCGCCTGGAACACCTGCTTGCCCTCTTCGAAGGCCGGCTGCCAGACCGTCGCGGTCATGTCGCCGTTCTTGACGAGCTCGAGCGCCTGCGGGCTGCCGTTGATCGAGACGGTCGAGACGTCGGTGCGGCCGGCCTGGCGGATCGCCGCCACGGCGCCCGTCATAGGCTCGTCCCAGCACGACCAGATCGCGAGCGGCGTGTCGCCGGCCGGGTTGGCGGTGAGCCACGCCTGCGCGGTGGCGTTGCCGAACTGCACCTGGCCGGGGACCACGACTTCGCTGTAGTCGACCTTGATGCCTTCCTTGCCCTTGACGCCTTCATCGAACGCGACGCCGCGGTCGATGCAGAGCTTGCCGGGGTGGAAGGTCAGCGCCAGCACGTTGGCCTTGTCGCCGACCTTGTCGGTCAGGAACTTGACCGAGTCCTGTCCGACCTGAGCGCCCGAAGTGGTGACGACGATGCCGGGGACGATCTCGCCGCCCCAGGTGGCAACCGGGATCTTGGCGTCGTTGGCGGCCTTCAGGCCCGAGCCGATCGAGCTCGAGGCGAACGCCAGCACGAACATGGCGTCGACGCCCTGCACGGCGAACGAGCTCATGGCGGCGTTGGCCTGGTCGGCGCTGGCCTGGGTGTCGATCACCTTCACTTCCCAGCCGGCGGCCTTCGCCGCTTCGGTGGCGCCGTTGATCACGGCGATGTTCAGCGCGTCATTCGCCAGCAGCGCGACGATGCCGAGCGTCTTGTTGTCCCGCGCCTGCGCCACTCCGGCCACCAGCATCGCGCTGGCGGCAAGCAGCCCTGTCAGAAGTCGCTTCATCTCTTCTCCTCCCTCGGAATTGATAACGCGCTCGGGCCCGACCGACCAAGCGTTTCCGCTCGCCCGGAGCGGGCGGCGGACTGTGCCTGTCGAACTCTCCTCCGCGCCTCTATGGCTGCAACTGTCGGCGGCGCCGACGGTCCGTCACCCCGCAGTCACAAGCGGTATGATACCGGTATCATGATGTAACTCGGCGTCAGAAGCAAGGCGCATCGGGACACATGCTCCGCTTTTTTCATTGCTGCGCTCTAACGCCGGTTCGCATGCGTCAGAAGCCGTTGCGGCGCCGGGCCGCCGGGCCTCGCGGATGGAAATCGGGGTCGATGCGACGCGATTGCTCACGCTCGCGCAAGCTGGCGCGGCAGCGGGACTTGCACGTTCCTGTTATCGGTATCATAAAGCCGCGGTTCGCGATTGACGGCGGCAAGCCTGGAAACGGAGGAAACGAACGTGCAGGTGAACTACGATTTTTCGGGCAAGAACGTGCTGCTGATCGGCGGCACCACCGGCATTGGCCGGGCCACGGCGCTCGCCTTCGCCAGGGCCGGGGCCAACCTCTACGTCACCGGCATGGGCAAGGAGCATGGCGAGACGCTGCGCCAGGAAGTCGCCGGCGTGGCCAGGGTCGACTACCGGTTTGCCGAGGTCGACGTGCGCGACGCGGCTGCGATGGAACAGCTGCACAACGACGCCTACCAGGCCTACGACCGCATCGACATCGCGTTCAACAATGCCGGCATTCCGGGCAAGACCGCGCCGGTGCAGGATCTCGCCGAGAGCGACTTCTACGATCTCATCGACGTCAACCTGAAGGGCATCTTCCTCGGGCTGAAGTATCAGGTGCCGCACATGATGGCGAAGGGCGGTGGTGCCATCGTCAACACCTCGTCGCTGTTCGGCGTCATGGGCTTCGCCACCACGGCCGTCTACTGCGCCAGCAAGTGGGGCGTGATCGGCCTGACCAATTCGGTGGCGCTCGAAGTCGCGCGCAAGAACATCCGCATCAACGCCATCGCGCCCGGCTCGGTGATGACGCCGCTGCTCAAGGGCATGTTCGGCAGCGAGCAGACAGCCAAGGACACGGTGCTGCCGATGATCCCGATGGGCCGCATCAGCGATCCGAAGGAAATCGCGCAGCTCGTGCTCTTCCTTGCGTCCGACGCTGCGTCCTTCATCACCGGCCAGGCCGTCGTGATCGATGGCGGCGGCTTCGTCGCCGGCGCCGATCAGGTCCAGTAGTCTCGGTCATCCCACCCGTCGGGGAACGCATGCTCCCAAGCTTGCACCCGAACGCGAA
>JBFXFO010000086.1:2488-16741 GCA_050178915.1 Rhizobiaceae bacterium | reverse complement strand
TGAATGGCATTCAAGAGGTCGTCGGTTCGATTCCGATTGGCTCCACCACTTCTCTTCTGACGCTTCGAGCCTGGACGCAGCTTCTTGAGCTGGCGCTCCTTTGAACGCCTCGCGCTACGCTCTGTCCGCAGCCGTCCTGATCGCCTCGATGTTGGCGCGATAGGCTTCGACGCCTTCGCCCTTGAACACCGCCGCCCCGGCGACCAGCACGTCGGCGCCGGCTGCGGCCACCAGCGGAGCGGTCTGCGGCGTCACGCCGCCGTCGATCTCGACGAGGATCGGCCGCGCCCCGATCATCGCCTTCACGCGCCGCACCTTGTCCACCATCGCCGGGATGAAGGCCTGCCCGCCGAAACCGGGATTGACCGTCATCACCAGCACGAGGTCGAGCCGGTCGAGCACGTATTCGATGACGCTTTCAGGCGTCGACGGATTGAGCGCGACGCCGGCCTTCTTGCCGAGGTCGCGGATCTTCTGCAGCGAGCGGTCGAGATGCGGCCCGGCCTCGGCGTGCACGGTGATGCGGTCGCAGCCGGCCTTGGCGAAGGCTTCGAGGTACGGATCGGCCGGCGCGATCATCAGGTGGCAGTCGAACACCGCCTGCGTGCGGTTCCTGATCGCCTGGATGACCGGCGCGCCGAAGGTGATGTTGGGCACGAAGTGCCCGTCCATGACGTCGAGATGGATCCAGTCGGCTCCGGCCGCCGTGATCGCCTCGACCTCGTCGCCGAGGCGCGAGAAGTCCGACGACAGCACGGACGGCGCGATCAGGGTCTTGCGGCTCATTTGCGGGCTCCAGCTTTGTTCGCGACCGCTCTAGCGGCTGGCGCGCCGCGCGTAAACCGCGCCGGCCGGCGCCGTCGGTGCACAGAACGCTAAACTTGTAACCGTCAGCCCAAAGCTTCCCTAATCGTTGGCGTGCATGCTTCCCGCCATGGTGGCAGAATCTGCACGACGGCTGGAGGAGCAGGCGCCCGCCCCGCGCGGGCGCGCGGCCGAGCGGCCGCCTGTCGTGCCGCCGCCCCGGCGCCGGCTGGGGCCGCAGCGCGCGCTGACGCTGCGCGTCGGTCTGCGTGTCGCCGTCATCCTTGCCGCCGGCATCGCCTACATCAGCGGCGCGCCGGCCTATCTCGCCATCCTGCTTGCCCTGATCGGGGGCGCCGGGCTGCTGCTGTTCTGGCACCGGCTTGGCGTCGAGGAACGCATCGCCTCGACGCTCGACCTCGACGCCCGCCACAGCCGCGAGCAGATCGAGCGGCTCGCCGACCGCATGTGGGAGCTGCAGGAGAGCGAGGAGCGTTTCCGCGGCCTCATCGATGCGCTCGGCGATCTCGTCGTGCACCGCGACCGCGAAGGCCGCATCGTGCAGACCAACCGCGTCTTCGCCGAACTGGTCGGGCGCCCGGCCGACGACCTGGCCGGCCGCACGCTGGGCGACCTCGGCATCCAGGTCGGCATCGTGCCCGACGCCGCCTTCGCCAGCGGCGAATGCCTGTCCTCGACCGACGTGCCGATCCGCACCGCCGAGGGCACGCGCTGGTATTCGTGGATCGAGCTGTCGGTGCGCGACAAGACCGACGATTCCGTCTCGCACCGCGCCATCGCGCGCGACATCACCGCGCGCAAGCGCGCCGAGACGGCGCTGATCGCAGCGCGCGAGAAGGCCGAATTCGCCAGTCAGGCGAAGTCGCGCTTCCTCGCCACGGTGAGCCACGAGATCCGCACGCCGATGAACGGCATCATGGGCATGGCGCGCATGCTGGCCGACACCGACCTGTCGCCGGAGCAGCGCACCTATGTCGGCGCGGTATCGACGTCGGCGAGCGCCCTGCTGGCCCTGATCGAGGACCTGCTCGACTTCTCCAAGATCGAGGCCGGCCGCTTCGAGCTCGAGCCGCAGCCGATGTCGCCGCGCGAACTGGCCGAAAGCGTGGTCGAGCTGATGGCGGCGAAGGCCTACGCCAAGGGCATCGGCATCGGCTGCCACGTGGCGCCGGACGTTCCGGCGCTGGTCAGCGCCGATCCGGGCCGGCTGCGGCAGGTGCTGCTCAACCTGCTCGGCAACGCCGTGAAGTTCACCGAGACGGGCGGCGTCTCGCTCACCGTCACGACCAGCCGCGTCCGCAACGTGCCGGCCGTGCGCTTCGCCGTCACCGATACCGGTCCGGGTCTCGAGCGCGACGACCTCGAGCGCATCTTCCGCGAATTCGAGCAGGCGGATTCGACCTCGACGCGCCGGCACGGCGGCGCCGGGCTCGGCCTCGCCATCTCGCGCCGCATCGTGACCTCGATGAACGGCTCGATCTCGGTCGAGAGCGAACCCGGGTGCGGTTCGGAGTTCGTGATCGACATCCCCGTCGTCACCGCCACCGAATCCGACACGCCGGTCGGCCTGCTGGCGTCCTGCCGCGCCGTCATCGTCTCCGCCAACGCGGTGGAGGCGGAGGCCATCGCGCGCACCATCCGCGCGCATGGCGGCGAGGCGCAGATCGCCAGGAACGTGGCGCAGGCCGAAACCATGGCCGCCGGCTGCACGGCGGTGCTGGTCGATGCCGAATCGGAGACGCGGGATGGTTCGGCGCTGGCGCGCCTGCGCCGCGCCGGCTTCACGGGGGCGACCGCCATCACCCTGATCGCGCCGACAAATCGCGGCCTGCTCGGCGATTTCCGCGCCGGCGGCTATCACAATTTCCTCGCGCGCCCGGTGCGTGGCGCGACCCTGCTGCGCGTGCTGCTGTGGGCCGGACGGGAAGCAGCCGCCCCCAAGGCCGGCCAGCAGCCCGCGCGACCGCATGCCGCCCCGTTGCGCGACGAGGGCGGGCTGTCGGTGCTCATCGCCGAGGACAACGAGATCAACGCCATGCTGGCGCGTTCGGCGCTGGTGAAGGCCGGGCACGCCGTCAAGGTGGTGGGCAACGGCCGCGCCGCGGTCGACGCCGTCACTGGCGCCGACGCCGCGCAACGCTATGACGTGGTGCTGATGGACCTGCACATGCCGGTCATGGACGGGCTCGACGCCATTGCCGCGATCCGGCGCCACGAAGAGGAAAAGGGCGCCGTTCCGGTGCCGATCATGGTGCTGTCCGCCGACGGGCAGGAGGGCACGCGCCACGCCGTTCTGGCGCATGGCGCCTCGGGTTTCGTGACCAAGCCGCTCGACCCCGACACCCTGGTGCATGCCGTGGAGGCGCAGGCGGCAGCCTGACATCGGCTGCCCGAGCGTTGCATCCAGCCCACACCTTCCGCCCCGGCAGGCCGGCGCTCCGGCCGCGTCTATTGCCGCATCCGGTCGTTCACGGTACTGTCTGCACTCTGTCGCACTGCGACCACCCCTACTCGCGCCAGGAGGGACGGCCCTGAGGAACAGCACCCGTGCAGACAGCTTCCGAGGAGCTTGACGTGCAGGCTGGAAACGGCAGCGCACCCGTGCTCGCACCTGTCCAACCCTCCGCCGCGGACGGCGTTCTGGGCCGCATCGGCCCGCTGGAAGTGCGGCTGGCGCGCGACGCGGCGGAAATCGCCGTTGCGCAGGAAGTGCGCTATCGCGTGTTCTTCGAAGAGCTTGGCGCACGCGGCGGGCTGGCGACCGAGACGGAACGGCGCGACGCCGACCGCTTCGACGAATTCTGCGACCATTTGCTGGTCTTCGACACCGCGCTGCCCGGTCCTTCGCACCAGCAGATCGTCGGTACCTATCGCCTGCTGCGGCAGGAGAAGGCGGATGCCACGGGGGGCTTCTATTCCAGCGACGAGTTTGAACTCGACCGGCTGGTCAAGCGCCATCCCGACCTGCATTTCCTCGAACTGGGCCGCTCCTGCGTGCTGCCGCCCTACCGCACCAAGCGGGTGATCGAGGTGCTCTGGCAGGGCATCTGGAATTACTGCCAGATCCACAAGATCGACGTGATGACCGGCTGTGCCTCGTTCCATGGCACCGACCCGTCCGCGCATGCGGCGGCGCTGTCGCTGCTGGCGCACAATTACTGCGCCGATGGCGACTGGTCGGTGCGCGCGGTGCCGTCGCGCTACCACAGCATGAACCTGATGCCGGCCGACCAGGTCGACCTCAAGCGGGCGCTCAACGAGCTGCCGCCGCTGGTCAAGGGTTATCTCAGGCTCGGCGCCAAGTTCGGCGAGGGCTGCGTCATCGACGAGCCGTTCGACACCATCGACGTGCTGGTCGTGCTGCCGGTCGAGTGGATCTCCGGCCGCTACCTCAACTATTACGGCTCCGACCCGACGCGCTTCGCCGCGTAGCGTGCCGCCGGACGGCGCAGCGATGGCCGATCTGCAACCCGCCTTCGCCCGACTCGCCGCTGCCGCGGCGGGCCTGCCGGAGGTCGAGCAATCGACCTGGTACGGCACGCCGGCGCTGAAGGTGCGCGGCAAGGGCTTCGCCCGCGTGAAGGACGCCGACACGGTGGTCCTGATGGCCAGCCTCGAAGACAAGGAAATGCTCTTCGCCGCCGCGCCTGACATCTATTTCGAGACCGACCACTACCGCGGCTGGCCCGCCATGCTGGTTCGCATTCACGCCATTGGCGATGACGAGCTGGCGCGCCGGCTGAGCATCGCGTGGGCGCTGAAGGCGCCCAAGGCCCTGCTGAGGCAATCGCCACAGGGCTGACGCAGCGCGGCCTCCGCCAGGCGCGGAGCGTCCAGCGCCCCCCGTCCCGGAGAGCGGACTAGTCCCGCGCCAGCACGATGACGCGGTCGGCCGGCTCGAAGGTGAGCGCCTGCGATTTCAGCGGGTTCACCACAACGCCGCCCATGGTGCGCTTGTCGCGTTCGTTGTCGCGGATGCGGCGGTAGCCGATCGCCACCTCGCCGCGCTGCCGGGCGGCCTCGCTGATCGTATAGAAATTCACCGGCCGGTCGATGGCGACATACTGGTCGATCGGGCGCATGTAGATTTCCGAGCCCTTCTCGTCGAGCAGGTTGTCGAAGATCGCCGCGAGGTATTCGTTCTCCGAGGCCTGCGCCAGCATCAGGCTGACCAGCTTGTTGCTGACGACGAAATCGTCGGCCTTGGTGACCTCGGCCAGCTCGCGGTTGCGCACGTCGGTCATCTCGCTGACGATCGAGATATGCAGGCCGGCGGTTTCGGCGATCTTGCGCAGGTGCAGCAGCGAGACGAGCGTGCGCGTGTCGGCCTGCTGTGCGGAAAGCGTGTCGGAATATCCCAGCACCAGCACATGGTCGTAGGCAGGGACGTTGAGCGCTTCCAGTTCGCTGCGGCTCGACGTGTCGGTCTGCCTGGCCTCGACGCGGAGGTTCTCGCCGGCAACGGCAAGCGCGCCCGCCTCCTCCAGAAACCGCTCGGCGTCGGCCGCGATGGTCAGCGCCGAGCCGGACGCAACGTAGCGTGACAGCTCGTTGGCGATGATCGGGCCGCGCCGGTTCCAGCCGAGCATGAGGATGCGCTCGGGCTTCTTCTCCGTCGGCTGCGGCTGCACCAGCGCGCCGCCGTCGATGTCCTGGCGGGTGTTGCCGACCTTGATGGAGGCGTCGTCCTCGGCAATGATGATCGCCTTGATGCCCTTGCGGATCATGACGTTCATCGGCGGATTGAGGAAAACCCGGCCCTTGCGGTCGCACAGGCCGATGACCGTGCAGTGGTCGTAGGCCATGATCGCGTCGGCGAAGGTCTTTTCGTAGAGCTGCGGCTGCTCGGCCGTGTAGATTTCGCAACCGTCGAAATCGAGCAGTTCGGAATAGACCGCCGACAGGCCGGACTGGCGCGAGGAATGCACGACGATGCGCGAGATCAGATCGTCGGCCAGCACCAGCTGCACCTCCGCGCCGCCAACCACGCGAGCGACTTCGGCATTGTGGCCGTCGCGGATTTCGGCGGCGATCTTGTAGGGTTCCTTGCGGCGGTTGGGGTCGTTGACCAGCGCCAGCACGGTCTTGATGACGTCCGAATCGGGATCGTCGGTTTCCGGCGAGAGCACGATGATCGAGCGCGAGGTCTGCGGGTTGACGATGCCGAGGTCGTAGAGGTCGGTCGGGTCGCCGCTGCGGCAGATGACCTTGGTGTTGCGCAGGTCCGGGATCTTGGTGGCGATCTCGTCCTCCATCTCGACCTTGTCCTTGCCCGCCATGATGACGATGCGCGGACGCCGGCGGCTCGAATTGGCCACCACCAGTTCGGAGACGATGTCGAAGATCGAAGGCGACCAGTTGAGGATGATGGTGTGGTCGGTCTCGAGCACGCGCGAGCGGCCCTTGCGCAGCTCTTCGAGCTTCGCGTCGACGCCGGCGGAGAGAACACCGATGAGCGCCGAGACGATGAAGATGCCCGCCAGCGTCACGGCCAGCATGACAAGGCGGAAGCCCCAGCCGGAATCGCCGCCCATCGTGCCGGCGTCGAGCGTGCGCATCAGCGAGGCCCAGAACGCCTCGAGGAACGACATGCCGTTGGTGTCGCCTTCCGGCCCGACCCCGACCAGCGAGATGAAGGCGCCGGCGATGGCGATGATCACGATGGAGACGACCGCCAGCCAGCCGATCAGGGCGACCGTGCCGCCGGCCATGCTCTTGTCGAATGCGTAGCGAACGCGTTCGCCCAGTCCCGCGCGTGTCTTCATTGCCACATTCCCCTCGAGCGTCCCGCCACGGCGTATCCCGACCTTGCCGCCCGCAGGCAGTCAAGGCCGACGCGTTGGCCGGTGCATGTCCCCGCGAGGACCAATACACCGCCCGCAAAGCGGGATGCGAGAGGAATTTCCGCTGCCTGGCCGGCAGAGAAGCTACTTCGGCAGCTGCTCGATCGTGAAGATGCCGTCCTCGGTCGGTTCGGCGATGTAGCGCTCGTCGGGCGTGAAGAATCGCACGCGCGTCTTGCGCGTGGCATCGGCCAGCTGGATCACCCAGCCCTCCATCAGCCGCCACGCGGTGATGTCCTCCATCACCTTGAAGGCCTTGACGCAGCCGGGATCGACCTCGATCTCGTTGCCCCCGATGGTCGCGGCGGCGCGCAGCTCGACGCGGCAGCGCTTGCTGCCGCTCTCGTCGGTGATCTCCCAGGCGCCGTAGAAATCATCCAGCATCGCCGGGTCGAGTTCGCTCGTGTTCATCGGAACGTCGTCCTGCGCCTGCGCCGACACGATGGTCGCGGCAACGAACAGTCCGGCGAGAAGCATCGCTTTCATGGTTTCCTCCGAGCTACTGGTCGTCATCCTCGGCGTCGGCGTCCGCCCAGGAATGCGGCTGCACGCGCTTCAGCGTATCGGCGTCAACGGCGACCCACCAGCCCGACTGCGATGGATCGGCATCGGCGCGGTAGGTGGCGATGGAGGTGTTTTCCACCCCGTCGCGGTCGCGCCACTGCACCTGCAGCTTGCGTCCGTCCTTCGGCGCGGTATCGATCGGCTTCACCATGTCGAATGGTCCTCCCTGCTGACCTCGCCTTCAACGCGCAACGCCGCGCAAGCGTTGCCGGCCTCAGCTGTGCGCGAAGATGTCCTCTTCGTCCCAGCCCATCAGGTCGAGTTTCGCGCGGGTGGGCAGGAAGCGGAAGCAGGCCTGCGCCTCTTCCATGCGCCCGTCGCGCAACAGCCGCGATGCCAGCACATCGCGCAGGCGATGCAGGTGCAGCACGTCGGACGCGGCATATTCCAGCTGTTCCTGCGTCAGCGTGTCGGCGCCCCAGTCGGAGGATTGCTGCGCCTTCGACAGGTTGATGCCGAGCAGTTCGGCAGTGATGTCCTTCAGACCGTGCCGGTCGGTGTAGGTGCGCACCAGCCGCGAGGCGATCTTGGTGCAGAACACCGGCTCGCACACGACGCCGAAGGCGTGGAACAGCACGGCAATGTCGAAGCGGCCGAAGTGGAAGAGCTTGGTCACCGCCGGATCGCGCAGCAGCGCCACCAGATTGGGCGCCTGCTTCTGGCCGGGCAGGATCTGCACCACGTCGGCACTGCCGTCGCCGGGCGAAAGCTGCACGACGCACAGCCTGTCCCGGTGCGGCTTGAGGCCGAGCGTCTCGGTGTCGATGGCGACGGCCTCGCCGCGATAGTTCGACAGGTCGGGAAGGTCTTCGCGGTGGAAACGTATGGTCATCGTCGGCCTCAGCTGGTCAGCGCGTGCAGGATGCGCGCCCACGACCTCTGCCCCTTGTGGAACGAGGTCAGGTCATATTTCTCGTTGGGCGAGTGGATACGGTCATCGGAAAGACCGAAGCCGACCATCAGCGACTCCATGCCGAGCAGCCTCTGGAAATCACCGACCACCGGGATCGAGCCGCCGGTGGCGATCATCACCGCCCGCTTGCCCCACTCGTCCGACAGCGCGTCCTGCGCCCGCGTCAGGAAGGCGGAGTCGTAGGAGAGCTGGATCGCCGGCGAGCCGCCATGCTGGTGGAACTCGACCGAGCAGTCGGCAGGAATGCGCGCCTGCACGAATTCGCGGAAGGCGGCGCGGATCTTCGCGGGATCCTGCTTGTGCACGAGGCGGAACGAAACCTTGGCAGAGGCCTCAGCCGCGATGACGGTCTTGAAGCCCTTGCCGGTGTAGCCGCCGGTGATGCCGTTGAACTCGGCGGTGGGCCGCGCCCACACCAGTTCGAGCACCGAGCGGCCCTTCTCGCCGGACGGCAGCGACAGGCCGATCGGTCCGAGGAAGGTCTCCGGCGTCTCGCCCAGCCCTTCCCACGCTCTCAGGATCTGGCTCGGTGTCTCATCGACGCCGTCATAGAAACCGGGAATGGTGACGCGGCCATTGTCGTCGTGGACCGCCGCCAGGATTTTGGCGAGGATGCGGATCGGATTGGCGGCGGCGCCGCCGAATTCGCCCGAATGCAGGTCGCGATTGGCCGCCCTGACCGTGATCTCCTCGCCGACCAGCCCGCGCAGGCCGACCGTCAGCGCCGGCGTCTCGCGGTCCCACATGCCGGTGTCGCAGACCATGGCGAAGTCGGCCTTCAGCTCTTTCGCATTGGCTTCGAGGAAAGGCTTGAGCGAAGCCGAGCCGGACTCCTCCTCTCCCTCGAACAGCAGCGTGATCTTCGCCGGCAAAGAACCATGCTCGGCCTTCCAGGCGCGGCACGCTTCGACAAACAGCATCAGCTGGCCCTTGTCGTCGGCAGACCCGCGCCCGGTGATCACCTTGCGGCCGGGCTCCAGTTCCTTAACCTGCGGGTCGAACGGATCGGCGTTCCACAGCTCCAGCGGATCGACGGGCTGCACATCGTAGTGGCCGTAGAAGAGCAGGTGCGGCGCCCCGGCCGGGCCGTCGTGATGCGCCACCACCATCGGATGCCCCGGAGTGTCGCGCACCGAGGCGTCGAAGCCGATCGTCTTGAGGTCGGCGACCAGCCATTCCGCCGCCTTCCGGCAGTCGGCCGCATAGGCGCTGTCGGTCGAGATCGACTTGATGCGCACCAGCTGGAACAGCCGGTCGAGGCTGTTGTCGAGGTCGCGGTCGATGCGCTCGAGCACGGGGGAAATCAGGGACATCTGCGGGCCTCGCGATTCTGGCGCGCCAACCTAGTGGGAAGGCGCCGAAACGAAAACCCCTGGCACAGCGACTATCGGCGGTGCCGGGCGCATCTGGCTTCACGCCTGGCCGTGACACCGGGCACCGGGGCGCGTCTGTCACGACGCCGACCGGGCGCCGCCAGATGATAGCGCTGGACGCGGCGCATTATTTTCGCAATGGATCGGTTTCCTGCCGGCCCGGTGAGCGCGCAGAGTTCGGAGAGACAAGGACTTGTACCGCACGTCGCGGACCGTCGCGCTGCTCACGGCGGGGCTGCTGGCCCTGCTGGGGATTGTCGGCGCCAGCTTCTGGCTGAGCCAGCAGGTGAGCACCTATGCCGACGACGTCCGCTCGGCGCGCGATGTGCGCGTTGCGGCCATCGACCTGCGCAACGCCCTGCTGACCGGCGAGAGCAGCCAGCGTGGCTTCCTCTACTCCGGCAACGAGATCTATCTCGCTCCCTTCGACAGCGCCAAGGCGACGGCCACGAAGGAATCGCGCGAGATGCAGAGCAAGCTCGACCGCTATCCCGAGTTCCGCCCGATGGTCGGCCAGCTGGCCACACTGGTCGACGCCAAGATCTCCGAGATGGAGCTGACCATCACGCTGAAGCGTCAGGGCCGCGACACCGAGGCGATGGACCAGTTCCTCACCAACCGCGGCAAGGCGCTGATGGACCAGGTCAACCTGTTCGTCACGGCACTGACCGAACGGGCCGACGCATTGCTGCTCACCGGCGTGCGCGAACAGACCGCCAATGCCGGCTGGCTGAGCTGGGTGTCGATCGCCGGCGGCCTGCTCATCATCCTGGTCGTGACGCTGTCGGTCGCGACCTTCACCAGAAACGCGCGCGAGATCTCCGGCGCGCGCGACGAGGTGCGCGCCATCAACGAGACGCTGGAGAAGCGCGTCGCCGATCGCACATCGGCGCTGCAGGCCGCCCTGTCGCGCACCGAGCTGCTGCTCGCCGAGGTCAATCACCGCGTGGCCAACAGTCTGGCGCTGGTCGCCTCTCTGGTGCGGCTGCAGGGCGCGACCAGCAAGAACGACGACGTGAAGACGGCGCTGACCGAGACGCAGTCGCGCATCGCCGCCATCGCTGCGGTTCACAAGCGGCTCTACAAATCCGGCGATGTCGGGCTGGTGGCGCTCGACGAGTATCTCTCCGGCCTGCTCGACGGTCTGGCCGCGGCGATGCGCGCGGAAGGCCGCGGCGGTTCGCTCACATACAGCCTCGACGCCGCCAGGCTCGGCACCGACGCCAGCGTCAATGTCGGCGTGCTGGTCACGGAACTGGTCACCAACGCCTACAAATATGCCTATCCCGAAGGCAGCGGCGACATCCGCGTGCGCATGAAGCATCTGCCGAGCGATCGCGTCGAGATCGTCGTGGAGGATGACGGCGTCGGTCGCGGAACAGGCGCCCCGCAGGGCACCGGCCTGGGCACGCGCATCGTCACCGCGATGGCCTCCACGCTTGGCACCGAGGTCGAATATCTCGACCGCAAGCCGGGCACCGCCGCGCGCCTGACCGTGCCCGTCGCTGCCTGAGCCCGACGGCCCGTTTGCCGGCCCGGCACAGCACCGGGCGGACGCCCACCCAGATGCAACCCTGACGTTCAAACAGTCGCAGAAGGCACGCGACATGGCTGGACCGCCAGTGTAGGGTCGCCATGGGCAGGTGTGTGTGGGAGGAACCGGTGCGATTCATCCGGCAGGAGCGCTTGCGCGTCCGGCGGCTGGCTGTCGTGACTGCCTCGGCTGTCGCCGTGGCGGTGGCCAGCGCAGCTGCGACGCATGCCGGGGAGGCCGGCCCCGGCATCACCACGCCGGTCGTGCTGCCTCGCTACGATGCAGCCGCACCCGCCTGTACGCCGCCGGCAGGACTGCAGCGCACGCTCGTCTTCCTGCAGGACAATGAGCGCGAATTCATCGAGGGCGTCGCGTCCGGGCTCGCCGCCGCGGCGCGCGACCGCGGCTTGGAATTCAAGGTGGCGCTTGCCGACAACGACATCGCGCGGCAGCAGGCGCAGGCGGCCGATGCGCTGGCCGCCGAGGCCGGCGCCGTGGTGATCGCGCCGATCGATGCGCGCGCCATGACAAAGCCGCTGCAGCAGCTGATCGGATCGGGAACCTATGTCGGCGCCGTCGTGCCGCCGCCGGCGACGACCATCCTCAACGCCCCGCAATACGAGACCGGCAAGGCGCTCGGCGAGGCCGCGGCCGCCTACATCACGGAGAAGCTCGGCGGGCAGGC
This sequence comes from Rhizobiaceae bacterium, assembly GCA_050178915.1. GTDB lineage: Bacteria > Pseudomonadota > Alphaproteobacteria > Rhizobiales > Rhizobiaceae > JBFXAF01. The sequence continues at coordinate 5,004 of JBFXFO010000086.1, read as the reverse complement.
GCGCGTCGTGCTGCTGACGCAGGACAGCAACCAGTTTCTGGCGCCGCGCTTCGTCGCCATCCGCGATGCGCTGGCGAAAGTGCCGGGCGCCAGCATCGTCGCCGACATCTCGCCGACGCCGGTGGACGAACAGGGCGGCTTCGCCACCATGCAGACGGTGCTGCTGGCGCAGCCGAGCGTCGACGTGGTGCTCGGGGCCGACACGGTCGTGCTGGGCGCACTGCGCGCGCTGCGGCTGGCGGGCAAGGACCGGCCGGACCAGTTCCTCGGCGGCATCGACGGCGAGCCCGAGGCGATCGCCGAGATCAAGGCGGGCGGGCCGTACAAGGCCAGCGTCAGCCTGAGTGCTCCGGTGTTCGCCTATGCCATGGGCCAGCACGCCGCCGACTGGCTGGAAGGCAAGAGCATCCCGCAGGCGATGGACATCCTGCCGCGCGCGATCGACGCCGCCAACCTCGCGCAATACGACACTGACCAGGCCGACCCCGCCGCCGTCTGGGCGGATCCGGCGCGGCGCGACAGCTACCTGCGCATGTACGGCAACATATGCCCCGAGACGCGCGACCAGTACCTCAACTTCCCGTGGTCGTCCGAGCGGCGCTGAACGGCGCGCGCCTCAGTGCGCCTCATCCCAGTTGCCGGCGGCGCGCGCATCGACCTGCAGCGGCACCTGCATGGCGATCGCCGGCATCGGCGCATTCTCCATGACCCGCTTCACGACCGGCAGCGTCGGCTCGACCTCGTCCTCCGCCACCTCGAAGATCAGTTCGTCATGCACCTGCAGCAGCATGCGCGCCGACAGCTTGGCCTCGCGCAGCGCCTCCTCCATGCGGATCATCGCGCGACGCATGATGTCGGCGGCCGAACCCTGGATCGGCGCGTTGATCGAGGCGCGCTCGTTGAAGGCGCGGACGGACGGGTTGGATGACCGGATCTCCGGATAGTGGATGCGGCGGCCGAAGATCGTTTCGACATAACCCTGCTCGCGCGCCATCTGCTTGCGGCTGTCCATGTAGTCGCGGATGCCGGGGAAGCGCTCGAAATACTTCTTGATGTAGTCGCCGGCTTCCGAGCGCTCGATGGAAAGCTGGTTGGCGAGGCCGAAGGCCGAAATGCCGTAGATGATGCCGAAATTGATCGCCTTGGCGCGGCGGCGCACGTCGGACGGCATGCCCTGGACCGGCACGCCGAACATCTCCGACGCCGTCATCGCGTGGATGTCGACTCCATCGGCGAAGGCCTGCCGCAGCTGCGGGATGTCGGCGATGTGGGCGAGCACGCGCAGTTCGATCTGCGAATAGTCGGCCGAGACGAGCCTGTTGCCCTTCTCGGCGATGAAGGCGGTGCGGATGCGCCTCCCTTCCGCCGTTCGGATGGGGATGTTCTGCAGGTTCGGTTCCGACGAGGAGATGCGCCCGGTCGGCGTCGAGGCCAGCGCATAGGATGTGTGCAGCCGCTTCGTCTCGGGATGGATGTATTCCGGCAGCGCGTCGGTGTAGGTCGATTTCAGCTTGGTCAGCTGGCGCCAGTCGACGATGCGGCGCGGCAGGTCGTGCCCTTCTGCCGCCAGTTCCTCCAGCAGCTGCGCCGTCGTCGACCATTGTCCCGACTTGGTCTTGGTGCCGCCGGGCAGGTTCATCTTGCCGAACAGGATGTCGCCCAGCTGCTTCGGCGAACCGATGGTGAAGCGCTCGCCGGCCGCCTCGTAGACGGCGTCCTCCAGCGCTGCGGCGCGCTGGGCGAATTCGCCCGACAGCCGGCTCAGCATCTGGCGGTCGACCATGATGCCGCGCTCTTCCATGCGCGCCAGCACGGGCAGCAGCGGCCGCTCCAGCCGCTCGTAGACGGATGTGAGACCCTTCGCCACCAGCCGCGGCTTCAGCACGCCCCACAGCCGCAGCGCGAGGTCGGCGCCTTCGGCGGCGTAGATGGTGGCGCGCTCGATCTCGACGAAGTCGAAGCTGACGCCCTTCTTGCCTGACCCCACAATTTCCTTGAACGGAATGACGGCGTGGCCGAGCCATTTCTCCGCCGCCGAGGCGAGGTCGTGCCCGCCCGACGTGCCGCCATCGGTCACGTAGGACAGCAGCATCGTGTCCTCGTAGGGGGCAACGTCGATGCCATGGCGGTGCAGCACCAGCCAGTCGAACTTCATGTTGTGCCCGACCTTGAGCACGGAGGCGTCGGTCAGCAACGGCTTCAGCGCCGCGAGCGCATCGCGCACGGCGATCTGGTCGGGCATCGGCCCGCTCGCCAGCAGATCGTCGCCGGTGCGGTGGCCGACCGGCACGTAAGCCGCCCTGCCCGGCGCCACCGCCAGCGCCAGACCGGCGATGTCGGCCCGCATCGGATCGAGCGAACTCGCCTCGACCCGCACCGAGACGATGCCGGCGGCAAGCGCCTCATCCACCCAGGCCTGCAGTGTCTGCAGGTCGCGGATCGCGGTGAAGGCGGCCGGGTCGATCTGCGCCGATCCGGCGATCTCGGCGCGGCGCGTAGCCAGCGCGCCAGGCGGC
>JBFXFO010000086.1:0-2388 GCA_050178915.1 Rhizobiaceae bacterium | reverse complement strand
GGCGGCAAGCGCCTCATCCACCCAGGCCTGCAGTGTCTGCAGGTCGCGGATCGCGGTGAAGGCGGCCGGGTCGATCTGCGCCGATCCGGCGATCTCGGCGCGGCGCGTAGCCAGCGCGCCAGGCGGCAGGCCCGTCCCATAGACCGGGTTCTCGCCGGTCTTGCCAAGCGTCGCCATGAGCACCGCGTCCGGCGGCGTCGCATTCTGCTCCCGCGCCGGGCCAGTCGAGCCCATGTCGGGTCCGTGCGCATCCTCGCCGAAGGCCACCGCCACCGCCGCAGGCTCGATCGCCGCCGCGTCGGCCGCCGTCGCCTCCGCCACGCGGCGCACCAGCGTGGTGAACTCCATCGCCTTGAGGAAGCCGATCAGCTTCGGCCCGTTCGGCGGCTGCAGCACCAGCTCGTCCAGCCCTTCGGTCACCGCCACGTCGGTCTTCAGCGTGACGAGGTCGCGCGAGATGCGCGCCTTCTCGGCATTGTCGATGATCGACTGGCGGCGCTTCTGCTGCTTGATCTCGCCGGCACGGGCGAGCAGGGTGTCGAGGTCGCCGAACTGCTCGAGCAGCTGCGCCGCCGTCTTCGGCCCGATGCCGGGGACGCCCGGCACGTTGTCGACGGAATCGCCGACCAGCGCCTGCAGGTCGATCATCTTTTCGGGCGGCACGCCCCATTTCTCGACCACTTCGGGAATGCCGATCTGCCGGTCCTTCATCGGGTCGTACATGCCGACGGAGGCGCCCACGAGCTGCATCAGATCCTTGTCGGAGGAGATGATGGTGGTGTCGGCGCCGGCCTCGCGCGCGAGCCGCGCATAGGTGGCGATGAGATCGTCGGCCTCGAACCCTTCCATCTCGATGCAGGGCAGGTCGAAGGCGCGCGTCGCCTCGCGGATCAGCCCGAACTGCGGGATCAGATCCTCCGGCGGGGCCGAGCGGTTGGCCTTGTATTCGGCGTAGAGCTCGTTGCGGAACGTCTTCGACGAATAGTCGAAGATGACGGCGAAATGCGACGGCACCACGCCCACCTGCGTGTTGCGGGCGTCCTGCATCAGCTTCCACACCATGTTGCAGAAGCCGAGCACGGCGCTGGTCGGCAGCCCGTCCGACTTGCGGTTCAGCGGCGGCAGCGCGTGATAGGCGCGGAAGATGTAGCCGGAGCCGTCGACGAGGAAGAGATGATCGCCCTTTTTCATGGGGCAAACGGGTAGCGCGCACCCCCTGCCAAGTCCATGCAAAACCGGCACTGCGTGTCAGCAGTGTCGGCGATCACGCGTCTGTTACAGCGTTGTAATGTTCGTGCCCTTGAATCGCCGGATTCGAGGGGCCATCTGTCGGTCATCGGCATTAGCCGAGTCCGGTTGAAGGCCCGTCCCCCGCCGATTCCGGACTTAAAATGCGGCGACCTATCCCCCTCTCCGGGTTGTCGCATGAGTGAGTGCAGCCGCCGTGGTATCCCCCTCCGCCACGGCGGCTTTTTTTTGCGCGCGATCAGAAGCGAGGATCAATCCGCGTCACGCGTTGACATACGGCCATCCGCTTCATATGGTTTTCCATATGAAGACGACGCTGCAGATCGACGACAAGGTGATGCTTGAACTGAAGCGCGAGGCCGCGCGGCAGGGCCGCACCATGTCAGATCTGGTGGAAACTGCGCTGCGCAACCTCTTTCGGGCGCAGAAGAAACCGGTCGAGCTTCCTCCGCTTCCGACATTCCAGAGCGAGGGCGCCCTCGTCGATATTGCAGATCGCGAGGCGCTCTATCAGGTGATGGAAGGGCGCTGACGCTGCTCGTCGTCGACACCAACGTTCTCATCTACGCTGCCGACTCGAACTCGCCGTTCCATCTCTCTGCGCGCGGTTGGCTGGAGCGTCAGCGGGTGCGCCCTGACGCGTGGTATACGACGTGGCCGATCGTCTATGAATTCATGCGTGTCACGACACATGCGCGTGTTCTGCGCAAGCCATGGACCGCGCATCAGGCATGGTCTTTCGTTCAGGCGTTGCTCGCCTCGCCCGGACTGGGTGTGCTGACACAAACCGGCCGTCATGCCGATGTTGCCGCCGAAGTGATCCGCGAACTGTCTCACCTCGCTGGAAACCTCATGCACGACATGCACACGGCGATCCTCATGCGTGAGCACGGCATCCGCCGCATCGTAACCCATGACATGGACTTTCATCGATTCAAGTTCTTGGAGGTGGTCGGGCCGGGGTGATTGATTGCGATAAGCTCTCAAATATCTCACCTCCATGTTGGTAGTGCGACCGTGATGAAAGCGCCCAGCCTAATCAGTGAAAGTCGCGGGTACGACGTCTGGTACCTTCTGCCGAGATTCACTTCAGTCGCTGAGATCGAGAGAGGTAGGCGGCGGCTTCTGCTGACGCCAAAC
>JBFXFO010000085.1:0-16744 GCA_050178915.1 Rhizobiaceae bacterium | reverse complement strand
TCATCCGACAAGATCGTGCCGTCCGGTGTCTTGCAGACATTGTCGCGGAAGAGGGTCATGGATTCGCAGTAATCGCCGTTCGGCAGGACGCAGTAGCTGCCATCCTCGGTGCCACCAGCGTTTTCGCAATGCACCGACTGCGGTGCGCCGCTACCGCCAAGCACGGCGTGGGCCGGGGTCGCAAGTCCCACCGTCACGGTCAGCGCCGAGAGCAACCCGGCCGCACGAAAACCGAAACTCGACCTCGAAGCCGAAAGAGGCGCAGCGGTGCTCCGTCCAAGATTTGTCATGGTCATCCCCCGAGTGCCCGGTGAATGCTCTCGGCCGCGTCGCGGCCCTGCGCGACGGCGGAGACGGTCAGATCGTCGCCGCCGAGGATGCAGTCGCCGCCGGCCCAGACCTTGGGCATCGAAGTCCGGCCTTCGGCGTCGACTTCAATGCGGCCGTTCTTCATGGCAATTCGAGGGCCGGACCCGTTCAGTGCGTTCGTCACCAGCGTCTGGCCGATGGCCTTGAACACCTGGTCGGCGGCGAGCGTGACGGTCTGCCCGAGACCGGTCAGCTTGCCGTCTCGCATGGCGGTGTATTCGAGTTCGATGCCAGCCACCTTGCCCGACTGGGCGATGACCTTCGCCGGCTGCAGCCAGTGGCGGATGGTGACGCCATGCTGGGCCGCAAGGTCCTGCTCGTATTCCGAGGCGTTCATGTGCTCCTTGCCGCGGCGATACGCGATGGTCACCTCCTCCGCTCCGAGCAGCTTCGACTGGATGGCCACGTCGATGGCCGTCATGCCGCCGCCGATAACGACGACGCGACGGCCGACCGGCAGGATGGCGAGGTCGCTCGCCTGCCTCAGTTCTGCGATGAAGGCGACCGCGTCGGCCACGCCGTCAGCATCCTCGCCCTCGGCGCGCAGCGCGTTGACACCGCCGAGCCCCATGCCGAGGAACACCGCGTCGTACATCGAGACCAGGTCGGACAGGTGCACGTCGCGTCCGAGCGCGCGGCCGTGCTCGATGGTGATGCCCCCGATGGCGGTGACGTAATCCACCTCGGCCTGCGCGAAATCGTCGACGCTCTTGTAGGCGGCGATGCCGTATTCGTTGAGGCCGCCCGCCTTGGCCTTCGCCTCAAAGATGGTGACGTCATGGCCATGGCGCGCGAGGCGGTGCGCTGCCGCAAGCCCGGCCGGGCCGGCGCCGACGACCGCGACCTTGCGGCCTGTCGACGGCGCACGGCGATAAAACTGCTTCTGCTGCTGCATCGCCACGTCGGTGGCGTAACGCTGCAGGCGGCCGATCTGCACCGGCTTGCCCTCCGCGGTCTCGCGCACGCAGACTTCCTCGCACAGCGTTTCGGTCGGGCAGACGCGCGCGCACATGCCGCCGAGGATGTTCTGGTCGAAGATGGTCTTGGCGGACCCGATCGGATTGCCGGTCGCTATCTGGCGGATGAAGAGCGGAATATCGATCGAGGTCGGGCATGCCTGCATGCAGGGTGCGTCGTAGCAGAAGTAGCAACGGTCGGACTCGACCAGCGCCTCGTGATGGTCGAGCGGCGGATGCAGATCCGAGAAATTGTCGGCGTATTCAGCGGGAGAAAGCCGGCCTCCGGCGATCCCGTCCTTGAGCTGACCTTCGGCCATCAAACCTGATCCCCATTCTTGCTTTTGATGGAAAGGCTAGCACATCGAAATTTTTTATCAATCGGTCAAATTTTCCCCAAGCCATTGATTTCGCTACTCAATAAGTTGACAATTTGTATCATATTTACGTCTGCGGAAGGAAGGCTGCGCGCGTGCTCGACAAAGCCGCCGGCGCGGATACTCTGGCCGCGGTCGAGCGGGGAACGGGCATGGCGGATTTTCGTGTTTGCCTGATCGGGGCGGGAGCCGGCGGCCTGTCAATGGCGCGTGCCTTGCAACGGCGCGGCATCGCCTACGACCATTTCGAGCGCCACGCCAATGTTGGCGGCATCTGGGATCAGCAGAACCCGGGCAGCCCGATGTACGACAGCGCCCACATGATCTCGTCGCGCACCCAGTCCGGCTTCATCGGCTTCCCGATGCCTGAAAGCTACCCCGACTATCCGAGCCACCGGCAGATCCTTGCCTACCTGCGCTCCTTCGCGGACGCTTACGATCTGAAGCCGCATATCGCGTTTGGCACCGAGGTATCCCGCGCCGAAAAGCAGGGCGAGCGCTGGACGGTGACGCTCGGCGACGGCAGCCAGCACCGGTACGACGCCCTCATCGCTGCAACCGGGCTCGCCTGGCATCCGCGCATGCCATCATATCCTGGCAGCTTTGCCGGCGAGATCATCCACTCCTCCACCTATCGCTCGCCGGAAATCTTCCGCGGCAAGCGCGTGCTGGTGATCGGCGCCGGCAATTCCGGCGTGGACATCGCCAGCGACGCGGCGCGCACAAGCGAGCGCACTCTGATTTCGCTCAGGCGCGGCTACCACTTCATCCCGAAGCACGTCTTCGGCAAACCGGCGGACGTCTTCGCCAAAGCCGGCGCGATGATGCCGATGCGGTTCCAGCAGTGGACGTTCGCGCTGCTGCTCAGGCTGCTGAACGGCGACGTGACGCGCTACGGGCTGAAGAAGCCCGACCACCTGCCGCTGTCCAGCCATCCGATCGTCAACAGCTCGGCGCTGCAGGCAATGGCGCATGGCGACCTGGTGCCGAAGCCCGACGTCGAGCGGTTCGACGGCAATGAGGTCGTGTTCAAGGATGGCAGCCGCGAGAGCGTCGACCTGATCGTCGCGGCGACCGGCTACATTCACAAGGTTCCGTTCGTCGATCCCGGGCTCATCGCATCGAACGGCGTCGAGTCCGACCTCTTCCTGCGTTCGCTGTCGCGCCGCGACCCGACCTTCGGCGCCATCGGCTTCGTCGAGGTGAACGGCAGCGTCAATCCGATCTACGACGAGTTCTCCGATGTCATCGCGGCCTATCTGGCAGAGCGCAAGGCAGGAAGCGCAAAAGCCGCCGAGTTCGAGCGGATCGCCCGATCGGGCGCCTATTCGGTGGCGGGTGCGGTCAACTACGTCGATTCCCCTCGCCACCATGTCTATGCCAACGTTGCCGCCTCGCTGAAAGCAGTGAAAAAGTTGCGCCGTCGACTTGGCTGGCGCGCGCCGCGCGCGGACGAGATGCGGCCGCCATCGGCGGCGAAGAAGGCGGCGTAGGCGTCAGAGGGCGTCGTAAAATTCCGACGCATTGTCGAAGCGGTATTTGACCGGCACCGAGCCTTCGACCTGCCAGGCATCCACGGTCTCGCCGGCGATCAGGCGCAGCGCGCCGGCCGTATCGACGACCGCGCCGCCATAGAGCCGGCTGGCAAGATTGAGGATGCCAGTGCGGTGCATCGCGTCGGTGCCACTACCGCAGGCATCCTTGACCAGCAGCACGTGGAAGCCCTGCGTGACGGCATGCTTGACGGTGGCGTCGACGCAGGCCTCGGTCCACACCCCTGCCACGATCAGCCACTCGATCCCCTGCCCGCGCAGAAGTGGCGCGAGCCGGCCGTCGCCGAAGGCGCTCGCCTCGCCCTTGATCAGCAGCAGTTCGTCGCCCTGTGGCGCAACCTCCGGGCACACATCCGTCAGCGGGTCCGACTTGTCGCTGAAGGCGGACGTGCCGTCCGGGTTTACCGGATGGAACGGCCGCATGGTCGCGGTGTCGACGACATAGGCGCAATGCAGCACCGGCACATCATTGCCGCGCGACTCCGCCTGCAGCTTCCCGACATTGGTGAGAACCCGGTCGTAGCCTTCGACCAGATAGCGCGGATCGTGGCGGTGCTCTTCCTGGAGGTCGATGAACAGCGCCGCGGTCTTCGCGCGCGAAAGCGTCAGAGGCTTTTTCATCCGTATCGCTCAGATCGCCGACTCGATGTCGGTCTTGGAGAAATCCTCTCCCTTGAAGAGCAGGGGCATCTTTTCGCGCTTGGCGATGGCGTATGAGAAGCAATCTCCAAAGTTGAGTTGTGCTGGGTGCCCAACCCCTCTCCCGTAGCGCGAATAGACGTCCAAGAGGTCATCGTACAGGGTCGGATCGATTCCGATCATGGCAATGCCTGACTTTCTCAGCATCGCGGGAACGAGCTCGCCGGCAAGCTCTCGATTGCCGAGCGCGCGGCCCACCGACAACGTGGCCTCGAATGCGTTGACGACGGTGGTCAAGCACTGATCCGTGGTCTCGATGGCAGTGAGCAGCTGCGGCGCCTCGGGTTCCTCAAGCAGGATTGCGACGAGCGCGGAGGTTTCGATGATCAGGGCTCTTCCCCCCACATCTCATCCATGAAGCGCTTATCTTCCTGCCAGTCGAAAGGTTTGCCGCTCTTGGCCGCGCGAACCTTGGCCCAAATCGGCTCAAGCCGTTCCGAAAGACTGCGAGACCGTTCGTCCCTAAATTGATCGGCCTCACTGACGGCGAGCTTGATAGCCGCCGTCAGCCCAACATTCCTGCGCTGCGCGAAGTCCCTGAGGACACGGTCTGCCTCAGGATCCTGTATGTGGAGTGCCATAGCGTTCTCGGCTTTGTACATGGCCAGAGATAGCATGTACAAAGCCACGATTCCAGTTCTACCCCCGCATGCGCTCCAGATTGGCGTCGAACAGCGGTGCGTGCTGGACGCGCGCCTGATGGCGCTTGCCGAGCAATTCTATCTGGAACCCGTCCGTGCGGTCGGCGAACTCTTTCGGGATGTAGCCGATGGCAACCGACTGGCGGGCGTTGTGGGCATATCCTCCCGATGTCACCCAGCCGCGTACGGCGCCGTCGCACCAGATCGCCTCGTCGCCGATGACATCGGCATCTGCAGCGTCCATCACGAAGGCGCGCATCCTGTACCTGCCGCCCTCCTTGCGCTCGGCATTCGCCGCGGCCTTGCCGATGAAGTCGGCTGACTTTCCATAGGCGACGAAGCGATCGAGCCCGGCTTCCAGCGCGCCGTAGATCGGCCGGTATTCGCGCGCCCACGAGCCATAGTTTTTCTCCAGCCGCAGCGCGTTGAGCGCGCGCGAACCGAACAGGCCGAGGCCGAACTCGGCGCCCGCCTGCATCAGGGTCTCGAAGACGTGACGCTGGTACTCCGGCGCCATCCAGATCTCGTAGCCGAGATCGCCCGTATAGCTGACACGCCCGACGAGGCAGGGCGCCATGCCGATGTCCATCCTTGCAATCGCCATGAACGGGAAAGCGGGACTGGAAACGTCGGCACGCGTCACCTTCTGCAGCAGTTTCCGGGCATTCGGTCCGGCGATGGAGAGGCCGACGCGACCCAGCCCGAGCGTCTCGATACGCACCGAACCGTCGCCAGGCAGATGCTGCTCAAACCAGCGCATGTGGTATTGCTCGGCAACGCCGGAGCCGGCGATGAACCACTCGGTGCTTCCAGTGAGATCGGGGCCCAGATTGGCCAGCGTGAAGTCGCCGATCAGCCGGCCGTCTTCCTTCAGCATCGGCGCCAGCGTCATACGGCCCTCTCCCGGCAGCTTGGCTGCGAGGATGCGGTCGAGCCAGGCCGAAGCCCCCTCGCCCGTGACGCGGTATTTGGCGAAGCTGGAAATCTCCATCAGACCGACGCGCTGCCGCACGCTGCTGACCTCTTCCGCGACATACGCGAAGTCGCTGGAGCGGCGCCACGAGAACTCGTCCTTCACGCCAGCCGGTGCATACCACAGCGGCACCTCCAGCCCGTAGGCCACGCCGAACTGCGCTCCCTTCGCGGCGAGCAGGTCGTAGACCGGCGTGGTCTTCAGCGGGCGCCCGGCCGGCAGTTCCTCATTCGGGAAGCGGATCGAGAAGCGGCGCGAGTAGTTCTCGCGCACCTTGGCATTGGTGTAGGCCATCGAGGCCCAGTCGCCATAGCGCGCCACGTCCATCGCCCAGATGTCGAAACCCGGATCGCCGTGGATCATCCAGTTGGACAGCGCCAGCCCGACGCCACCGCCCTGGCTGAAGCCGGCCATCACCCCGCAGGCCACCCAGAAGCCGGGCAGGCCGCGCACCGGCCCGACCAGCGGGTTGCCGTCCGGCGCGAAGGTGAAGGGGCCGTTGATGATCTTCCGGATGCCGGTGTTCTGGAACGCCGGGAAATGGCGAAAGCCAACCTCCAGCGACGGCGCGATGCGCTCGATGTCGGGTTCCAGCAGCTCATGTCCGAAGTTCCACGGCGTCGTGTGCTCCGACCAGGGCTTGTTGGCCTTCTCATAGGTACCCATGAGCATGCCGCCACGCTCCTGGCGAAGGTATAGCTCGCCGTCGAAATCCACCGCATGGATTACTTCCTTGCCGGTCGAGCGGTTGACCTCCGCGACCTCGGGCATGTCGTCGGTGATCAGATACATGTGCTCCATGGCGAGGATCGGCAGTTCCAGCCCGACCATACGGCCGACCTCGCGCGCCCACAGGCCGCCCGCGTTGACGACGTGGTCGGCTGCCACTTCGCCCTTGTTGGTGATGACGCGCCACTTTCCGTCTGCGCGGCGAACGATGTCCTCGACCTTGTTGAACCGCTCGACTTCCGCTCCCAGTTTTCGCGCGGCCTTGGCGTAGGCATGGGTGACGCCGGACGGGTCGAGATGGCCGTCCTCGGAATTGCGCACCGCGCCGACAAACTGCCTGGGGTCGAGCAACGGCATCAGCCGGTGCGCTTCCTCAACCGAAATCTCTTCGAGGTCGAGGCCGAGATAGCGGCCCTTGGCGACGACGCCGCGCAGCCAGTCCATGCGCGCCTCGGTGGCGGCGAGCAGCACGCCGCCGGTGATGTGCACGCCGGTCGCCTGTCCGGAGAGTTCCTCGATCTCCTTGTAGAGCTCGATCGTGTACTTCTGCAGCTTGGCGACGTTGGGGTCGCCGTTGATCGTGTGCATGCCGCCGGCGGCGTGCCAGGTCGAGCCCGACGTCAGCTCGTCGCGTTCGAGCAGCACCACATCGGTCCAGCCCGAGCGGGCCAGATGGTAGAGCACCGAGCAGCCGACAACGCCTCCGCCGATAACCACGACCTGCGCATGTGATTTCATCAAAAATCTCAACGGTTCAACGGGTTGGAAGAAATGCACGAATCAGCACGGCAGGCGGTTGATTCAGTTGATGAGGCGGTGCGGCCAGTTCGCTCATGGCTCGCCCGCTCCGATCTCCTCGCGGCGCCTCGCGACATAGGCGTCCAGCGCGTCGCGAAGGGCCGGATCCATGGGCGGCTGCTGGTATTCCTCGAGCGCCTTCTTCCAAAGACGGGTGGCGCGCTGCGTCGCGTCGAGCCCGCCGGCTTCCTCCCACGCCTCGTAGTTCTGCCAGTTCGACAGCATCGGCTGGTAGAACGCGGTCGAGTAGCGCTCCAGCGTGTGCGGCTCGCCGAAGAAATGCCCGCCGGTCGGCACGCGGCCAAGCGCGTCGAGCGCCAGTTCGCCCTCGTTCACCTCGATCGGCCGCAGGAACTCGATCATGTGCTGGATCATCTCGACATCGAGCACCAACTTCTCGAAGGAGGCGGTGAGCCCGCCCTCCTGCCAGCCGGCAGCGTGGTAGACGAGATTACCGTGGCCGAGCACGGCGCCCCACAGCGCCATCATCGTTTCGTAGGCGCCTTGCGCGTCGGCAGCGTTGGAGGCCGAGCCCGGCGTGGTGCGGTAAGGGAGCTCGTAACGCCGGGCCAGCTGCCCCGAGGCGACATTGGCCTTGCTGTTCTCCGGCGTGCCGAAGGCGGGAGCCCCGGAACGCATGTCGACGTTCGATGTGAAGGCGCCGTAGAGGACCGGCGCGCCCGGCCGCACCAGCTGCGTCAGCGTCACCCCGAACAGCGCCTCCGCATTCTGCTGCGCCAGCGCGCCGGCCAGCGTCACCGGGCTCATCGCGCCCATCAGCGTAAACGGCGTGATGCAGGTGGACTGGCCGTGCTCGGCCATGGCGATCAGCCCGTCTGCCATGGCGTCGTCGAAGCGGCGCGGCGAGTTGACCGAGATGATGGTGGTCACCGCCGGATCGTCGCGCATCTGGTCGAGCGTCTTGCCCTTGGCGATCGCCATCATGTGGACGCCGTCCAGCGCCCGGCCCCGGCCGATCGCGGAGACGTGGAATGACTTGTCGGTCAGGGTCAGATTGGCGAGGTAAGTGTCGAGATGACGGGAATTGGCCGGCAGCTCGACCGGCGCGCAGACCTGATTGCCGAGCATGGTGATGCAGTTGAAGTGCTGCGCCAGCCGCACGAGGTCGCAATAATCGCGATGATTGCCGGCGCGCCGGCCGCGCTCGAAGTCGTGGACGTTGGGAGGACCGGCGACCAGCGTGAAGTTGATGGTGTCGCCGCCCAGATGCACGGCACGTTCGGGATTGCGCGGCGTCAGCGTGTAGGCTGAAGGCGCGCTCTTCAGCGCCTCCGCCACCAGCCCGCGGTCGAGCCGCACCGTCTGCGTCGCGCGGTCGACCGTCGCGCCGGCCTTCCCGAACAGGTCGAGCGCACGCGCGCTCATCACCTCGATGCCGAAATTCTCCAGAATATGCATGGAGGCGTCGTGAATCGCCTCCAGCTTCTCTTCGGAGAGCAGCGCCATGGGCGGATAGGGATTGCGCACGCTGCGCTGGGCGAGTTGCGGGATTGCATTCCCGCCACGGGCGTGACCGCGATCCTGGCTGCGTCTCTTCCGCTCGACGTTCATGCCCGCATCAATAGATGGGACGCAGCAAGGCCCTGTCAGAAATCCGTCATCTCCAGACGAGATTGTCGCCCAGGCGTCAGTTTTATCCGACGACTGTCAATCCGGCGACGCATTGCGTCGATCTTTCGACATGGCCTTCTCTGCCACATCGCGCAGAGCCGCGATCACCGGCCCGTCCGGTATCGCGTCCATCGTCGTTCCACCGAACTCCTGCGCCCGGATCACATGCACCGGACCGCCGACAGGACGCCAGCGTTCGGCGTCGGTCGGTCCAAACAGGCTGACAAGCGGCACGCCAAGCGCGGCGGTCATGTGGCCCATGCCGCTGTCATTGGCGAGCACGGCGGTCATGCGCGACAGCACCGCCAGGGCGCGGCCGATCGGGTCGATGGTGGGGAAAAGCGCCTGCGGAACCGCTTCCCGCAGTTGCGGAAGCCACGGCTGCTCGAACGGGCCGATGATGAACACCGGCACGTGGCCGGCGCTCGCCATGGCGCGGGCAACCGCGACGAAGCGTTCCAGCGGCCAGTTCTTCTTGGCCTCGCGGCTGCCGGGCGCCAGCCCGACATAGCTTGGCCCGACGGGCAGATCGCGTGCCGCGGCCTCGCTTTCCGCCTGCGCGACCGGCAAGCCGCCACTTCCATCCGCGGCAGCACCGATGGCGGCAGAGGCGAGCGCCATGGCCCTCGCACCGATGCCGTGCGGACGCTCGCGCATGCCTGGCGGGCGGCGCGTCGAGAGAAGGAAGCCGGGCAGGCAGGCGTAGAATTCGCGTGGCCGCAGCGCGAAGCGGCTGACGAAAACGTCGGCCACACGCGTACGGGTATCGAAGACGGTGTGAAAGCGCGGCAACTGCCGCATGCGCGCAATGGTGGCGCGCAGCGGGCCGGACAGATGCAGGTCGGGCAACACATGCGCGACGCTCTGCTCGGTGTACGGGCGCAGCACGTCCGCCATGGCGGTCTGGTTGCTTGCCAGCCACCAGATCTCGGCGTCCGGACGCGCACGCCGGATGGCACGCAGCATTGGCAGCTTGAGCAGAGCGTCGCCCAGGCCTTCCCGCTCCACGATGACTGCTATGCGCTGCGATTCCACTGCCATCGGGCGACAGTATCAGTTGCGACCCGACGCGTCAGTGGCGCTTCTTGTCGTCCGGTTCCTTGTGCGAGAACGCCGATGGCGCATCGGGATCGTCGGACTGGCTTCCCCACCCGACCTGGCGGGGTGCATCGCCGAGATCGCGCGCGCCGGTCTCGGAGCGATCTTCCGAGCGGTCCTCGCGGCGCTGGCGTGCGCGCGCCTCGCGGCCCTCCTCGCCATCGGCAGCATAACCCGCCGCCGCCGAGGCAAGCTTGCCGCGCGGACGCTGCGGCGGGACACCGACGAAGCCGGGACCTTCGCCCGGAGGCGTGCCGTCCGCCTCGATATCGTCCTTCAGCTTTGCCGACGGATCGAAGCGGATCACCGGCTCCATCTGCGCCAGCACGTCCTCGCCGAGCCAGCACAGGCTCATGTGGCCGTCGCCGAGCTGACGCATCGGAGGCAGTTCCTTTTCGCATCTGCCGTCCGGCACGAGGTGCTTGTAGCGGCAGCGCGTCTGGAACGGACAGCCGGGCGGCGGATTCATTGCCGACGGTATGTCGCCTTCCAGCACGATGTGCTTCTTCACCACCGACGTGTCGGCGATCGGGATCGCTGACAGCAGCGCCTCGGTGTAGGGGTGATAGGGCGGCGCAAAGATCTGGTCGGTCGTCCCCTGCTCAACGATGTGGCCGAGATACATGACCACCACGCGGTCGGCGATGTAGCGCACCACCGACAGGTCGTGGCTGATGAACAGCATCGTCGTCTTGTTCTTGCGCTGGATGTCCATCAGCAGTTCGGTGACGGCGGCCTGCACCGACACGTCGAGCGCCGACACCGGCTCGTCCGCCACCACCACCTTCGCCTGTCCGGCAAAGGCGCGCGCCACGCCAATGCGCTGCTTCTGGCCACCCGAGAGCTGGCGCGGCATGCGCTGCGCAAAGGCACGCGGCAGCTTCACCAGATCGAGCAGTTGCAACATGCGCTCGCGCCGCTCGGCCGTGTTCTTGCCGATGCCGAATTTCTCCAGCGTGCGGATGATTTGCGAGCCTACCGAATGGCTCGGGTTGAGCGTGTCGAACGGGTTCTGGAACACCATCTGGATCGACGAGATGGTATCGACATCGCGCTTCTCGATGCCGGTCGACTGGATCTGGTTGTTGCCCAGCGTCACCGTACCGGAGCTGGCGGTTTCAAGGCCGAGCAGCACCTTGGCGAGCGTCGACTTCCCGCAGCCGGATTCGCCGACGATGGCGACCGTCTCGCTTTCGCGCGCCTCGAAGCTGATCGCCTCGTTGGCCTTGACGACGCGGCCTTCACGGCCACCAAACACCTCGTTGCCGCCGACCTTGTAGTACTTCTTGAGGTCGTCGATCTTGAGCACGGGTGCGCCCGGCTTCACCGGTTCCTGGCTCTTCACCGCGCCCGGCGGCAGCGCATTCCAGTCGATCTCGTTGAAGCGGATGCAGCGGCTGAAGTGATTTTGGTGCCCTTCGACCGGGATCATCGGAATCTCGTCGGCGTCGCACCGGCCCTTCACGAAATGCTGGCAGCGCGGGCCGAAATTGCAGCCTTTCGGGCGCTCGTGCGGCAGCGGCAGCTGCCCGGGGATGGCGATCAGCGGGCGCGAGTTCTTGTCGGCGCCGGGCAACGGGATCGATCGGAACAGACCCTGCGTGTACGGGTGCCGCATGCGGTCGAACACGTCCTTGACCGAACCGGTCTCCACCGCCTCGCCCGAATACATGACGGTGATGCGGTCGCAGGTTTCGAGGATCAGGCCGAGATTGTGCGACACGAAGATCATCGACGTGCCGAACTTTTCGCCGAGGCCCTTCACCAGTTCGACAATGCCGGCTTCGACGGTCACGTCGAGCGCCGTCGTCGGCTCGTCGAGCAGCAGCAGCGCCGGCTTGGAGAGCAGCGCCATGGCGATGACGATGCGCTGCTGCTGGCCGCCGGAAAGCTGGTGCGGGAAGGAGCGCATCATGCGCTCCGGGTCTGGCAGGCGAACGGCGCGAACCATCTCGACCGCGCGCTTGTAGGCCTCTTCCTTCGACACCTTGTCGTGCAGGATCGGCACTTCCATCAGCTGCTGCCCGATCTTCATCGCCGGATTCAGGCTGGCCATCGGTTCCTGATAGATCATGGCGATCTGGTTGCCGCGCAGAGAGCGGAGCTCTTCGTGCGACATCTCCCCCATGTCGCGGCCCTTGAAGCGGATCGTGCCGCCGACGATCTTGCCGCGGTTGCCCATGTCGCGCATGACGCCGAGCGACACCGTGGACTTTCCGCAACCCGACTCGCCGACGATGCCCATCGCCTCGCCGGGCATGACCGTGGCGGAGAAGTCCATCACCGCCGGGATCTCTCCCCGCTTGGTGAAGAACGAGATCGACAGATTCTCGATGTCGAGGATCGGGGTGGCTTCGGCGGTGTCCGTGGCTTTCACAGCTTCGTTCATCACCTTCTCCCGTCAGTCCTTGAGTGACTCTTCGCGCAGCGCATCAGCCAGGAGGTTGAGCCCGAGCACGAAGGACATGAGTGCGATGGTCGGCGGCAGCGCCGGGTGGATGAAGGAGCGCAGCAAGCGGCTCGCGTCCTTGATCGCCGTGCCCCAGTCGGGGCTCTCCGGCGCCAGGCCGAGGCCGAAATAGCCCAATGTGCCGAGCAGGATCGTGGTGTAGCCGATGCGCAGGCAGGCATCGACGATCAGCGGGCCGCGCGCGTTGGGCAGCACCTCCCAGAGCATGATGTACCAGGGGCTTTCGCCGCGCGTCTGCGCCGCCGCCACGTAGTCGCGCGTCTTGATGTCCATGGTCAGGCCGCGGACGATGCGGAACACGCCGGGACTCGACGCGAAGACCACGGCCACGAAGATGTTCAGCTGGTTGGGGTCGATCGCGACGATGCCGAGCGGGTCGGCGTTGAAGACGAGTCCGGCATAGATCCAGCCGCCGATGACAACGGTGAGCCCGATCGAGATGAGCAGCTTGTCCGGCCGCGTCTTGAAGCGCGTGTAGAACAGCACGACGAAGAAGATGATCGGAAACAGGAAGAACAGGCCGGCGAGGCCGTAGGGGATCGGCGTGTCCATGATGCCCGGCGTCACCAGCAGGTAGAACAGCAGGATGACCGGGAAGGCGAGCACCAGATTGGCGAGGAATGAGAGGAACGCGTCGATCCGGCCGCCGTAATAGCCTGCCGGCAGCCCAAGCGTCGTGCCAACCATGATCGCGAATCCGGTCGCCGCAGGCGCGATGATCAGCACGATCTGGCTGCCGTAGACCATGCGGCTGAACACATCGCGGGCGAGCTTGTCGGCGCCGAAGAAGTAGGCGATGCCCGACTTCGGCTCGATCGCGCCCGGCAACTGGTCCTTCATGATCGGGATCTGCACCAGCGGATCGAACGGCGCGATCGTCGCCGAGAAGATCGCCGTGAACAGCCAGAACAGGCAGATCACCACGCCGGCAATGCCGACATTGTTGTCGAACAGCTGGCCATACAGGCCAAGCCGCCGCTTGAACATGAAGCTCGGCACCAGCACCACCGCCAGCGCGATCCACACCGGCCAGAACCGGGCGATGACGCCAAGGATGATCTGGACCGTTCCGATGCTTTCGACTTCCATCCCCGCCCCCTGGCTCTCTGGCTACTGCACGCGGATGCGCGGATTGAGATAGGCGTACCCGATGTCGGAGATCAGCTGCGTGATCAGCACGACGAAGACGGACACGAGCGAGCAGCCAAGCAACAGGTCGATGTCGTTGTTGCCGGCGGCTTCGACCAGCGTGTAGCCGAAGCCCTGGTAGCGGAACATCGTCTCCACGATGACGACGCCGGTCAGCAGCCACGGGAACTGCAGCATGATGACCGTGAATGGCGCGATCAGCGCATTTCGCAGCGCGTGCTTCATGACCACGCTGCGGAACGACAGCCCCTTCAGCCGCGCCGTACGGATGTATTGCTGCGTCATCACCTCGACCATCGACGCGCGCGTCATGCGGGCGATGTAGCCGATGCCGTAGATGGCCATGGTCATCACCGGCAGCGTGAAATTGTAGAAGGTGATGCCGCCTTCGCCGGTGGCCGACGCAGCCGAACCATTCAGCCACCCAAGCGCCGACGCGAAGATGACGGTGAAGATGACGCCCGAAACGTATTCAGGCGTGGCGGTGGTGGCGATCGACGCGACGGACAGTGTTCGGTCTGTTCGCGATCCCTCCCGCATGCCTGCGAGAACGCCGATGAACAACGCGATGGGGACCATGGTCACCATCACCCAGAACATCAGCAGGCCGGTGGCGGCGAGGGCCGGGAAAAGCTTGCTCTCGACTGTTGTCTTGAACTTGGTGGAGCAGCCGAAATCGCCCTGCAGAACGCCGCCGTAATAGGCCTCGGCCGGTTCGTTGCAGTAGGCGAAGCGGGGCGTGATCTTGCCGGTGTCGGGATCGGTGTACGGCTCTTTCGGCACGACGCCGAGCCAGCGGCCGTAGCGCACGAAGAAATTGTCGCGATAGCCGTTCTTCTGCAGCCACTTCTCGATGTCCGCGTCCGACGAACGCATGTCGAGCTGGCTGATCGAGAGCTTGCGCAGGTTCGGCTCGAGATTGACGAGCGCGAAGACCACCATGGTGAGGCACAACATGGTGAGGACCATGGTGCCAAGCCGCCGGAAAATGAAAACAAGCATCTTCGCCCCCTGCCTTTAAGGGTTGGGGTCAGCGATATCGACCCTCCAAGTGAGGAAGGGGCCGGTTGAGCCCCTTCCTTTCACCTTTGAGAAAGATCAAGCGTCGAGCCAGACTTTGCCGAAGTCGTGCTCGTAGGTCGGATGCATGCCGAAGTTCATCACGGCTGCGACCGAGTTGTTGTACAGCTTGCGCCAGTACGGCTGGATCATGATGCCCGAGGACTGCAGGATGGTCTCGATGTCCTTCATCACGACCTTGCGCTTCTCCGCGTCCGCGATGCCCAGCGCCTCGTTCACCTTGGCGTCGAACTCGGGATTGGCATAGGCGGTCTCGTTCCAGGCCTCGCCGGAACGGTAGGCGATCGCGATCACCTGAATGCCGAGCGGGCGCATGTTCCAGTTGGTCTGGGAGAAGGGATACTTCGTCCAGTCGTTCCAGAACGTCGAGCCCGGCAGCACCGTGCGCTTCACCTTGATGCCGGCGTCGCGCAGCTGCGCGGCAACGGCGTCGCCGGTGTTCTTGTGATAGTCCTCGTCGACCGTGATCAGCTCGTGCTCGAAGTCGCCCTGGCCGGCTTCGTCCAGCATCGCCTTGGCCTTGGCCGCGTCGCGCGCGATCTTCGGCAGCTCGACATACTCGGGATGGATCGGGCACACGTGGTGGTTCTCGGCCACCGTGCCGGCATTGCCATAACCGAGCTGCAGCACGACGGCGTTGTCGACGCCGAGGCAGATCGCCTGACGCACCTTCTGGTCGTCATACGGCTTGTTGTTGACGTTCATGCGGGTGCAGACCGTCGCCGAGGTGATCGCCTCGTTGGCCTTGGCGCCGACGCCCTCGAGGATCGACACGTAGTCGGCGGTCGTCTCGTGGTTGGCGTGGACCTCGCCCGACTCGAAGGCGGCGACGAGCGCTGCCGGGTCGGTGCCGTAGTCGATGAACTCGACGCCATCGAGATAGACGTCGCCGTTCCACCAGGTGCCGTTCTCACGGCGCTTGTAGACCACCTTCTGGCCGACGTCGTACGACACCAGCTCGAACGGACCGGTGCCGATCGGGCTCGTGGCGAAGTTGGCGCCCGTCTCGTCGAACGAGCGGTGCACGACCAGCGCCGGGTAATCGCAGAGCTGCGGGATGAGGGCGATGTCGGGCTTCGTCAGCTTCAGCTTGACGGTCATGTCATCGACCTTCTCGATGGCACCCTCACGCAGCTTGCCGGAAGCCTCGTCGACCAGCGTGCCCAGACGGCCGGGCATCGAATTGCCTTCTGCCGACTTGTCGGCCCAGCGGGTGAAGTTGAAGATCACGTCGGTGGCGTCGAACTTGTCGCCATTCGTCCAGGTCACGCCCGGACGGATATGCAGCGTGTACTCGGTCGCCTCGTCGTTCACTTCCCACTTCTCGATCAGGTAGCCCTCGAAGGTGTAGTCCTTCGTGTACTTGACCAGCGGCTCGAGCGACTGGCGCTGCGCATTGGAAATCTCCGACCAGTCCGCCTTGCGCGGATCCTTCGGGTCCTTGATCGACATCGCGACCTTGATCACGCCGCCCTTCTTGGGCTCCTGCGCCATCGCCGGGGTCGGGGCAGCGAGGCCCAGCATGCCGTAGGCCATCGCGGTCGAAGCGCCGAACACGCTCGCCATGGCAAGGAACTCGCGACGATCGATCTCGCTTCCGCCCTTCGCCGCCTCGGCCATCTTTTCGATGTGTGCCGGGACGCGGTCACCGTTGCTCTTGTAGAACATCCTCAACTCCCGTTTATTGGCTTTCCGCCTGTTAGAATTCCGTATCCGGACAGGCTTGTCAAAGCGGCCGGACATCGTTCCCTTGCGGAAATGTGCAATTTTGTGCGGAGAGCAGTTCGCGCGAATGCGACAATCTTGGCGCAAAATTGGTATCACGCCAACGATTTTGCGATTGTGCTGCAACATGCAATGTTGCTGAAGCATCGCGAAGGCGACAGCGCCACCGGCATTGCGCGGATGGACCAGCGTCGCCGATCCCTCCGGATCAGTATTCCTTTTCGTAGAAGATGCCGCCCTTCGCCTTGCCGTCCTCGGCTGCCTCGCCGCGCAGCTTCACGCCGCGCCCCACGTCGAGGTTGATCGTTGCCTTGCCCGAACCGGCCTTCTCGCCTTTCTGGATCGTCACGTAGGTGTTGTCGTTGAGGTACTTGCCCGCCGACACGGCGGCGTCGCCGGTTGTCGCATCCGTGGTGACATCGAGATCGTCGATGCCGATCTTCGAGCGCAGCGTCGTGAGCAGCGAGGTCGGGCCGCCGACGCCTGCGATCTGTG
>JBFXFO010000084.1:0-16767 GCA_050178915.1 Rhizobiaceae bacterium | reverse complement strand
AGGTGTGCGACAGCACCTGGTCGATGATGATCCTGAGGCCGAGCCCATGCGCTTCGGCAATGAGCGCGTCGAAATCGGCGAGCGTGCCGAACATCGGATCGACGGCGCGGTAGTCCGACACGTCGTAGCCCATGTCGGCCTGCGGCGACTTGAAGAAGGGCGAGAGCCAGACCGCGTCGACGCCAAGCGAGGCGATGTGGCGGAGCCGGCGCGTCACGCCGGGCAGGTCCCCGACGCCATCGCCGGTGGTGTCCTGGAAGGAGCGCGGATAGACCTGATAGATGGTGCAGCCGCGCCACCATTCGGTGTTGTTCGTCATGGGCCGGAATCGTCGTCTCTGGTTCTGGTCTCGCTGGCAAAGGCTACCGAACGGCCGGGCAGAATGAAGCCGCTTTCTTCGGCGCGGCGGATGTCGTCGTCGGGGAAGAGCAGCGGCTCCCAGACAAAACCTTCGCGCTGCGGCAGCCGGAACAGCGTGCCACGGCGGTCGCCATTGATCATGACCGCAATGCGCGCGCTGGAATTGCGTTCGTAGGCGAGCGCCATGACCAGACGTTGCCGCGCGGGGTCCTCCCAGTCCTGCGTGGCGAGGGGCGTTCCCGCCTCGCTCAGCCACTCGACGTCGGGCAGGCCGGCATCGCCGGCTTCACCCGAGAGAAAATCCGTTGTCGCGAAGGCCGGCGCGCGGCGCAGAACGGCGAGCGTGGCGCACCACGTCTCCAGCGCGCGGTCGCGGTTTTCCCAGTCGAGCCAGGTGATCTCGTTGTCCTGCGCATAGGCGTTGTTGTTGCCGCGCTGGCTGCGGCCGAACTCGTCGCCGGCGGTGAGCATCACCGTCCCGCGCGAGGCGAAAAGGGTGGCGAGCAGAGCGCGCGCATCGCGGCGGCGGGCGGCGAGCACGTCGCCGTCGGCGGTCTCGCCCTCGACGCCATTGTTCCACGACAGATTGTCGAAGTGACCGTCGCGATTGTCTTCGCCATTCGCCTCGTTATGCTTGCGCTCGTAGGCGGTGAGGTCGGCGAGCGTCATGCCGTCATGCGCAGCGATGAAGTTGACGGTGCGGGTCTGCGGGCTGCCGGCGAACACGTCGGACGAACCGGCGAGACGCGTGGCGAACGCGCCGAGCGCGCCACGGTCACCGCGCCAGAAGCGGCGCACGTCGTCACGGTAGCGGTCGTTCCATTCGAGGAAGGGCGTGCCGAAGCCGCCAAGGCGGTAGCCGTCCGCGCCGATGTCCCACGGCTCGGCGATGAGCACGCGGTCGGCGAGCAGGGGGTCGGTGCGGATCGCCTTGAGCAGCGGCGCGCCCGGCTCGAAGCCGGCAGCGGTGCGGCCGAGGATGGTGGCCAGGTCGAAGCGGAAGCCGTCGACGCCGGCATGGCGCACGAAGTGCCGCAGCGTGTCGAGGATGAGCGCCTGCATGGGGTCGCTCTCGGGGTCGATGACATTGCCGCAGCCGGTGTCGTTGACGAGGTGCGTGTCGGACGTGTGGCGATAGGCCGAGAGATTGTCGAGGCCGCGCAGCGACAGCGTCGGGCCCAACAGGTCGGACTCGCCGGTGTGGTTGAACACCACGTCGAGGATGCAGCCGATGCCGGCGTTGCGCAAAGTGGCGACGGTGCGGCGCAGGTCGGTGATGCCGCCCGGCGCGAGGCGCGGATCGGGCACCTTGAAGGCGACAGGATTGTAGCCCCAGGCGTTGGAGAGGCCGAGCGGCGGCAGATGCCGCTCGTCGATCCATGCCGTCACCGGCATCAGCTCGACGGCGCCGACGCGCAGCTTGCGCAGGTGCTCGATGATCGCTGGCTCGGCCAGTGCCGAAACCGTGCCGCGCCGCGCCAGCGGCACCTGCGGGTGTCGCATGGAGAAGCCGCGCACGGACAGTTCGTAGATCAGCCCGCCCGGCCTGAACAGCGGCGGGGCCGGCGCGACAGGCGCCAGCGGCGGCTCGACCACCGCTTTCGGCACGAGGTCGGCCGTGTCAACCCCGGCGCTGCGCGGCTCGGCGAGGCGCGGATCGTGCCGGAACGGCCGGTCGATGCGTGTGGCGTATGGGTCGACCAGCAGCTTGGCGGGATCGAACCAGTAGCCGGCAGACGGCTCGTAGCGGCCATCGGCGCGCAGGCCGTAAAGGGTGCCGGCGGTCAGCCCCGGAACAATCGTGGAGAAGAGGCCATCGCCGGAGCGCGCCAGCTCGATGCGGTCGGTCTCTCGGCCGCCGTCATCGTCAAAGATCGAAACCCAGATGCGCTCGGCCGTCCACGAGCGGACGGTAAAGCGCACGCCCTCGTCGACGACATGAGCGCCGAGGTCGTTCACGTGCAAACCCGCATCTCGCTGGAAGGGTCACCCCCCTCTGCCCTGCCGGGCATCTCCCCCTCAAGGGGGGAGATCAGCCAATCGCGAAAACGGCTCATGTGATCACGGTCGGCGCAGCGCGTCCGGTGTGCTTGCGGATGCCGGCAATGCCGTCGGCGGCGGTGATGAGGTCGGCGAGCGCGGCCTGCGTCTCCATGCCATGGCGCGCCGGGTCGGGCTCGTAGCGCTCGATGTAGACGCGCAGCGTGGCGCCTTCGGTGCCGGTGCCGGAGAGGCGGAAAACGATGCGCGAGCCACCCCTGAAGAGGATGCGGATGCCCTGATGCTGGCTGACCGAGCCATCGACGGGATCGTGATAGGCGAAATCATCGGCCGCCTCGATTTCGAGGTCGCCGACGCTGGTGCCGGGGAGCGATGGCAGGCGCGCGCGCAGGTCGTCCACCAGGCGGTTGGCGGCGGCGGTCTCGACTGCCTCGTAGTCGTGGCGCGAGTAGTAGTTGCGGCCGTAGGCGGCCCAATGCGCCGTCGCGATGCTGGCGACACCTTCCCGGCGCACCGCGAGGATGTTGAGCCAGAGCAGCACGGCCCAAAGCCCATCCTTCTCGCGCACGTGGTCGGAGCCGGTGCCCGCACTTTCCTCGCCACAGATCGTCGCCATGCCGGCGTCGAGCAGATTGCCGAAGAATTTCCAGCCGGTCGGCGTCTCGTACATGCCGATGCCAAGCTTCGCCGCGACGCGGTCGGCGGCGCCACTGGTCGGCATGGAGCGGGCGATGCCCTTGAGTCCGGCCTTGTAGCCCGGCGCCAGATGCGCGTCGGCGGCCAGCATGGCGAGCGAGTCCGACGGGGTGATGAAGATGCCGCGTCCGATGATGAGATTGCGGTCGCCGTCGCCATCGGAGGCAGCGCCGAAATCCGGCGCGTTCGGGCCCATCAACTCGTCGTACAGCTCCCTGGCGTAGACAAGGTTGGGGTCGGGATGGTGGCCGCCGAAATCCGGCAACGGCACGAAGTTGCGCACAGTGCCTTCAGGTGCGCCAAGCCGCTTCTCCAGAATGTCCTTCGCATACGGGCCGGTCACGGCATGCATGGAATCGAACGACATGCGAAAGCCGGACTTGAACAGCGCGCGGATGGCGTCGAAATCGAACAGCGCCTGCATCAGCCCGGCGTAGTCGGCGACGGGGTCGATCACCTCGACCCGCATGCCGGCGGCATCGACCGCGCCCCCGCGATCAATATCGATGGCGCCGATGTCGGCGATCAGGAATCGGTCGATCACCTTCGAGCGCTGGAAGATCGCCTCCGTCAGCTTTTCCGGGGCCGGGCCACCATTGCCGATGTTGTACTTGATGCCGAAATCCTCGGTCGGGCCGCCGGGGTTATGGCTGGCCGACAGGATGAGGCCGCCGAAGGCCTTGTTCTTGCGGATGACGTTGGACGCGGCGGGCGTGGACAGGATGCCACCCTGCCCGACGATGACGCGGCCGAAGCCGTTGGCGGCGGCCATGGCGAGCACCGTCTGGATGACCTCGCGGTTGAAGTAGCGGCCATCGCCGCCGACGACCAGCGTCTTGCCCTCGCGGCCATCGAGGCAGTCGAACACCGACTGCACGAAATTCTCGACATAGTGCGGCTGCTGAAAGTGCGGCACCTTCTTGCGCAGGCCGGACGTGCCGGGCTTCTGGTCGTCGAACGGTCTGGTTGCGACTTCGCGGATCATTCTGGCTGCCTTCGTGCGGCGAGGGAGCGGTAGAGTTCGGCGTAGCGCCTGGCGCTGCGGCTCCAGGACACGTCGGACTTCATGCCCTGCCGGCGCATCAACGACCACGCGGCGTTGTCGGCATAGGTCGCGACAGCGCGCTGCACGGCGCGCAGCATCGCGTCGCCGCTGCCGGGCGCGAACTGGAAGCCGGTGGCGACGCCGGCGGAAAGCGCGGCCTCATTGGCGTCGATGACGGTGTCGGCGAGACCGCCGGTGCGCGCCACGAGCGGCACGCAGCCATAGCGAAGTCCGAAGAGCTGGGTGAGCCCGCAAGGCTCGAAGCGCGACGGGATGAGGATGGCGTCGCTGCCGGCCTGCATGACGTGCGACAGCTTCTCGTCATAGCCGATGCGCACGCCGACACGACCGGGATGACGCCCGGCGCCCGCCTGCAAGCCGCTCTCCAGCGTGCGGTCGCCGGCGCCGAGCACGACCACGCGCGCGCCGGTGGCAACGACGGCGTCAAACGCGTCGACGAGGATGTCGATCCCCTTCTGCCAGGTCAGACGACTGATCACCGCGATGATCGGTCCGGCGGAGCGATCGAGGCCAAACTCGGCCTCGACGGCGGCGCGATTGATGTCGCGCCTGGCCATGCGGCGCGGCGAGAAGGTGGCGGCGAGATAGGGATCGGTATCGGGGTTCCAGATGCCGGTGTCGATGCCGTTGACGATGCCGGTCAGGTCATCGGCGCGGCGGTTGATGAGCCCTTCCAGCCCCATGCCGAATTCGGCCGTGCGAATCTCCTCGGCGTAGGTCGGGCTGACCGTGGTGATGGCCCAGGCCGACTGCAGCCCCGCCTTGAGGAAGCCGACGCCGCCGTAATACTCGACGCCGTCGAGGCTCATGGCGAAGGCCGGCAGATCGAGCTCGCCGAAGATCGACGAGCCGAACTGGCCCTGGAAGGCAAGGTTGTGGACGGTGATGACGCTCGGCACCAAGGGGGCGCCGCCATAACGCATGTAGGTCGGCGCCATGGCCGCCTGCCAATCGTGCGCGTGCACAATGTCGGGCTGGTAGCCGGGGATCGCGCCACCGGCGATGTCGCTCGCCACGCGGCCGAGCGCGGCGTAGCGGCGCCAGTTGTCCTGCCAGTCGGCGCCGGAAGCGTCGGCGTAGGGTCCGCCGACGCGGTCGAACAGATGCGGCGCGTCGAGCGCGAACAGATCGAGGCCGGCCGCGCTGCCGCGCACGATCGAGGCCGGTCCGCCCTGCAGACTGGGCAGCGTATGCACTTTCGTCGCCGTATGGCCGAGCTTGGCGAGAACCGCCGGGTAGCCGGGCACCAGCGTCGTCGTGGCAATGCCTTCCGGCGCCAGCGCACCGGGCAGCGCGCCAACGACGTCGGCAAGCCCGCCGGTCTTCACCAGCGGAAAGATCTCGGAGGCGACTGCCAGTACCTGCATGCTCAGCCCAAAGCGTCGATCATGTCCTGCGTGATCAGGCAGATGCCCTTCTCAGAACGACGGAAGTTTTTGGCGTCCTGTTCGGGATCGTCGCCGACGACCAGCCCCTCCGGGATATGCACACCACGATCGATCACCACGCGCCGCAGCCGCGCGTTACGGCCGACATGGCAGTCGGGCAGAACCACCGCCTCGTCGAGCGACGAGAAGGAGTTCACCCGCGCGCCGGTGAAGATGAGACTGCGCCGCAGCGCCGCGCCGGAGATGATGCAGTCGCCAGCGACCAGCGAGGAAACGGCTGAGCCGCGCCGGCCTTCCTCGTCATGCACGAACTTCGCCGGCGGCTTGATCTCGGCGTAGGTCCAGATCGGCCAGTCGCGGTCGTAGATGTCGAGTTCGGGCGTGATGTCGGTCAGGTCGATGTTGGCTTCCCAGTAGGCATCGATCGTGCCGACGTCGCGCCAGTAGGCCTCGCGCTCGAAGCTGGAGCGTACGCAGGAATTGGCGAAGCGGTGCGCCAGCGCGGTGCCGTGCTTGACGATGTAGGGGATGATGTCCTTGCCGAAATCGTGGCTGGAGTTCGGGTCGGCGGCGTCGCGCTTCAGCTCTTCCATCAGGAAGTCGGTGCGGAACACATAGATGCCCATGGAGGCAAGCGCGAAGTTGGGCTTGTCGGGCATGCCGGGGGGATCGGACGGCTTCTCCACGAAGGAGAGGATGCGGTTAGAGGCGTCGACATGCATGACGCCGAACTCCTTCGCCTCCATGCGCGGCACTTCGAGGCAGCCGATCGTGACGTCCACGCCGGAGTCGACGTGGTCGCGCAGCATCATCTCGTAGTCCATCTTGTAGATGTGGTCGCCAGCGAGGATGACCATGTATTGCGGCCCGTAGGGCATGATGATGTCGCTGTTCTGGAACACCGCATCCGCCGTGCCCTCGTACCACTGGTTCTCGGCGACACGCTGGCTTGCCGGCAGGATGTCGAAGCTCTCGTTGCGCTCCGGTCTGAAGAAGTCCCAGCCGCGCTGCAGATGGCGGATCAGCGAATGCGCCTTGTACTGCGTGGCGACGCCGATGCGGCGGATGCCGGAATTGAGCGCGTTCGACAGCGCGAAATCGATGATGCGCGTCTTGCCGCCGAAATAGACGGCGGGCTTGGCGCGCCGGTCGGTCAGCTCTTTCAGCCGACTGCCGCGTCCCCCGGCCAGCACATAGGCCATCGCATCGCGGGCCAGCGGTTGTGTCCTCGTCCCAGCGGTCATGTCGAACCCTCCCCCAGGTCACGCACATACTCAAGCATGATCGTCGCCAGCGGCGGAAGCACGAGAACGGCAGAGACGCCCTCGCCGGCATCCTCCGCTCTCACCTCGCCGCCATTGCCGACGCCCGAGCCACCATAGGCGTTCGCGTCGGTGTTGATGATCTCGCGCCAGATACCGGCGTGCGGCAGGCGCACGCGGTAGCCCTGGCGCGCCACCGGCGTGAAATTGGAGATGACGGCGACAGGACTGCCTTCGGGCGACTTGCGCAGCCAGGCGAAGACGGAGTTGGCCGCGTCGTCGACGATCAGCCAGGAAAAGCCCTCCGGCTCACAGTCGCGCCCGTGCAGCGCCGGACGCGAGCGATAGAGATGGTTGAGGTCGCGCACGACCTTCTGCACGCCGAGATGCGGCTCGTACTGCAGCAGGTCCCAGTCGAGCGAGCGCGCCTCGTTCCATTCGGAACGCTGGGCGAATTCCTGCCCCATGAAGAGCAGCTTCTTGCCGGGATAGCCCCACATGAAGGCGTAGTAGGCACGCAGCGTCGCGAATTTCTGCCAGTCGTCGCCGGCCATCTTGTTGAGCAGCGTGCCCTTGCCGTGCACCACCTCGTCATGGCTGAGCGGCAGCACGAAATTTTCGCTGAAGGCGTAGAGCAGGCCAAAGGTGATGGCCTTGTGGTGATGCCTGCGATGCACGGGATCGAGCGCCAGGTAGGCGAGCGTATCGTGCATGAAACCCATGTTCCACTTGAAGCCGAAACCCAGGCCGCCGGTGTGCACCGGCTGCGTCACCTGCGGCCACGAGGTGGATTCCTCGGCGATGGTCATGACGCCGGGATGCTGGCCGTAGACCGCCTTGTTCACCTGCTGCAGGAAGTCGACCGCCTCGAGGTTCTCGTGGCCGCCCTTGCGATTGGGAATCCACTCGCCGGCCTTGCGCGAATAGTCGAGGTAGAGCATCGACGCGACGGCATCGACGCGCAGCCCGTCGACATGGAACTTCTCCGCCCAGTAGAGCGCGTTGTTGACGAGGAAGCCGATCACCTCGCGGCGACCGAAATTGTAGATTGCGGTGTTCCAGTCGGGGTGGAAGCCCTGCCGCGGGTCGGCATGCTCGTAGAG
This sequence comes from Rhizobiaceae bacterium, assembly GCA_050178915.1. GTDB lineage: Bacteria > Pseudomonadota > Alphaproteobacteria > Rhizobiales > Rhizobiaceae > JBFXAF01. The sequence continues at coordinate 8,891 of JBFXFO010000084.1, read as the reverse complement.
CGCGGTGCCGTCGAACTTCGCCAGACCGTGCTCGTCCACCGGAAAATGCGCCGGCACCCAGTCGAGAATGACGCCGACGCCGGCGCGGTGCGCGCCATCGACGAAACGCGCGAAGCCCTGAGGATCACCGAAGCGCGCGCTCGGCGCGTAAAGCCCGGTCGTCTGGTAGCCCCATGACGGGTCATAAGGGTGTTCCGACACCGGCAGGAATTCGATGTGGGTGAAGCCGGTGTCGACGACGTAGGGGATCAGCTGGTCGGCCAGTTCGTCCCACGACAGGAACGTCCCGTCCTCGCGGCGCCGCCACGAACCGGCATGCACCTCGTAGATCGAGATCGCCTCGCGCCGCTGGTCGGCCTTCCTCCAGAAGGCGCGGTGCGCCTCGTCGCCCCATTCATGCGCAAGCGGATGGGTGGTGATGGAGGCGGTCGCCGGGCGCAGCTCGGAGCGGAAGGCATACGGATCGGCCTTCAGCGGCAGGCGCACGCCTTGGGCACCGATGATCTCGAATTTGTAGGGATGGCCCTCGCCAATGTCGGGGATGAAGATTTCCCAGACACCGGTGTCGGAGCGCAGGCGCATGGCGTGGCGGCGGCCGTCCCAGGCGTTGAAATCGCCGACGACGGAGACGCGGCGCGCATTCGGCGCCCACACGGCAAAGTGGATTCCGGTGGCGCCTTCATGGTCGATCAGGTGCGCGCCGAGCTTGTCGAACAGCCTCAGGTGCGAGCCCTGGCGGATGAAGTAGTCGTCCATCGGACCAAGCACGGGACCGAAGGAATAGGGATCGGCGACCACCCATTCGCCGCCGGAATTGGCGGCGCGGTAGCGCAGCGGCTGGCGAAACGGGATCGACACCCGCCCCTCGAAGAAACCCGCAGGATCGAGGCAGGCGAGCGTGCCGACCGGCCTGCCGTCGAGCGTCCAGGCCGTCACCGTCTCGGCGTCGACCACAAAGCAGCGCACGACGAAGCCGTCTGCCGTCTCATGCAGGCCGAGGACCGAGAACGGATCGCGGTGCGTGCCAGCGACGATGGCCTCTACATCCGCCGGCGCGGCCGCACCTGTCAGTCGTGCCGCTGCCGGTCTGTCGCTCATGCGCCGTGCCGCTCGCGCCGGGATGCCGTCATGTCGGGACGCCCCAGATCTCCGACGCGTACTGCCTGATGGTTCGGTCGGACGAGAACCAGCCCATGTTGGCAACGTTGCGGATCGCCTTGGCGTTCCAGTCGGGGCTGTTGCGCCAGATCGCGTCGACGCGGCGCTGTGCTGCGGCATAGGAGTCGAAGTCGGCCGCGACCATGAACCAGTCGTGGTCGAACAGCCCGTCGAGCAGCGAGCGATAGCGGTTCGGATCGTCGGGCGAGAAGACGCCGGACATGATGGCGGAGAGCGCCTGCGAGAGGTTGGGCGAAGCTTCGATCACGGCGCGCGGATCGTAGCCGCCGGCGCGGCGCTCCGCCACCTGCCCGGCGGTAAGGCCGAAGATGACGATGTTGTCGTCGCCGACATTGTCCTTGATCTCGATGTTGGCGCCGTCGAGCGTGCCGATCGTCAATGCGCCGTTGAGCGCGAACTTCATGTTGCCGGTGCCGGACGCTTCCATCCCGGCCGTCGATATCTGCTCCGAAAGGTCGGCCGCCGGCACCATCACCTCGGCCATGGAGACATTGTAGTTCGGCATGAAGACGATCTTGAGCAGGCCGCGCACGGCCGGGTCGCGGTTGACCACGCGCGCCACGTCGTTGGCGAGCTTGATGATCAGCTTGGCGTTCTGGTAGCTCGGCGCCGCCTTGCCGCCGAAGAACTTGACGCGCGGCATCCACTCCTTCTCGGGGTGCGAGCGGATCTGGTCGTAGAGCGCCACCGCCTCGAGGATGTTGAGGAGCTGGCGCTTGTATTCGTGGATGCGCTTGATCTGGATATCGAACAGTGCCGACGGATCCACCTTGATGCCGAGTCGCTCGTTCACCAGCGCCGCGAGCTTCTCCTTGTTGGCGCGCTTCACCGCGGCGAAGCGCTCGCGGAAGAAGGCGTCGTCGGCGAAGTTCTCGAGCTGCTTCAGCTGCGTCACGTCATCGAGGAAGCCGTCGCCGATCGCCTCGCGCGCAAGACCGGTCAGGCCGGGGTTGGACTGGAACAGCCAGCGGCGCGGCGTGATGCCGTTGGTCTTGTTGTTGATGCGGTCGGGATAGAGCTTGTTCAGGTCGGCGAAGACGGTGTCGCGCATCAGGTCGGAATGCAGCGCCGAAACGCCGTTGATCGAATGCGAGCCGACGAAGGCGAGGTTGCCCATGCGCACGCGGCGGTCGCTGCCCTCGCCGATCAGCGAGATGCGGCTGATCTGCTCGTCGCTGAAGCGGCGGCCGGCGCGCGCCATCAGCAGCACCTCGGCGTTGATGGCGTAGATGATCTGCATGTGGCGCGGCAGCAGCCGGTCGAACAGCGGCACCGCCCAGCTTTCGAGCGCTTCCGGCAGCAGCGTGTGGTTGGTGTAGGCGAAGGTGCGCCTGGTGATGTCCCACGCCTTGTCGAAGTCCATGCCGTGGACGTCCATCAGGAGGCGCATCAGTTCGGCGACGGAGATCGCCGGGTGCGTGTCATTGAGATGGATCGCCGCCTTGTCGGGCAGATTGTCGAGCGTCTTGTACTGGCTGATGTGGCGCTGGAGGATGTCCTGCAGCGAGGCGGAGGAGAAGAAATACTCCTGCCGCAGCCGCAGTTCCTGCCCGGCCAGATGCGAGTCGGCGGGGTAGAGAACGCGCGACAGCGCGTCGGCCATGTTGCTCTCGCGCAGCGCGCCGATGTGGTCGCCGGCGTTGAAGGCGGCGAGCAGGATCGGATCGACCGGGAAACCCGACCAGAGGCGCAGCGTGTTGACGCGGTTGGCGCGCCAGCCGACCACCGGCGTGTCGTAGGCAACGGCGAGGACGCGTTCCTGCGGCGTCCAGACATGACGCTCCAGCCGCCCGTCGCGGTCGGTCACCGACTCGACGCGGCCGCCGAAACCAATCTCGAAGGCACGCTCGCGGCGCTCGAACTCCCACGGATTGCCGTGACTGAGCCAGGTCTCCGGCAGTTCTACCTGCCAGCCGTCGGAAAATTCCTGGCGGAACAGGCCGTGCTTGTAGCGGATGCCGTAGCCAAGCGTCGGGATGCCGACCGTGGCCATGGATTCCATGAAGCAGGCGGCGAGACGGCCAAGGCCGCCATTGCCGAGCGCAGCGTCGGGCTCGAGCGCCGCCATCAGGTCGAAATCGACGTTGAGCGAGGCGAGCGCCTCCTTCATCTGCTCCATCATGCCGAGCTTGGAGACCGCGTCGCGCAGCAGACGGCCGATCAGGAACTCAAGCGACAGATAGTAGACGCGCTTCTCGCCCTGGTCGTAGGCCTCTTTCGTGCCCTCGATCCAGCGCTCGATCATGCGGTCGCGCACGACCTTGCTGACCGCCGCCAGCCAATCGTGGCGGGTCGCGACCGTGGCGTCCTTGCCGACACGGTAGGTGAGGCTTTTCAGGATTTCGGAAGCGAGGGTCTTCGCATCGAGGTCGCGCAATTTCGGTCTCGCCAGGCCTGAGAGAATGTCCGGGGTTGTCGCAATGTCGGTCGTTGCAAAGTCGGTCATGGCTATGTCGGTCATGGCTATGTCGCGCATCCGTGGTGCACGGCGATGAAGCTTGTCATCGCCTGCGAATGTCCTTCCTCCCGGACTCGAAGCTAGCGGCAATTGAAACCGTTTTGAACGGCCAAAGCGCGTTGGCCGTTCGATATTTCGTGCATTTTCACGCCGCCATCGCCTCCTCCGGCGCCGGCTTTGCGCCGGTCATGAAGGCGACGGCGTCCGACATGGTGTACTGCTTCGGGTCGATGACGCACAGCCGGCGGCCGAGCCGGTGGATGTGGATGCGGTTCGCCACCTCGAAGACATGCGGCATGTTGTGCGAGATCAGGATGATCGGGATACCGCGCGAACGCACGTCGAGGATGAGCTCGAGCACGCGGCGGGATTCCTTCACACCCAGCGCCGCCGTCGGCTCGTCGAGAATGATGACCTTGGAGCCGAACGCCGCCGCGCGCGCCACCGCCACACCCTGGCGCTGGCCGCCGGACAGCGTTTCCACCGCCTGGTTGATGTTCTGGATGGTCATCAGGCCAAGTTCCGACAGCTTCGCACGCGCGAACTTCTCCATCGCCGGGCGATCGAGCATGCGGAGCCACTGGCCGAGGATGCCCGGCCGGCGGATTTCGCGCCCCATGAACATGTTGTCGGCGATGGACAGGGCCGGCGACATCGCCAGCGTCTGGTAGACGCATTCGATGCCGGCGGCACGCGCCTCCAGCGGACTGGCGAAACTGACCTCCCTGCCGTCGAGCGTCACCGTTCCCTCGTCGGGGCGGATGGCGCCGGAGATCGCCTTGATGAGCGAGGACTTGCCGGCCCCATTGTCGCCGATCACGGCAAGGATCTCGCCCGGATACAGGTCGAAGTCGCAGTGGTCGAGCGCGGTGACCTTGCCGTAGCGCTTGACGAGGTTGCGGCCCTTGAGGATGGCTTCGGTCATGTCGATGCCTTTCTGATCCACTGGTCGACAGCCACCGCCGAGATGATCAGCGCGCCGATCAGCAGGTAGGTCCATTGCGGGTCGGTGCCGTACATCTTGAGGCCCATCTCGAAGACGCCGACGATCAGCGCTCCGAAGAACATGCCGAGGATGGAGCCGCGTCCGCCGAAGAGCGAGATGCCGCCGATCACCACGGCGGTGATCGAGTTGATGTTGCCGAGCACGCCGGTCGAAGCCGAGGGCGAAACCGAGCCGTTGCGACCGATCAGCACCCAGCCGGCGACCGCGCAGAACAGTCCCGCCAGCGCATAGACCTGGATGAGGACGCGGCGGGTGCGCACGCCGGAGAGCTTGGCGGCCTCGGCGTCGTCGCCGACCGCATAGACGTGCCGGCCCCAGGCCGTGTGGCGCAGCACGTAGGCGAGGACAAGCACCATGGCGATGAGCAGGAAGACGCCAAGCATCACGCGGATGCCGCCGATATCGAGAGACGTCCCCCACAATTGGAGGATCGGTGCGTTGGCCTCGATTTCCTGGCTGCGGATCGTCTCGTTGGCCGAATAGATGTAGTTCGCGGCGAGAATGATCTGCCAGGTGCCGAGCGTGACGATGAAGGGCGGCAGCTTCATCCGCGAGATGAGCCAGCCATTGGCAGCGCCGAGCGCCGTGCCGATGCCGAGCCCCGCGACGATCGCCACGGGAGCCGGCAGGCCGTAGGCAAAGGTGAACTGCCCCATGATGACCGAGGTGATCACCGCGATGGCTCCGACGGACAGATCGATGCCGGCCGTGAGCACGACGATCGACTGCGCGCAGCCGAGAATGCCGACGATCGCGATCTGCTGCAGGATCGTCGAAAGCGTGCTCGCCTTGAGGAAATTGGCGCTGAGAAAACTGAAGACGATCACGGCGACCACGAGCACGATCATCGGCACCGCCGACGGCGTGGTGTGCAGCCAGTCCTGGATCTGCTTCAGGAGCGACCGCGGTTCGCTGAACTCCGCGACCCTTTCGGAACTTCCCTGCAGCCCTGCTTCAAATCCTTCGAGATTCTTGGCGTCCGCCGCCATGGTGCCATCCCTCCCTTGCCTGGCAGTAACGTCTGCTCGCCTTTGCGGCCCGCGCCGGCAGGGGTTGCGGACGAGGGCAGCGCCCCCGTCCGCGACCGGTGCAATCAGCGCAGGCGCTGAGACCGTGGTCGGCCTAGCCCCAGCAGAGCTTCGCGCCCTCCTCGGATGTGAGCGACTCGACGCCGGCGGCCGGCTTGTCGGTGATCAGCTTCACGCCGGTGTCGGTGAACGCCTTGCCCTCGGTCGCCTTCGGCTTGGTGCCGTCCTTGGCGAAGGCAGCGATGGCCTCGACGCCGAGCGCCGCCATCTGCAGCGGATACTGCTGCGAGGTGGCGCCGATGACGCCGTCCTTGACGTTGGCGACGCCCGGGCAGCCGCCGTCGACGGACACGATCAGCACGTCCTTCTCGCGACCGATCGCCTTGAGCGCCTCGTAGGCGCCGGCGGCCGAGGGTTCGTTGATGGTGTAGACGACGTTGATGCCCTCGTCCTTCGCGAGGAGGTTCTCCATCGCCTTGAGGCCACCTTCCTCGTTGCCGGAAGTGACGTCGTGGCCGACGATGCGGGCGTCGGTCTCGTCACCCCATTTGTTGGGATCTCCAAGGTCGATGCCCATGCCGGTCAGGAAACCCTGGTCGCGCAGCACGTCGACGGAAGGCTGGCTGATGGCGAGGTCTAGCATCGCGATCTTGGCTTCCGCGGCCTTGTCGCCCAGCGTCGCCTTCGTCCACTGGCCGATCAGATTGCCGGCCTGGAAATTGTCGGTGGCGAAGGTGGCGTCCGCAGCGTCGATCGGCTCCAGCGGCGTGTCGAGTGCAATGACGAGCAGCCCGGCATCACGGGCGGTCTTGAGCGGCGCCGCGATGGCCTTGGTGTCGGAGGCAGTGATCAGGATGCCCTTCGCGCCGTCGGCGATGCAGGTCTCGATCGCAGAGACCTGGGCCTCGTGGTCGCCGTCGACCTTGCCGGCGTAGGCCTTCAGCGTGATGCCGAGTTCCGCCGCCTTGGCGGTGGCGCCTTCCTTCATCTTGACGAAGAAGGGGTTCGTGTCGGTCTTGGTGATCAGGCAGGCGCTGACGTCAGCGGCCGATGCCGTCGCGGCGAAGGCCGCGAGCGACAGCGTCGCGGCGGCAAGAACAGTGCTGGTCCTCAATACGCTGAATTTGGTCACGTGGTCCTCCCGATGAACATCAGATCGGGCTGCCTGCGGCAGCCCTCTGCCAGTGCACACGCCGGCGACCTTGCTCAGCCGGCATGCCCTTAGAAGCACGGCGGCAAAGCTGGAGTCAATAAATAAATCATTCTTATTTAAGATTGACATTGGTGAACCCGGTTGCCAGTCTCGCGCCCTCACTCCCTCGCGCAGAGGATTTTCGGTGGCGGCATCAGACAAGCTGCAGATCGCAGGCGAGATTCAGATCGGGTCCGGCGCGCACGCCGGGTCCGGGTCGCAGACCGGGGGGTGGCGCGGCACCAACCAGAGCGGCATGCGCGACGCCAACGAACGCCTGGTGCTGACGCTGGTGCGCCGCAACGGCAGCCTCTCCAAGTCAGAGATCGCGCGCGCCACCGGACTGTCCCTGCAGACCGTCTCCGTCATCATGCGCGAACTCGAGCAGGACGGGCTGCTGCTGAAGCAGGCGCCGGTGCGCGGCAAGGTGGGCCAGCCCTCGGTGCCCATGTCGCTGGATCCGGAAGGCGCGTTCTTCATCGGCCTCAAGCTTGGCAGACGCAGTGCGCAGCTGGCGCTGATCGACCTGCTTGGCGAGCAGCGGGCAATGCTGCACCTCTCCTACGCCTACCCCACGGTGGAAGAGATCATCACCTTCGTGGCGCGCGGCGTGAATGAGATCGCCGCGCCGATGAGCGAGGGGCAGAAGAAGCGGATCGCCGGGATGGGGATCGCGATGCCGTTCGAACTGTGGAACTGGGCCGATGCGATCGGCGCGCCGCGCGCCGTCATGGACGAGTGGCGGCATCGCGACGTGCGCGCCGACATCCAGTCGGGCTGCCCCTTCCCGGTCTATCTGCAGAACGACGCGACCGCAGCCTGCGGCGCCGAACTTGTGCTGGGCAGCATCGGCGAGCTGCGCAACTTCCTGTATTTCTACGTCGGCGCGTTTGCCGGCGGCGGCGTCGTGCTCGACGGCGCGCTGTATACGGGGCCGAGCGGAAATGCCGGAGCGCTCGGGTCCATGCCGGTGCCGGGACCCGACGGGCGCCCGCGCCAGCTGATCGACATCGCTTCGGTCGCGACGCTCGACCGCATGCTGCAGGCCAACGGCAAGGAGAGCGGCTACCTGTGGACGGACCCCGAGGACTGGGGCGAGCAAGGCAAAGAACTCGACACGTGGCTGCGCGAGGCGGCGCGGGCGCTCGCCTATGCGATCATCTCGGCTTCGGCGGTGATCGATTTCGAGGAGGCCGTCATCGACGGCTGGATGCCGCCCGCCATCCGGGGACGGCTGGTCGCGGCGGTGCGCGAAGCGCTCGCCGATACCGACGCGGAAGGGCTGGTGCCGCCGCAGGTGCGGGAAGGCACGATCGGCATCCACGCGCGCGCGCTTGGCGCGGCGGCGATCCCGCTGTCGGAGCGCTTCATGCTCGGCCGCACCGACGCCGCGGTGGCGCGGCCGTGAGGCGCACCGTTGCCACCCATCTGCGCGGGCGCTATCGCCTGCGCAAGGCCAGGACGAGGACCATTCCATGATCGTGTGCTGCGGCGAGGCGCTGATCGACATGCTGCCCCGGACCAGCACCGAGGGCGAAGAGGCGTTCGCGCCTTTCGCCGGAGGGGCGGTGTTCAACTCGGCCATCGCGCTCGGGCGGCTGGGCGCGCCGGTGGAGTTCTTCACCGGCCTCTCGTCCGACCTGTTCGGCGACGTGCTGCGCACCACCCTCGCCGCCAGCAAGGTGGGGACGCGCTACGTCGCGACCTCGGCGCGGCCGACGACGCTGGCCTTCGTCAGGCTGAAGAACGGGCAGGCGACCTATGTCTTCTATGACGAGAACACGGCCGGCCGCATGCTGTCGGAAGCCGACCTGCCGGCGCTCGGCGATGAAGTCGATGCGTTGCTGTTCGGGGCGATCAGCCTGATCCCGGAGCCATGCGGTTCGGCCTACGAGGCGCTTATGCGGCGCGAGCACGGCAGCCGCGTCACCATGCTCGATCCCAACATCCGGCCGGGCTTCATCCCCGACAGGAACAAGCATCTCGAGCGCATGCGCCGCATGATGGCGATGGCCGACATCGTGAAAC
>JBFXFO010000083.1:0-16815 GCA_050178915.1 Rhizobiaceae bacterium | reverse complement strand
TGTTCGACGTGCTGTTCCGGCTGCTGCGCCATCTCTACGGCGAGAACGCCGTCACCTATGTGCGCAACATCACCGACGTGGACGACAAGATCAACGCGCGGGCGCTGCGCGACTTCGGCGCGGAAATCTCCGCCGGCACGCTGTCGCTGAACGAGGCGATCCGGCGGGTGACGGAGAAGACGGCGAACCAGTTCCACGCCGACGTGCAGGCGCTCGGCTGCCTTGCGCCGACGCACGAGCCGCGCGCCACCGAGTTCGTGCAGCGCTCGGACGGCCGGACCGACATGATCGGCCTGATCCGCCGGCTGATCGCCAATGGCAATGCCTATGTGGCCGGCGGCGAGGTGCTGTTCGACACGGCGTCGATGCCGGATTACGGCCAGCTCTCGAAGCGGCCGCTGGACGAGCAGCAGGCGGGCGCGCGCGTCGCGGTCGACGCCCACAAGAAGAGCCCGGGCGATTTCGTGCTGTGGAAGCTCTCCTCCGACGACGAACCGGGCTGGCCGAGCCCATGGGGCCGGGGGCGGCCCGGCTGGCACATCGAGTGCTCGGCGATGAGCGCCGCCTATCTCGGCGAGGTTTTCGACATCCATGGTGGCGGGCTCGACCTGATCTTCCCGCACCACGAAAACGAGATCGCGCAGTCGCGCTGCGCGCACGGCACGGCGGTCATGGCGAATGTCTGGATGCACAACGGCTTCCTGCAGGTCGAAGGGCAGAAGATGTCGAAGAGCCTGGGCAACTTCTTCACCATCAACGAACTGATGGAGACGGAGAAGTTCGGCGGGCGCAAGTGGCCGGGCGAGGTGCTGCGGCTGGCCATGCTGATGACGCATTATCGCGAGCCGATCGACTTTTCGACCAATAGATTGGATCAAGCTGCAGGGATATTGCAGACGCTGCAACGTTGGGCGTTTGCGGACGACGAAGTCACGTTCACGCCGGACTACGACCGCCATGCGCCGCACGCCGAGGTGCTGACGGCGCTAGAAGATGATCTCAACACACCGGCCGCGATCCAAGCGATGCAGCGACTCGTCGGGCAGTTGTCAGATCGGACGCTTGCTGCGGATCATTCCCACAATCGCCGTTTGGCCGAACTGCGCCAGTCGCTTCGGCTATTAGGCTTTTCTGTCGAGGCTGATCGCGAGCTTAAGACTGCTGCGGAAAGAGGAATCGCTCAACGTCTGGCGCTGATCAAAGCAAAGAACTGGGCCGAGGCGGATCGCATCCGCGACCAGCTGCTCGCACAGGGCATCCAGCTCAAGGACGGAAAGGACGCGGCAACGGGCGAACGCATCACCACCTGGGAGGTCAAGCGGTGATGGACCTGCTTGAGAGTACCCCCCTCTGGCCTGCCGGCCATCTCCCCCTCAAGGGGGGAGATCAGCTGTCATGTCCATCGTTGCCAATCGCGGGCGCAGCCGAGGCGAGCGGGAGGTCCAACCTGCCAATCTCCCCCCCTGAGGGGGAGATGGCCGGCAGGCCAGAGGGGGGTGATCCCTCCGACCAAAGGGCGAATCCGTGAACCATACGCTCGTCCCGCCGGCCAACCGTCGCAATGCGCGCAAGATGCGCAAGGCGATGACGGATGCCGAGCTGAAGCTGTGGAATGAGATAAGAGCGCACCGCCTGATGGGCCTTGGCTTCCGGCGGCAATTGCCGATCGCCGGCTACATTGTCGATTTCGTCTGCCCGGACAAGCGAATGATCGTCGAGGTGGACGGCTCCCAGCATGCCGACAACGCTGCAGATGCCGTTCGTGATCGGCGACTTGGCGAACTGGGCTGGACGGTGCTGCGTTTCTGGAACGACGACGTGCTGCGTGACATCGCCGGCGTCTGCCAGCACATCGTCATGGTGGCGGGGTTAGCGACAGTTGACGGTGTCCGACGCGGCGATCAGAGCCCTGCAACCATGAGGATCTCGGCATGAGCCTCGACAACAGGCCGCACTATTCCGGCGGGTGCCAGTGCGGCGCGGTGCGCTTCCGCGTCGAGGGCGCGCTCGGCGACGCCTCGGTCTGCCATTGCCGCATGTGCCAGAAGGCGAGCGGGAACTTCTATCTGCCGCTGGTGTCGGTGCGCGAAGCCAGGCTGACCTGGACCCGGGGTGAGCGCAAACGCTTCCAGTCGTCGAACGCGGTCTGGCGCGGCTTCTGCGGCGATTGCGGGACGCCGCTGACCTTCGAGGCGCCGGACGGCGTGGCGCTCACCATCGCGAGTTTCGACCAGCCGGAAGACATCGCGCCGACGATCCAGTGGGGCACGGAAGCGAAGCTGCCTTATGTCGACGGCATCCCCGCACTGCCCGGCGAGGAGACGATGGCCGATATCGCCGAGGCCGGCTATCTCGCGCATCTCGTTTGCCTCCAGCACCCCGACCACGACACGGAAAGCTGGCCGAAACCACGATGACGACGCTGCGCAGCTTCTACCCGGAGATCGAGCCCTTCGACAGCGGCACGCTCGACGTGGGCGACGGCCACACGATCTATTGGGAGCGCGTCGGCACCAAGGGCGCCAAGCCGGCCGTGTTCCTGCATGGCGGGCCGGGCGGCGGCATCTCGCCGAAGCAGCGCCGGCTGTTCGATCCGAAACTCTACGACACGATCTTCTTCGACCAGCGCGGCTGCGGAAAGTCGACGCCCTATGCCAGCCTCGACGCCAACACCACCTGGCACCTCGTGGCCGACATCGAGCGGCTGAGGGAGAAGTTCGGGTTCGAGAAGTGGCTGGTGTCGGGTGGCTCGTGGGGTTCGACGCTGGCGCTGGCTTACGCGCAAAAACATCCCGAGCGGGTGAGCGAACTGATCGTGCGCGGGGTCTACACGCTGACCAGGGCGGAGCTCGCCTGGTACTATCAGTACGGCGTGTCGGAGATGTTCCCGGACAAGTGGGAGCGCTTCATCGCGCCGATTCCCGAGGCCGAGCGCGGCGACATGATGGCCGCCTACCGCAAGCGGCTGACCGGCGGCGACAAGGCCGTGCAGGTGGCGTGCGCGCAGGCGTGGAGCCTGTGGGAAGGCGAGACGATCACGGCGCTGCCGGACCCCGAGACCAGCGGCAAGTTCGGCGATCCGGAGTTCGCAGTCGCCTTCGCGCGCATCGAGAACCATTTCTTCGTGCATGCCGGCTGGCTGGAGGAAGGGCAGCTGATCCGCGAGGCGGGAAAGCTGAAAGGTATTCCGGGCGTCATCGTGCATGGCCGCTACGACATGCCGTGCCCGCTGCGCTACGCGTGGGAGCTTCACAAGGCATGGCCGGACGCGGAGTTCCATCTGATCGAGGGCGCCGGCCACGCGTTCTCCGAGCCGGGCATACTCGACCAGCTGATCCGCGCGACCGACGGATTTGGAGGGAAGGCATGACGGGACCATTCACCCCCCTCTGCCCTGCCGGGCATCTCCCCCTCAAGGGGGGAGATCGGCCAGGCGCCGGCTTTCGTGAAGTTGCCGGCTTTGACACGACGCAAGTGACATCAATGCTGCTGATTTTCCCCCTTGAGGGGGAGATGGGCGGCAGCCCAGAGGGGGGTGCGCCAGCACCTGCCGTGCCATGACCAAAGACCGTCTCTACCTGTTCGATACGACGCTGCGCGACGGACAGCAGACACCGGGCATCGACTTCTCGGTCGAGGACAAGATCGCGATCGCCGGCATGCTCGACGAGTTCGGCATGGATTATGTTGAGGGCGGCTATCCCGGCGCCAATCCGACCGACACGGCATTCTTCGAGAAGCAGCGCACGAAGCGTTCAAAGTTTGTCGCCTTCGGCATGACCAAGCGCGTCGGCGTCTCGGCGTCGAACGATCCGGGCCTCGCCGCGCTGGTGCAGGCGCAGTCGGACGCCATCTGCTACGTGGCGAAAAGCTGGGACTACCACGTGCGCGTGGCGCTCGGCTGCACCAACGAGGAGAACCTCGACGCCATCCGCGCCTCGGTGGAGGCGGCGATCGCCGCCGGCAAGGAAGCGATGGTTGACTGCGAGCATTTCTTCGACGGCTACAAGGCCAATCCGGACTACGCGCTGTCCTGCGCCAAGGCGGCCTGCGAAAGCGGCGCGCGCTGGGTGGTGCTGTGCGACACCAATGGCGGCACGCAGCCGTCGGAAGTGCGCGAAGTCGTGGCGCAGGTGATCGCGGCGGGCGTGCCGGGAAGCCGGCTCGGCATCCACGCGCATGACGACACCGGCCAGGCTGTCGCCAATTCGCTGGCGGCGGTGGAAGCGGGCGTGCGGCAGATCCAGGGCACGCTGAACGGCGTCGGCGAGCGCTGCGGCAACGCCAACCTCATCTCCATCATCCCGACGCTGGTGCTGAAGCCTGCCTTCGCCGACCGCTTCGAGACGTCGATCTCGGCCGATGCGCTTTCCGGCATATCGCGGCTGTCGCGCCGCTTCGACGAACTGCTCAACCGCGCGCCGGAACAGCAGGCGCCGTATGTCGGCGGTTCGGCCTTCGCCACCAAGGCCGGCATCCACGCCTCGGCGCTGGCGAAGGAGCCGCAGACCTACGAACACGTACCGCCGGAGAGCGTCGGCAACCGCCGCCGCATCATGGTTTCGGACCAGGGTGGCAAGGCCAACTTCATTGCCGAGCTGAAGCGGCGCGGCATCGACGTGCCGCGCGACGATCATCGCCTCGACGCGCTGATCGCGGTGGTGAAGGACCGCGAGGCGCAGGGCTATGCCTATGAGGGCGCCGATGCGAGCTTCGAGCTGCTGGCGCGCTCGATGCTGGGAACGGTGCCGGAGTTCTTCCGCGTGACCTCCTTCCGCTGCATGGTCGAGCGCCGCTTCGACGCCAACGGCAATCTGAAGACGGTGTCGGAAGCAATCGTGAAGGTGCAGGTCGATGGCGAGGAAAAGATGTCGGTGGCGGAGGGCGACGGCCCGGTCAACGCGCTCGACATCGCGCTGCGCAAGGATCTCGGCAAGTTCCAGGCGGAGATCGGCGATCTCGAACTCACCGACTTCAAGGTGCGTATCCTCAATGGCGGCACCGACGCGATCACGCGCGTGCTGATCGAGTCGCATGACGGCACCGGCGCGCGCTGGTGGACGGTCGGCGTGTCGGAGAACATCATCGACGCCTCGTTCCAGGCGCTGATGGATTCGATCGTCTACAAGCTGATGAAGAACAGGGAGATGGCGGGGCTGGTGGCGGCGGAGTGATTCGGGTGACCTGAATCAGGCGTCTGCTGGAAGCCCGCCCATCAGCGGCGCGCGTTGTAACCATCACAAGAATTGGGTGGTTTTCGCGGGCTCGCAGGGGCATAGGGGCGCAATGACTGCGCAGCCCGTGAACAACAATGAACGCATCAGCGACCCTGCCGTGCGCGGGTTCCTGTTCGCGCTTTCCTCCTATCTCTTCTGGGGCCTGCAGCCCTTCTACATGAAGGCCGTCGCGCATATTCCGGCGGCAGAGGTGGTGGCGCACCGCATCGTCTGGTCGGTGCCGATCGCCGGGCTTCTGCTGATCTGGCTCGGCCGCACCAGCGACATCCGCACGGCGGTGCGGCAGCCGCGCACGCTCGCCATGGCGGCGCTGATGGCCGCGCTGGTGACGTTCAACTGGGGCATCTATGTCTGGGCCATCGCCGCCGACCGGGCACTGGAGACGGCGCTCGGCTACTACATCAACCCGCTGCTCTCGGTGTTCCTCGCCGCGGTGATCCTGCGCGAGAGCATGAACCGCTGGCAGGTCGTGGCTATCGGCCTTGCCGCGGCGGCCGTGGCGCTGCTGACCTGGGAGACCGGCGGACTGCCGTGGGTGTCTCTGGCGCTGGCCGTCAGCTTCGCTTTCTACGCGCTGTTCAAGAAGACGCTGCCGATCGGGCCAGCGCAGGGCTTCTTCCTGGAGGTGATGCTGTTGGCGCTGCCGGCGCTGGGCTACATCATCTTCCTCGAAGTGCGCGGCGAGGGGCATTTCGTGGCGGCCGCGACGCGCTACGACACGCTCCTGCTGCTCGGCTGCGGCTTCGTCACGGCAGTGCCACTGATCCTCTATGCCAACGGCGCCAAGCTGCTCCGGCTCTCGACCATCGGCATCATGCAGTACATCGCGCCGACGATCGTGTTCTTCATCGCCGTGTTCATCTTCAAGGAGCCGTTCGGCACCGAGCGCTTCGTCGCCTTCGCGCTGATCTGGGCGGGACTGGCGATCTACACCTGGTCCATGTTCCGCGCTTCACGGTCCCGATGAGGGCGCGCTGAAAGGGGGGCACGCATGTACGAATTGCTGATCGCCAACAAGAACTACTCGTCATGGTCGCTGCGGCCATGGGTGCTGATGAGCGTGCTCGGCATCCCGTTCAGGGAGAAGCTGATCCCGTTCCCGAGCGGGCCGAGCTACTCGACCTACAAGCCGTTCTCGCCGACCGGCCGCGTGCCCTGCCTGCTCGATGGCGCGACGCAGGTATGGGACTCGCTTGCCATCGTCGAGTACCTCGCCGAGCGGCATGAGGGCGTGTGGCCGGCCGACCAGCAGGCGCGCGCCTGGGCGCGCTGTGCCGCAGCCGAGATGCATTCCGGCTTCAGCGCGCTGCGCAATCTGTGCGGCATGAACTGCGGCATCCGCGTCGAACTGGCCGAGCGGCCGGCGGCGCTGGAGGCCGATATCGCGCGCATCGGCGAGCTGTGGGGCGAGGGGCTGAAGCGCTTCGGCGGGCCATTCCTGACGGGCAAGAATTTCACGGCCGTCGATGCGTTCTTCTGTCCGGTGGCGTTCCGGCAGCAGACATACGGGCTGAGCTTCGGGGCTGAAGCCGACGCGTATGCGCAGCGACTGCGCGACCTGCCGGCGATGCGCGTGTGGTATGCCGCCGCGCTGGCCGAACCGTGGCGCGAGGCGGCGCACGAAGCGGAGACGGTGGGCGCCGGCCGGCTGGTCGAGGACCTGCGGGCCGGGTGAGGCGGATTACCGCCGCCGCCCGACGCTGCGCACAATGGCGAAGACGATCACCGCCACGACAAGCGAGACGCCGGACACGATCCAGAAGCCGAACTTCTCCTGCAGGAAGGGCAGGCCGCCGACATTCATGCCGAACAGGCCGGAGATGATGGTCATCGGCAGCAGCACGGCGGTCAGCACGGACAGCAGGTAGAGCAGCCGGTTCGACTCGGCGGACAGCTTTGCCATCAGTTCGTCCTGCAGCAGGCGGGCGCGCGACTGCGCCTGGTCGGAATCGTGCTGGAGCGCGATGGCGCGATGCGACAGGCGGGTGATCATGTCGCCGATCTCGTCCGGCAGGTCGCTGCGCTGGATGTGCTCCAGATGGCGGAACAGGCTCGACGCGGCTGCAATCTGGCGATGGATGAAGACCAGCTTGCGGCGCGCCGCGGTCAGCCGCTCGCGCTCGCGATGCCAGGTGTCGCCGACGATGGAATCCTCGATCGAGTCGAGTTCCTTGCCGACAGCGCCGAGGTCGGAACCGAAGCGCTCGAAGGAAAGGGCGATGATCGTCTCGACCAGGTCGGCTGGCGTGCGGAACGCCTTCTTGCGCTGCTCGACCAGCCGGCGGACGTCGTCGACCGACTGCAGCGGATGGCGGCGGGCGCTGACCAGCGCCGTGTCGCAGAAGGCGAAGCGGAAGTGGCCGATCTCGGCGGCTTCGCTGTAGTGCTTGTGGTGCGCGTCGCCGATGGCGCCGTGCAGCCAGCCTTCGTCATAGTCGATGTGCAGCGCGTCGTCGGGCGCCAGCAGGCCCTCGCGCACCGGATCGGGCAGCAGACCGCCGTTCTCGATCGAGCGGCGGCCGCGCGCGTCGGCGAGCGAATAGTTGCGCCAGCTCCAGCGCTGGCTGGCGATCTCGGTGGTGGTGAACCCGTCCGCGTCGAACAGGAAGGAGGCGACCAGCCCTTCCGGATCGTCGAGCGGCGTGGTGGCAAGCTGCGCGGCTTCGGGCATGCGGGCCATGGTTCGGCTTTCCTCAGAGCTTGTCGATCACGCTGCTGTCCCCTTCGGACGGGGTTCCGTCGGCGGTCGCGGCGACCGTGATGGCCGCGACGATTTCGGCTGCGCGCTCGACGACGATGGGCTGCACCAGATGGCCGGTGTGGATGAAACCTTCGGCGCGCATGTGGTCGAGCATGGCCAGCATCGGATTCCAGAAGCCATCGATGTTGGCGAAGACGATCGGCTTGCGGTGATGGCCGAGCTGCGCCCAGGTCATGATCTCGACGATCTCCTCGACCGTGCCGATGCCGCCCGGAAGCGCCACAAAGGCGTCGGATTTCTCGAACATCGTGTGTTTGCGCTGATGCATGTCCTCGGTGATGATCAGTTCGTCAAAGCGGGTGATGGCGGTCTCCGTCGCTTCCTTGCTGATCAGGAAGCGCGGGATGATGCCGGTGACCTTGCCACCGGCGCGCAGCGTGGCGTCGGCAACGGCGCCCATGATGCCCTTGGCGCCGCCGCCATAGACCAGCCGCATGTTTGCGGCGGCCAGCGAGGCGCCGAGGTCGCGTGCCGCGTCGAGGTAGCGTTCACCGCGTCCCGGCGAGGAGCCGCAATAGACGCAGACGGATCGAATGGTGTTCATGCAGGCCCGATCTTGGCAAAACCGATCGCTGGAAACCGATCTCTGGGTGGAACCGTAACTCGCCTCATAGCGCGGCGCGCGTTTCTTGTCGCTGCCGGTGAAAGCATTATAGTCTAACGGACTTAGGGTCAGGGGAATCGGAAGAGATGGTCGCAACCCCATTGAAAGTGCTTGCCTTCGTGCTCGGCGGCACAGGCGTCGCGGCAGGCGCCGCCGGCGTGGCCTATGTGGCGGGGGCACTCGACTTCCTGACCGGCGACCAGCCTTCGACGATCGTTTCCAATGACCCGGCCGCGCCGAAGGGCGATGCGGCCGGCGCCGGAAACGCGATGGCTCCCGCCGAACCGGCCAAGCCGGAAGAACAGGCGGCGCTGACGCCGCCGGCTGATGCCACGCCGCCCGCTACCGAATCGGGAGCCGGCGAACCAGCCGCCCCCGCCGAGGCAGCCGTGCCGGCGCCGGGCGCTGACAAGAAGGCGGAAGAGCCGGCTGCGCCGGCCGCCAGCCAGACGACCATTCCGAGCTTCGATATCGTGCGCGTCGAGGGCGACGGCTCGATCGTCATCGCCGGCAAGTCGGCTCCGGGCGCCTATGTCGAGGTGGTGACCGGCGGCAACGCCATTGCCGCGGATACCGCGACGCCGGAAGGCGACTGGGCCGCCGTGCCGGACGAGCGGCTGAAGCCTGGCGACTACCAGGTGATGCTGCGCGCCATCGCGCCCGGCAATGTCGTGGCCGTTTCGGAAGAGACCGCGCTGATCTCGGTGCCGGAGAAGGCAGACGGGCAGGTGCTGGCGATGGTGGAGAAGCCCGGCGCTGCGAGCCGGCTGATCTCCATTCCCGATCCGGAAAAGAAGCCGGCCGAGGAGGCAAAGCCGGCCGAAGTGGCAGCGGCCGACCCGGCGAAGCCTCAAGAAGAGCCGGCTGCCAAGCCTGCTGAAGTGGCGGCGGCCGATCCCTCCAGTCCGCCGGCCGAGGAGCAGAAGCTGGCCGAACCGGCGCCGACGCCGGAGCCAAAGCCCGCCGACGTGGCCGCCACCCCTGCCGACACCGGCACGCCGCCGGCCGACGCCGCAGCACCGGCAAAGCCGGCGGAGGAGGCGACGGCGCCTGCGGAAGACGCCAAGCCGGCCGAGACACCGGTGGATGTGGCCGCAGTCGATCCCAAGCCCGCAGAAGCCGAGGCTGCCAAGCCGGCCGAACCGGCGACGGCGGAGCCGGGCGTGCCCGCCGCCGCCATCAAGGTCGAGGCCGTCGAGATCGAAGGGCGCAAGATCTACATCGCCGGCGCCGCCGATCCCGGCGTGCCGATCCGCGTCTACGCCAACGAACTGCTGATCGGCGACACACGCGCCTCGCCGGAAGGCCGCTTCCTGGTCGAGGCAGAGAAGGACATCCCCGTCGGCAGCTACGTCATCCGTGCCGATGTGCTGTCGGAGGACGGCAACAGCGTCGTCGCCCGCGCGGCGGTGCCGTTCGAGCGCGAGCCGGGCGAGCAGGTTGCGGCGGTCGCGCCGGAAGAGGCGCCGACGCCTGAGCCGAAGCCCGCCGTCGAGGCTGCAACGCCCGACACGGCCGTGCCAGTGCCGGAACCCAAGCCGGTCGATGTTGCGGCTGCTCCGGATGCCGTGGCGCCAACGCCCGAGCCGAAGCCGGCAGCGGAAGCCCCGGTGCCGGAGCCGAAACCCGCGGAAGTCGCGGCTGCACCGGAGCCGAAGCCGGCAGATGTCGCGGCAGCGCCCGCCCCGAAGGGCGAGGATGTTGCGGCCGCGCCGGACACGGCCGTCCCGGCGCCAGAGCCGAAGCCGGAAAGCGAGGCAGCCGTGCCGGCGCCGGAGCCGAAGCCGGTGGAGGTCGCCACAGCGCCTGCGGACGCGACCGAGCCCAGCGAGCCCGCAAAGCCCGCGGAGGCGGCCGCCCCGCCTGCCACGGATGAGGCCAAGCCTGCCGAAATGGCTTCTGCGCCCGCCACGGCCGAGCCGGCCCAGCCGGCAGACGCCAGCGCGGCTGCGGAGCCGGCGAAGCCAGCGGACGCTGCCGCGCCTCCCGCCCATGACGAATCCAAGCCGGCCGAAATTGCTTCCGCTCCGGCGGCGGCCGAGCCGGCGGATACGGCCGAACCTGCGCAGCCGGCGGACGCCGGCGCTGCGTCTGAGCCAGCCAAGCCTGCAGAAGCCGAGGCGCGGCCCGCGACCGACGCGGCCAAGCCCGCCGATGTGGCAGCCGCCGAGCCGGCGACGCCGCCGGTGGAGGTGACTGCGCCGAAGCTGCAGGCGTCTGCCAGCGGCGTCATCATCCGGCGCGGCGATACGCTCTGGCGAATCTCCAAGCGCGTCTATGGACGTGGCGTGCGCTATTCCACCATCTACCTCGCCAACCAGGATCAGATCGCCGACCCGAACCGGATCTGGCCGGGGCAGGTGTTCAAGGTTCCGGACAAGACGGACAAGGGCGAAGCCGCTGACATGACGGCGGTGGGCGAGCAGGCGACGAACGCCGAGCCGACCACGGCCGCGCAGTAGGGCAATCCCGTTCCGACGGCGAAGGACTGGCCATCAGGCCAGTCCTTCCTTCATTGCGTATAGGTGAACCATCGTCTATCGACGATGAATGTCCATTTCGAGCCAGCCTAAAGCCAGGTGCGATGCCGCGACCGAAGTCGCGGCGCAGCTCGCCGCGCTCGGCCATCCGACCCGCATCCAGATCGTCCGGCATCTCGGCTCGGCGTCGTCCTGCTGCTGCCGCGACGTGGTGGACAGATTCGATCTCGCGCAATCGACGGTGTCGCAGCATCTGAAGGTGCTCGTGGACGCCGGGCTGGTGCGCTTCGCGTCCGACCGGCAGCGCTCGCGTTATGAACTCGACCGCGCCGCGCTGGCGCGCCTCTCGGCGTCATTCGAGACACTCCTCGGCACCTGCTGCGCCACCGAAACCGCCTGACTGGAACCACCATGGCCGAAAAGACCGTCTCCGCCGATTCAGGCTCGACCTTGCGGACGCTGCGCAATCTGTGGCCGTACATGTGGCCGAGCGACCGCGCGGACCTGAAGGCGCGCATCGTATGGGCGACATTCTTCCTCATCGCGGCCAAGCTGATCCTTGTCGCCGTCCCGTATTTCTTCAAATGGGCGACGGACGCGCTGTCGAACGATCACGCATCGGCACCGCCGCTGCCGGAATTCCTGCTGGCGCCGGTGGCGCTGGTGATTGCCTACAATGCGGTGCGCATTTTCCAGGGCGGGCTGAACCAGCTGCGCGACGCGCTGTTCGCCCGCGTCGGCCAGCACGCGGTGCGGCAGCTCGCCTTCAAGACCTTCGTGCACATGCACAATCTGTCGCTGCGCTTCCATCTGGAACGGCGCACCGGTGGCCTGTCGCGCATCATCGAGCGCGGCACCAAGGGCATCGAGACGATCGTGCGCTTCATCATCCTGAACACCGTGCCGACCATCCTCGAGTTCGGGCTGACGGCGGTGATCTTCGCGCTCGCCTATGGCTGGGAATACGTGCTGGTCACGGCGGTGACGGTCTGGCTCTACACCTGGTTCACGGTCAGGGCGAGCGACTGGCGCATCACCATCCGGCGCGAGATGAACGACAGCGACACCGACGCCAACACCAAGGCGATCGACTCGCTGCTCAATTTCGAGACGGTCAAGTATTTCGGCAACGAGCGCATGGAGGCCGAGCGCTTCGACCGGTCGATGGCGCGCTACGAGGTGTCGGCGACTCGCATCTGGACGTCGCTCGGCTGGCTCAATTTCGGGCAGGGCCTGATCTTCGGCGCCGGCATGGCGGTGATGATGGTGATGTCGGCGCGCGAGGTGATGGCCGGCACGCAGACCATCGGCGATTTCGTCTTCATCAACGCCATGCTGATGCAGCTCGCCGTGCCGCTCAACTTCATCGGCTTCATCTACCGCGAAATCCGCCAGGCGCTCACCGACATCGAGGCGATGTTCGGCCTGCTCGACGTGCAGCAGGAGGTCGTCGACAAGCCTGACGCCAGGCCGCTGGCGATCAGCGAGGGCCGCGTCGAATTCAGGGGCGTGCATTTTGCCTATGACCCGAACCGTCAGATCCTCAAGGGCGTCGATTTCACCGTGCCGGCCGGCAAGACCGTGGCGATCGTCGGGCCGTCGGGCGCCGGCAAGTCGACCATCTCGCGCCTGCTCTTCCGCTTCTACGACGTGCAGCAGGGAGCGGTGCTGATCGACGGGCAGGACGTGCGCGATGTCACGCAGGAGAGCCTGCGCGCCGCGATCGGCATGGTGCCGCAGGACACCGTGCTGTTCAACGACACGATCGCCTACAACATCCGCTATGGCCGGACGGGCGCCAGCGAAGCCGAGGTCGCGCAGGCGGCGGAGCGGGCGCAGATCGGCGGCTTCGTCGAGGGCCTGCCCGACGGCTACAAGACCATGGTCGGCGAGCGTGGGCTGAAACTTTCCGGCGGCGAGAAGCAGCGCGTGGCGATCGCGCGCACCATCCTGAAGGCGCCGCCGATCCTCATCCTCGACGAGGCGACCTCGGCGCTGGACAGCCATACGGAGCGCGAGATCCAGGCGGCGCTCGACGTGGTCAGCCGGGGACGGACGGCCATCGTCATCGCACACCGGCTGTCCACCGTGATCGGAGCCGATGAGATCGTCGTGCTGAAGGACGGGCAGATCGCAGAACGCGGCCGCCACGCCGACCTGCTGGTGCAGCGGGGACTCTACGCCGCGATGTGGGACCGCCAGCGCGAGGCGAGCGAAGCGGAAGAAAAGCTCAAGGCCGCCCGGGAAGAGGATGATCTCGGCGTCCTCGTGCGCCGCCGCACGCCGGAGGTGGCTCCGGGCTGAGGTGCCGGGCCCGCAGTGCGGGCCCGAGCCCGCTGCGCGCTAGGCTCCCGACTTGGCGTAATGCTGCACGTAAGAACTCAGCATGACCTTGTACTCTTCCTCCAGCCGCGCCGCTTCCTCTTCGTCTTCGCACAGCAGCACCCGCTCCTGCGCCGTGATCGAGACAAGCATTGCCAGCCGGAAGAATGTCAGCTTGCGGGAATCCGGGATATCGAGATCGGAAAACCGTTCGAGGCGGGACATCGCATTCGCCCAACGCTCGGCCGACCGGATGTTCTGCTCGTAGTGATCGGGCAGATGGATGGAGACCTTCAGGAAGTTCACGTAGCCGACTTCGTCCCGCAAATGGTTGAGGACGCTGGAAACGAGGGTGCGGATGAACTCGTCCGTGGTGGCGAATTTGGCCGACTCCTCCTGGAAGTGGGAGAACCGCCCGTCCTTGTGGACGTGATAGCGCTCGGCGAGCGCGCTGAAGATGCTCTCCTTGTTGGCGAAGTAGCGGTAGACGGTTCCGACGGGGATCCCGAGGTGCGCGGCGATGGCGCTGGTGGTGACCTTCGCCGTGCCGTGCGTGCCGACGAGGTAGGAGGTTGCGCTCAGTATCTTCTCGACGATCTCGGAAGCGCGGTTCTGCTTCGGGGTCTTGCGCAGCAGCGATTTGCCCTTCGGGCGCTTCGGCGTGTCTCCCGGGACGTTCTTCGCCATTTCTTGTCCGACCCTTCAGTCTTGTCAGGCATTGCGCGCATGGTCGCGAGGGAGCCGCGTTCCTCGCGGCGGTTTGGTTCGGGTTGCGTGCGAGATTTGGCCGACGCCCTCGCCCCGCATGGTCGTCCACGCAAAGCGAGTGCTCGTTCTATGCCGCGCGCGCTTCGCCGGATAGAGGCGCCCTCAACAGAAACGGGCAAGCAGTCTACGCTGCTCGCCCGTTCCACGGCTGCGAATGGTCTTCGCGCGCTTACAGCTGCCCGAACGAAGGCGATGGAGATGACCGTGTTCGCCTTCACGCCGAGCACCCGGGCGGTCTCGAAATCCTCCGCGGCGGCGCGCAGCGCGATGCCAAATTCCGACTTCTTCAGAAAGAGCACAAGCGCCACGAGGAGCAGTGCCGTGACGGCGATCGTCACCGGCTGCAGGATCGTCATCCGCAGCCCGGCGAACTCGACGACTTCGTTGAGCTGCGGCCAGAGGTTCAGCGACTTCGGCCGGCCGGAATAGAACATCAGCACGAGGTTCTGGATGACGTATCCGAGCGCGAAGGACGCGATCATCAGGGTCGAAGGATCGGCAGTGCGGAGCGGACGGAACACCGTGTATTCCGCGATCAGCACCGCCACCGATACGGTCGCCACGACTGCGAGGATCAGCAGCGGCCACGGCAAGGCGCCGAACATCAGCGTCGAGGCAGCGGCCACCGACGGGACGACAAGCGAGTAAGCCGCCAGCGTGATGAAATCGCCATAGGCGAAGTTGATGAGCTGGAGGACACCGTAGAGCAGGCCCACGCCGAGGGCGGAGATCGCGAGGATCCCGCCAAGGCTCAAGCCATCGAGGATGAACTGAAGGACCTGCATCGCTGTTCGTGCCGCCGGTTCAGGGTTGGTGCTCGTAGCCGAAATAGGCGGCCTGGACGGCGTCCGTGCCGCGCAGGCTTGCGCTGGGCGCGGTGAGCTGGATGGCGCCGTTGCGCAGGATGTAGATGCGGTCGGCGTGCGCGAGGGCGCGCTCGGTGTTCTGCTCGACGATGAGCAGCGTCAGCCCTTCCTTCGCGCGCAATTCGGAGAACAGCTCGTAGACGGAATCGATGATGCGCGGGGCGAGACCGAGCGAGGGCTCGTCGACGGTGATCAGGCGGGGCTTCGTCAGCAGCGCGCGCGCGATCGCGAGCATCTGCTGCTCGCCGCCCGACAGCTTGCCGGCCGGCGAGTGCCGGCGTTCCTTCAGCCGCGGAAAGCGGTCGAACTGCAGGGTGATGTCGGCGGCGGCGGTCGCGCGGTCGGAGCGCATCAGCGTGCCGACACGCAGGTTTTCCTCGACCGTCAGGCGGCTGAAGATGCGGCGGCCTTCCGGCACCATCGATATGCCGAGTCCGGCGATCGCTTCCGGCTTCAGTCCGGCGAGGCTCCTGCCGTCGAAGGCGATGCTGCCGGAGGCCGGCGCGATGAGGCCCGAGATCGCCCGCAATGCGGTGGATTTTCCCGCCCCGTTAGGCCCGATGATCGAGACGATCTCACCCTGGCCGACGGTGAAGCTGACGCCGCGCAGCGCGGTAAGCTTGCCGTAGCTCAGGTGAAGATCGGTGATCCCGAGCATGGCCTACGCGCCCAGGTAGGCGCGCCGCACGGCGTCGCTCTGCTGGATGGCCTGCGGGGTGCCCTCGGCGATCGTGCGCCCACCGTCGAGCACGTGGATCGTGTCGCAGACATTCATCACGACGTGCATGTTGTGTTCGATGAACAGCACGCCGCAGCCGAGCTCGGCCGGGATTTTCCGGGTGATGGCGACGAGCTGCTCGCACTCGTGGTCGGTCATGCCGGCCGCCATCTCGTCCATGAGGACGAAGGCGGGCCGCAGAGCGAGCGCGCGAGCGATGCACACCCTGCGCTGGTCGGTATAGGGCAGCGTTCCCGCCGACACCGCCGCAAGGTGGGAGATGCCCACCCACTCCATCACGTCGCGCGCCTGTGCCGCGGATCTGGCGACGGACTGGCCGGCGGCTGCGTAGACGGATTCGACGTTCTCGCCGACCGTCATGTTGCTGAAGATGCGGCCCGCCTGAAACGTCCGGGAAATGCCGGCCCTGCGGCGCTGGTACGGCTTCATCGCGGTGACATCGGAGCCGTTCAGGCGGACGCGACCCTGCTTCGGACGCTGGAAGCCGGAGATGACATTGACGATGGTCGACTTGCCGGCACCATTCGGGCCGATGAGCCCGAGGATGTGGCCTGATGTCAGCGCGAAGCTCACGTCGCTGATGGCAACCAGCCCCCCGAAGGAAACGGTGATGCCTTCCAGCGCGAGAGTGTTCGCGGTGGCGCTCATAGGCCCATCGCCTGGCGCAGCGCCAGCTTGTCCAGCTTGCCGGTGCTGAGCAGCGGCATCTCGGTGCGCAGTTCGAAGGTCTTCGGCACCTTGTAGTTCGCCAGACCCTGTTTGCACCATTCGCGCAAGTCGGCCTCGGTCAGGGCGGTGCCGCGCTTGCCCAGCACGACCGCGTGACCAACCTCTCCGAAGAGCGGATCGGGCCTGCCGAGCACCGCCACCATCTCGACCGCGGGGTGTTCTTCGAGCCACTCCTCGACTTCGCGCGGATAGACGTTGTAGCCGCCAGACTTGAACATGTCGGAGCGGCGTCCGACGAAACGCAGGTTCTTGCCGTCCGCCATCAGCTCCATCAAGTCGCCGGTCTTGAACCACTCGCCGTCTTCGGTG
>JBFXFO010000082.1:0-16848 GCA_050178915.1 Rhizobiaceae bacterium | reverse complement strand
TGCGGTGGGTTTGCCCGTATCACGCGGGCGCTTTGGTAAGCGGTTGTAGCTCAGTTGGTTAGAGCGCAGGTTTGTGGCACCTGAGGTCGGTGGTTCGAGACCACCCAACCGTACCATCTCCCCCAAACCCCAAATGAATCAGAAAGGGCTCCGAAGAGCCCTCGCGTCATTGCTGCATTCAACCTGGACATCGCCGACGGCGATGCCGACGGTCTCCGCCGCTGTCGTCAGCGGAACAGCAGAGCAATCCGCGCCACGAAGCGGGCGAGCAGGTTCGGCTGTCCCTCGTCGAAGAGCCCGATCTGGTCGGCGCCATCGAATTCGCGAAACCTCTCCAGCATGGTCGTGCCCTCCTGATGCTGCGGAAGAACGGCCATGCCGTCTCGCGGTTCCGCTGCATCCGTATGAAATCTTGCGCCTGATGTGCTGACGAAGTCGCAACCGGCAAGGTTGCCGACGCGTTACCGTCGGCCCTTTGCATCTGAGGGTTAAGAAGGAGCTAGGCCGTGCCGCATCGCTTCGACAGACCGGTCAACATCGCCGGCAAGGAGGGACCTCAAGCGGTCGACTCGGCAGGCGCTGCCTGCGACCTGCTCATGGACGTCGACTGGCCGAAGCGCGGGCCGGCACATCGCGACGCATCCGAGACCTGCATCAAGGTGATCGAGGGCACGCGTTCGGCAGCCGACGCGCGCACGACATTCGAACGCGCCGCGCGCGAAGCCGGAATTCTGGTGGAGTGACCGACATGGCTGATACCGAGATGGCCGATACTGCAACCAGCATTTTCCCGATCCGCATCAGCGCCGACGATGTCGGCTCGATCACCACGATCAACAGCCTCGACGACGCTTGCAAAGTGCTGATCGACTGGCCGCATGCACGGCGTGGGCCGTTTTATCAGGCAGCGCGCGAGCGCATCGAGGCTGCCTTGAAGGGCGAACTGACGGAAGCCGAGGCGGCCGAATCTTTCCTCGCCCTGTGCCAGCACGCCGGCATCGTCGTGAGCGACTGGTTCGTCGCCTAGCCCCGGCCCGTCGGGAACGCCTTCTCAAGCCACGCATGCGGCAGGGCGGGGACGAAATTGCCATCCTTGCCGGTCATGTCCGCATTGGCGACGAGGCTGTTGAGGATCGCTTCCTCCACCCCCCGCACGACAGCATCGAAGAATGGGTCGATGTCCTGATCGGGAATGAAGGCCGCCTGCGCCAGCACGCCCGAGGCGTTGCGGGCGGCTTCCGCGTTGGCGGTCGAGAAGGTGAGGAAGATGTCGCCGGAAGAGTGATAACCGTAGCCGCCCGTGGCTGCGATGCCGAGCGGGATCCGCCGCGCCAGACGCTTCATCTGGTGCGGCAGGAAGGGCGCGTCCGTCGCCACAATGGCGATGATCGAACCCTTCTCCTGTCGGGGCGTGCCTTCGCGCAGCGCCGGCTCGACCAGCTCCGGTCCGGCGCGGCGGCCGGCCACGAGCAGATTCTGCCGCTTCCCGAAATTCGATTGCACGAACACGCCGACGGTGAAGCTGCGGCCTCGCCACGCGACGACGCGCGAGGCGGTGCCGGACCCGGCCTTGAAGCCGAAGGTGATCATGCCGGTGCCGCCGCCGACCGAACCTTCCTCGATCGGGCCGGATGCGGCCGCGTCGAGTGCCCCGAAGGTCGTCGCCTCGGTCACGTGGTGGCCGTTGATGTCGTTGAGAAAACCGTCCCAGGTCTCGGCCGCGACCGGCAGGCCCCAGGTGTCGTCGAGCGCAGACGGCATCAGTTTGCGCATCCAGCGGATGGTCGCGTCGCGCGTCACGCCGCAGGAATGCGTGTTGGTGATGGTGATCGGGAAATTGAACGCGCCGACTTCCTCGATCAGGTGCGAGCCGGTCAGCTCGCCATTGCCGTTCTGGCTGAACACGCCGGCGAACATCGGCTTGTCCAGCTCCGCGCGCGGGCGCGGCAGGATGGCGGTGACGCCGGTGCGCACCGGTCCCTTGCCGACGTCAAGCGCGCCGTCGCCGGAGATCAGCGTGGTGTAGCCGACCTCTACGCCGGGCACGTCGGTGATGGCGTTGAACGGCCCCGGCTCGCCGAGGAACGGGATCGAGAAGGCGCGCGCGCGGCGCTTGCCGGCAGGGGTCGACAAATGCGGATCGGTCATTCCAGGGTCTCCCGGGCGTGCAGACTGTCTCAGGCCTTCTTCAGGAACTCGGTCCGCAGGACCAGCCCCTTAACCTGCCTGGTGTTGCATTCGATGAGGGCCGGATCGTCCGTCAGACGGATGTTCTTCACCATCGTGCCACGCTTCAGCGTCTCCGAGGTGCCCTTGACCTTGAGGTCCTTGATCAGGGTCACCGAGTCGCCGTCCGCGAGCGTCGTTCCGTTGCTGTCCTTGGTGTCCGCCATCCTGGTCCTCCTACCGTCCTGGTCCTTGAGTCGCTCGCTCGCGCCGGGAAGAGCCGTCCGCCCCCTGACATGTCAAGGGGCCAAGCGGTCAAGGGGAACGGTGACGGCCGGGAGAGCGGACGGTCAGTCGAACAGCGAGCCCTGGCCCGGGTTGACCTTCTGCCTGGCGCTGCGCAGGCGGTAGGAGGGCGCGCGTGGCGTGGCGGAGCCGGAAGCGACTGCGCCTGCCTCGCCATCGGCGAATTCCAGACGCAGCGCCGTACCGGTCTTGAGCTCGGCAGCCGTCTTCACCAGCGACCCGCCGGCATCCTTCACGATGGCAAAGCCGCGCTTGAGGACAGCGGTGTAGTTGAGCGTGTCGTAAAGGCGTGACACGGCTTCCAGCCGCGACTGCCGACGTTCCAACATACGTTCGAACGCCGTTTCGGCGCGTTGGGCGCGGGCCTCGAGCATGTCGCGGCCACGTTCCAACCTCTGTTGCAACGGCTCGATCCTGAGGCCGGATGCCGACCGCTGCCATGCAGTGCGCTTGCGCTCCAGATAGGCGCGTCCGCATTTCCCGAGTTGCTCACCCTCGCGCAGGAAGTGCCGCTTCGCCTCGTCCAGCCGGCGCGACAGCACGGCCGGCTGCAGCCGCGTCGCGGTCAGCCGTGCGCGCTTGCGTTCGGTGTTCTGCACCAGCGCCCGCGCGAGCCGGCTTGTCGCTTCGTCGAAGGCACGGCGCGGCATGGCAAGCAGGCTGTCCGGCGTGGGGAGCGCGCGCGCGGCCGCCCGCAGCGCCTGCCGCTTGCGCTCGGCGTCGCGGGACATGCAGCCGCGCAGGCGCGCACCGAGCGAGGCGAGCGTCGCTTCCAGCTCCGCTTTCACCGGTACGGCCATCTCCGCCGCGCCGGTCGGCGTCGGGGCCCGCACGTCGGCGACATAGTCGATCAGCGTCCAGTCGGTCTCATGGCCGATCGCCGAGATGACCGGGATGCCGGAGGCTGCAACGACGCGCGCCAGCGCCTCGTCGTTGAAGCCCCACAGATCTTCGAGGCTGCCGCCGCCGCGCGCCACGATCAGCACGTCGGGGCGTGGAATCGGTCCGTCGGGCGGCAGCATGTTGAAGCCGGAAACCGCCGCCGCGACTTCTGCACCCGCCGTCTCCCCCTGCACGCGCACCGGCCAGACGATGACCTGCACCGGGAAGCGGTCGCGGATGCGGTGGAGGATGTCGCGGATCACCGCGCCGGTGGGCGACGTCACCACGCCGATGACCTTCGGCATGTAGGGCAGGGCGCGCTTGCGCGCCGGCTCGAACAAACCCTCCGCTGCCAGCTTCTTCTTGCGCTGCTCCAGCAGCGCCATCAGCGCTCCGACGCCGGCGGGTTCAAGACTGTCGATGACGATCTGGTATTTCGAGGTGCCGGGGTAGGTCGTGAGGCGCCCCTGGGCGATCACCTCCATGCCTTCCTCGGGCCGGAACTTGAGGCGCTGGAAGATGAGCTTCCATATCACGGCTTCGAGCCGCGCCTTGTCGTCCTTCAGCGCGAAATAGGCATGGCCGGACGAATGCGGTCCGCGATAGCCGGAAATCTCGCCGCGCACGCGCACATTGCCGAAGGCGTCCTCGACCGTCCGTCGCAGCGCGCCGGAAATCTCGCTCACCGTGTATTCGGAAGCGTTGGTCGTCGGGGAATCGGCCAGGAAGCTGTCGGTCATCGGCGGATTTCAGGCGGCGGGCGCCATGGCGTCAAGCACTTCTCCCGCGAGCGCGAAGGCCATCACCACACCGCCGCGAGCTTGCCCTGGCGCTGCTTGCGCACGCGGTTGAAGGCGACAGCCTCGAAGTCGAAGGAGCCGCCTTCTTCGGCGACCGGCACGGTGATGTTGTCGAGGCTCTCCGAGATGTGCCGCGCCAGTGCGTCGACGATCTCGGGCTGGCTCGAATGGCCGCGCAGGATGCCGATCTTGATGTCGGGCAGGGCGCCGAAACCGTCGGCTTCGCCAAGCACCCGCATGCCGGGGCGCAGCGCGCATTCGGGGAGCACGGATACAGCGAGGCCGGACAGCACCGCCGCCGTGATGACCGTCGCCGACCAGCTGGTGAAGAGCACCCGGTGCTCGCGGTTCATCTGGTGGAGCACATCGCTCGCCGAGCGGCGCCATTGGCAGGTGGGACGCCCGAAGGCGAGCGGCAGCACCTCCTCCTCGTGGACGAGATGGTTGGCCGAAGCCACCCAGAGCAGCGGTTCCTTGCGCACGATCTCCGGCGGGCGCACGTCCTCGCACTGGGTGACCAGCGCGATGTCGAGATTGCCGCGCCGGATGTGATCGGCGAGGTTCACGGTGGGCTCGCAGATAACCGACAGCTCGACGCGCGGATTGGAGCGCGCGAAGCGCGCCATGATCTCGGGCAGGAAGCGGTCGGCATAATCGTCCGGCGTGCCGATGCGCACATGCCCTTCGAGGCTGGCGTCGTCGAAGGCGGCCAGCGTCTCGCGGTTCAGCCGGAGCATGCGGCGCGCGTAGGAGAGCAGGCGCTCGCCCTCTTCGGTCAGCTTGTTGGTGCGACCATCCTTCTCGAACAGCGGCTTGCCGATGCGCTCCTCGAGGCGGCGCATCTGCATGGACACCGCCGACTGGGTACGATGCACCTCTTCCGCGGCACGCGTGAAACTGCCCATGTCGGCGATGGTGATGAAGGTGTGGAGCTGGTCGAGATCGAGCGGCGCGCCCATGTGGCACCTCCTGATGCATCATCAGATTTGATCTCAAAGATTAAAAACATTCGTTGGACTAATCAATCCCGCAGCCACAATCTGGCACCGTTCAGGAGAAGGCGTTGCGCCCCGGACGGCCCGCAGAGGTGGATTTGCGGCCGCTGGCGGAGCCTTGCCAGGTGCCCCAAGGAGAGAGGACAATGACCACGTTCGAGCATGGACAGATGTTTGCCGCGGCCGTGCGCCAGCCGGTCGCCGTGCGCCTGGTCAATCTCGTGGTCGGCGCCTTCCGCTCATGGAAGAATCGCCGCGACTTCGAGCGGCTTGGGCAGTTCTCCGACGCCGAACTCGCTGACATCGGTCTGCGGCGAGTCGACCTTCACGCGGTGGACGATTTGCCGTTCTTCGTCGATCCGACCCGGAAGCTCGGCGCGATTGCCGAAGCACGCGCCCGCCGCGGTGAACGCGCCGCGCGTCAAATCTGCTGAAGCCTGTCACGGTTCCGCAGGCGGTTACCCACTACCGCCGGCTCCCCGGCCCGCCTGCGCTCTTGCCCGGTCTACGGACCGGGCATTTTTTTATGTGCGAGGCCAGCGAACGGCCGAAGGGCCGACCGACCTGCATGTGTCTAGAGATGGCAGACGCGCGTCAGTGCGCGGCGGTGACGCCATAGCCGTCAACGACGGCGTGATCAGTCGCCGCGTCGGCCGAGTAGATGCCGAGACCGCAGACGACGATGGCAGAGAGCATGGCGAAGGTGAGAAGGGCGGCTTTCACGGAACGGGTCTTTCCCCTAGAACTTCGTCACTGTGCTAACTTAACGTTACGAAACGGTTCAATTGGTCCACTTCGCCGGTCAGCAGCGCGTCACTAGTCCGCGCCTGTTTCCGGATGGTGTCGCCGGGTCGATCGGACGATCACGGCGGCTTCCTTAGTGCGGACCAATAACGACGGAAAAGCGGGATCGATCCCTGGCCGCACCGATTTGGTTCGGGCGTGACCGAAATGCCACGCTCGTCAGATTGCGGCGACCCATGCGCGCGCCAAAGCGAGGCCGGTCGCGTCGGCACTTTCGCCAAGCTGCTCCGCCTGTTCCCTGTGACGCTGCTCCACCCAGCCGGGCTTCTGCCTGGTCATGTACTCGGAATGCGTGCTGGTCCAGTCGGCGACGAGGTTGCGGCTCGCCTCGAAGTGGAACTGCGTGCCGTAGGTGGCGCGACCGATGCGGAACGCCTGGTTGTTCGCGGTGGCGCTGCCAGCCAGTCGCGTCGCGCGCGGCGGCAGGCTGAACGTGTCGTCGTGCCACTGGAAGATCGGGAAGGTCGTCGCCCCGGCGGCGCGGATGACCGGGTCCGCCGCTGCTTCCGCCGTTGGCGACACTTCGCACCAGCCGAACTCGGTGGCGCCGCCGATCTGGTTGGTGCCACCGAAGGCGCGCGCCATCAGCTGGCTGCCGAGGCAGATGCCGAGCTGCGCCTTGTCGCGGGCCTCGAAGTCGCGCAGCAGCGCCAGAACCTCCGGGAAGTAGGGGCATTCGTCGTCGGCGAGCGCGTTCTGGACGCCTCCGAGCACAATCATCGCGTCGAAACCGTCCGCCGTGGCCGGCAGGGCGTCGCCGCGATATGGCCTGAAGATCTGAACGTCTGCACCGGCCTCAGCCAGCGCGACGCCGACCTGGCCAAGCCCCTCGCCGTCGTAGTTCTGCACCACCAGCACGCGCTTCGCGGCCATGCCCAATCCCCTGCAACGATTCCGGGTGGACGCGTAGCATGCGGCCAGAGGACAACAAAGGCGGCTTGCACGGGAGGGAATTATGCCACTGCGGAACCGGGTCGATCCGTTCGGGCAGATCCACGCCAGCAGCGCACGCGGCATGTTCATCGGCAACCGTGGCATCATCCATGATCCGGCAACCAAAACGCTG
This sequence comes from Rhizobiaceae bacterium, assembly GCA_050178915.1. GTDB lineage: Bacteria > Pseudomonadota > Alphaproteobacteria > Rhizobiales > Rhizobiaceae > JBFXAF01. The sequence goes on along the minus strand of JBFXFO010000082.1, from coordinate 9,829 downwards.
CTGAAGAAGCGCTGGTCGACACCGCACTGGATCATCTGCGCCTGCCAGTACAAGGACAGGCCGCCGCGCGACGTGATGGGCTACAACCCGCGCGGCGGCACAAAGGCCGGCTGGACCGAGCTGTTCTTCCTCGATGACGTGACGGCGCTGGCCGCCGGGCACCGCCCCTGCTTCACCTGCCGGCGGACGGACGCGAAGGCCTATGCGGAAGCGTTCGGCGCGGCGTTCGGAGTTGCAAAGGCGCGGGTACCGGAGATCGACGGAAGGCTGCACGCCGAACGGCTGGCGTCTGGCAAGGCGCAGCCTCGTGCGCTGTCGCAGCCGGAACTCGCCGGGCTGCCGGACGGAGCCATGGTCGCGGAAGCGGGCAGTGCCTTTGCGGTGCGGCAGGGAACGCTGCTGCCGTGGAGCTTCGACGGATATGGTGCTCCCGTCGCCTTCGACGCGGTGCGAGACGCGACGCTGCTGACGCCTCCGACGAGTGTCTCCGTCCTTCGTGCCGGTTTCAGGCCGGCGTGGCATCCCTCCGCCGCATCTTGACCGCCACGCCGCTCGCGCGCATTCGTGCGCCATGCGTGCCAACTACAAGATGCAGCGGCTTTTCGTTCCGGACGCCATCGCCGCCGGGGCGACCATCGAGACAAGCGGCGAGCAGAGCCATTATCTCGCGAACGTGCTGCGCATGGGCGAGGGCGCCGAGCTCCTGATCTTCAACGGCCGGGACGGCGAATGGCGCGCGCGGCTGGTGGCCAAGACCAAGAAGTCGGTGCGGCTCGAAGCCATCGAACCGACGCGCGAGCAGCCGCCGCAGCCCGATCTCATCTATGCCTTTGCGCCGCTGAAGGTCGGCCGCATCGACTATCTGATCCAGAAGGCGGTCGAGATGGGGGCCGGCATACTTCAGCCGGTTCTGACGCAACACACGCAGATGCAGAAGCTCGGCACCGACCGCATCCGCAGCAACGCCATCGAGGCGGCCGAGCAGTGCGGCGTGCTCGCCATCCCCGAAACGCGCGAGCCGCTGAAGCTGGAGAAGCTGCTGGCCGGCTGGGAAAAGGACCGCCGGCTGGTCTATTGCGACGAGGATGCCTCCACCAACAATCCGCTGCCGGCGCTGCAGGCGGTGAAGGAGAAGAAGCTCGGCCTGATCATCGGGCCGGAAGGCGGCTTTTCGGAAGACGAGCGGCGGCAGCTGCGGGCGCTGCCCTTCGTCACCGCCATACCGCTAGGGCCCCGCATCCTGCGCGCCGACACCGCCGCAGTTGCCGCTCTTGCCGTCATCCAAGCGACGATCGGCGACTGGTAGCTGCCGCGACGGCAGACCGCAGCGTTCAGTTCGGCTCAGGTCTGCATCAGCAGAATTTGCTTGTCAGCGCCCGACCAGTTCGGTCATCAAGCGCCCGATATCAGGCACCTGTGCCCTCTGGAGTACCCTCATGGCGCGCGACACCACGGACTTTCGGCCGATCGAGAGCCGTGACGAACTGGTCGGCTGGATTGCCGCCGGCTGCAAGCCGAAGTCGGAATGGCGCATCGGCACCGAGCACGAGAAGTTCCCGTTCTACGTCGATGGCCATGCGCCGGTGCCGTATGGCGGCGACCGCGGCATCCGTGCGCTGCTCGAAGGCATGCAGCGCACGCTCGGCTGGGAGCCGATCGTCGATGCCGAGCGCATCATCGGGCTCGGCGGCCCGACCGGGCAGGGGGCGATCTCGCTGGAACCGGGCGGCCAGTTCGAACTTTCAGGCGCGCCGCTGGAGACGATCCACCAGACCTGTCGCGAGGGCAACGCGCATCTGGCGCAGCTGCGCGAGATCGCCGAGCCGCTCGGCATCCGTTTCCTCGGTCTCGGCGGCAGCCCGAAATGGACGCTCGCCGAAACGCCGAAAATGCCGAAGTCGCGCTACGAGATCATGACGCGCTACATGCCGAAGGTCGGATCGCACGGCCTCGACATGATGTACCGCACCTGCACTATCCAGGTGAATCTCGACTTTGCGTCCGAAGCCGACATGCGGCGGAAGATGCAGGTGAGCCTCAAGCTGCAGCCGCTCTCGACCGCGCTCTTCGCCATGTCGCCCTTCACCGAGGGCCGGCCGAACGGACTGCGCTCCTGGCGCGGCGAGATCTGGCGCGATACCGACAATCGGCGCGCCGGCATGCTGGCACTGTGCTTCGCCTCCGATTTCGGCTTCTCCGACTATGTCGAGTGGGCGCTCGACGTGCCGATGTATTTCGTCATTCGTGACGGCCGCTACCACGACATGACGCATCTGACCTTCCGCCAGTTCATGGATGGCGCGGCGCACAACCAGATCCCCGACGGCGTGCCGACCATGGGCGACTGGACGAACCACCTTTCCACGCTCTTCCCCGACGTGCGGCTGAAGCGGTTCCTCGAGATGCGCGGCGCCGACGGCGGCCCGTGGCGCAAGATCTGCGCGCTGCCGGCCTTCTGGGTCGGCCTGCTCTACGATGACGAAGCGCTCGACGCTGCCGAGCGGCTGACCGCCGACTGGACCTGGGCGGAAACGGTCGCCATGCGCGACGCCGTGCCGGCGCAGGCGCTGGCTGCCGATTTCCGCGGCAAGCCGCTGCGCGACGTGGCGCGCGAGGTGCTGGCGATCTCGCGCACCGGCCTCGCCAACCGGAACCGCAAGAACCGCGACGGTTATGACGAGACGTCGTTCCTGTCGCCGCTCGACGAGATCGTGGCGCGCGGCACCACCGGCGCCGAGGAGATGCTGAACGCCTTCCACACGCGCTGGGGCGGGTCGATCGAGCCGGTCTTCCTCGAATACGCCTACTGACGCGATCCGAAACATGCAGCCCCGCCACATCGCGCTCGCCCTGCTCGTCGTGGTGATCTGGGGCGTCAACTTCGCCGTCATCAAGCTTGGCCTGCGGCAGGTGTCGCCGCTCGGACTTGGCGTCGCGCGCTTCGTGCTGGCGGCGTTGCCGTGGGTGTTCTTCGTGCGGCGGCCGGCAGTGCCGATGCGGCAGATCGCGCTCTACAGCCTGCTGATTTTCGTCGGCCAGTTCGGCCTGCTCTTCACCGGCATGAAGATCGGCATGAGCGCCGGGCTGGCCTCGCTGATCCTGCAGCTGCAGGTCTTCTTCACCATCGGCCTGTCGGTGCTGGTGCTGGGCGAGCGGCCGACGCTGTGGCAATTCGCCGGGGCCCTGCTTGCCTTCGCGGGCATAGCGGTGGTGGCTGCGAATGTCGGCGGCGACGTGTCCATGGCCGGGCTCGGCATGCTGATCCTTGCGGCGGCGTCGTGGGGCGGAGGAAACATCGTGTCGCGCCAGATCTCGATGCGCGAGCCGGCGACCGACGTGCTCGGCCTCGTCGTCTGGGGGAGTCTCTTTGCCGTGCCGCCGCTGCTTGCCGTGGCGCTGATCCTCGACCCGCACGGGCTGGTCGACAGCGTGGCCGGGCTCGACTGGGTGTCGGTCGGTTCCATCGCCTACATCGTCTATCTCTCGACGCTGTTCTGCTTCGCGGTGTGGAGCCGGCTGCTGGCGACCTATCCCGTGGCGAGCGTTGCGCCCTTCACGCTGCTGGTACCGGTCTTCGGATTCCTCGGATCGGCGGTGCTGCTGGGCGAGCCGATCGAGCCGTGGAAGATCGGCGCCGGCCTGCTGGTGGTGGCGGGACTCTGCGTCAACCTGTTCGGGCGCCGGCTGTTCGCTGCGCGCCCCGCCTAGCTACCTTCAACTGCCAGGCGAAACGCCGTAGGGTGCCCGCGAGGCTGCAAGGAGGAACCCATGCCCACACTGTTCGACATGATGAACAACGCCCAAGGCGGCAAGGCCATGGAGCTTCTGGCGCGGCAGTTCAACCTGTCGCAGCAGCAGACACAGCTTGCCGTCGAGGCGCTGATGCCGGCCTTCAGCGAAGGGTTGAAGCGTAATGCGTCCGATCCCTACGGGCTCGGCAGCTTCCTCACCGCGCTGTCGAGCGGCCAGCACGGCAAGTATTTCGAGGACGCCGCCAACGCCTTCTCGCCCGGCGGCATGCAGGACGGCAACGGCATTCTCGGCCATCTTTTCGGCTCGAAGGATCTGTCGCGCGCGGTTGCCGCGCAGGCGGCGCAGGCGACTGGCATCGGCCAGCAGGTGCTGCAGCAGATGCTGCCCGCCATCGCGGCGATGGTGATGGGCGGGCTGTTCAAGCAGTCGACCGGCGGCACGCAGCAGAACGCGTTCGGCAGTCAGGGTTTCGGTGGGATGGGCTCAAACCCGCTCGGCGACATCATCGGCGAGATGATGAAGCAGGGCGGCGGCTTCGGAATGCCACAGCAGGCACCGTCGCAGAACCAGTCGCGCCAGCAGTCCGATCCGATGGACAACCCGCTCGGCAAGATGCTGGAGGGCATGTTCGGCGGCGGGCGGCAGAGCGAGCGCACGCGCGAAAAGCGCGTCGACGGCAACGACAATCCGCTCGGCCGCATGTTCGAGGAAATGCTGGGAGGCGGCAAGCGCGCGCCGGATCCAGAGCCGGCTCGGGAAGCCCGGCAGAAGCCGCAGGACAACCCCAGCGGCCGCGCCCGCAACCCCTATGACGATCTGTTCGGCGACATGTTCGATGCCGGCTCGAAGCAGCGCGACGAATATCAGAAGAACGTCGGCAACATCTTCGACCAGTTCCTGCGCGGCATGGACAAGCGCATCCGGTGAGCGCTGCTACTCGCGCACCTGCAGGATGCGCTTTTCCGCGCCGCTGATGACGAGTGCCGTCAGCACTCCATGGTGGTAGGCGCCGGTATCGAGATTGACCCGGTTGGGCTTGAGTTCCGGCCGCTCACCCGGCGTGTGGCCATGCACGATCACCTTCGGGTGCAGGCCCTCATGCCTGAGGAAGCGGTCGCGGATCCATGTCAGGTCCTTGGCGTCCTGCCGGTCCAGCGGCACGTCCGGCTGGATGCCCGCGTGGCAGAAGAAGAAGTCGCCCGCCTCGAAGGAGAGACGCAGATTGCGCAGGAACTCGACATGCGCCGCAGGCACCGCCTGCACGAACGCAGCGTGCCCTGCCTCGAACAGCCGCGCGATCTCGAAATCGATCTCGACGCCGTAGGAGCGCGCGGTCGCATCGCCGCCATAGCGCGCGAACAGGCCGGCGGCGTTCGGCGTGGCGAGGAAATCGAGCATCGCAATATCGTGGTTGCCGGCCAGCGTGACGACCCGCGGGTCACGCGCAGCCGCGATGATCGCGTCGAGCACCTGCCGGCTCTGCGGCCCGCGATCGACATAGTCGCCGAGATGCACGGTCCGCCAGTCCAACGCGTCGGCGCGGTCTGCCTCGATGGCGGCGTACATCTTCGTGAGCAGGTCGAAGCGGCCGTGGATGTCGCCGATGGCGTAGATGCGGACACCGTCGGGCCCGCGCGCGGCATCGAGCGAGATCCCCGTCACGTCCCGCCGCCGACCACGATCAGGTGCAGCGCGCGCGGGCCGTGCGCGCCGAGCACCAGCTTCTGCTCGACGTCGCCGGAGCGTGACGGGCCGGAGATGAAATTGAGCAGGCGGGGCATGCGGCCCTTGCCGTGCTTCTTGCGCACCTTGGCAAACGCATTCTCCATGTCGCCGGCGATGTCGGCGGCATCGACCACGACGATGTGGTGGTCGGTCAGGAAGTTGATCGTCGTCGGGTTGGACGGGCCTGATTCCAGCACCACGGTGCCGGTCTCGGCGATGCCGCGCAGCGCGTGGCTGACGCCGACCTCGTCCTCGCCGTCGGAAGCGCCGGCCTTGACCTCCAGCGCGCGCTGCTTGCTCCACGGCATCTTCTGCAGGCGCCTGTCGCTGCCCATGCGCACGGAAGCGGGCAGGTTGTGCTGGCGCAGATAGTGGCTGACCGCCGCCGGCACGTTGTCAGCGCTGGCGACACGCTCGACCGTCGCGACCAGACCCCTGGCCTTCTCCATGAACAGCGCGATGCGCTCGGCGTCGGGAAGTTGCGCGCGTGCCGGGATGATGCCTTGCGGCGCACCATGGATGCGTTCCTCGACGGCGCCGCGCCGGCTCTCGGCCGCAGCGCCCCCGGCAAGCGCGCCGCGCACCTTGCGCAGGATGTTGTCGCGCGCGCTCATGCTGCCTGCCTCGTCGTGACTTCGCGGTCGCGCAGCTGCTGCATGAAGGTGCGCTTTTCGGGCGCCGGCAGGTCGCGGTACTTCGTCCAGCCGCCGGCAAGCGGCAGGAAGCCGTAACGGCCCTTGCCGCGGTCGAACAGCTTCAGGAGCGGGATGCCGAGCGACGTGGCCAGACGGTAGAGCCTGGGGCGCCGCGCGAAGAACGCCCAGAAGCGCAGCCCCCAGCGCGCCGCGACCGGATTCAGGCCGCGTTCGAATTCGCGCTCGCGCCAGTGCCGCATCATCTTCGGCAACGGGATCTTCATCGGGCAAACGCTTTCGCAGCGCCCGCAGAAGGTCGAGGCGTTGGGCAGGTGTCCGCCCTTCTCGATGCCGATCAGGGCAGGGGTGAGCACTGCGCCCATCGGGCCGGGATAGACCCAGCCATAAGCGTGGCCGCCGATCGAATGGTAGACCGGGCAGTGATTCATGCAGGCGCCGCAGCGGATGCAGCGCAGCATCTCCTGGAACTCGGTGCCGAGCATGGAGGAACGGCCATTGTCGAGCAGGATGACGTGATACTCCTCCGGCCCGTCGGGATCGCCCGCGCGGCGCGGGCCGGTTGAGACGGTGGTGTAAACGCTCATCTCCTGGCCGGTGGCGGAGCGCGCCAGGACCCGCAGGATCTGCGCGGCATCCTCCAGCGTCGGGATGACCTTCTCGATCGAGGCGATGACGATGTGCACGCGCGCCAGCGTCTGCGTCAGGTCGCCATTGCCTTCATTGGTGACGATGATCGAAGAGCCGGTCTCGGCGATGAGGAAATTCGCGCCCGTGATGCCGACATCTGCGGCAAAATATTCCGGCCGCAGCACGCGCCGCGCCTCGCCCAGCAATTGCTCGGCCTGCGACAGATCGCGGTCGGGCGGCAGGTGGTCGTGGACGCGGCGGAAATCCTGCTCGATCTGGTCGGCGTTGAGATGCACGGCCGGCGCGATGATGTGGCTCGGATGCTCATTGCGAAGCTGGATGATGTATTCGCCGAGATCGGTCTCGACCGGGCGCACGCCGACGCCTTCGAGGAAGGCGTTGAGCCCGATCTCCTCGGTGATCATCGACTTGCCCTTCGTCACCGTGCGGGCATTGGTCATGCGGCAGATGTCGAGGATGAGGCCGCGCGCATCGGCGGCCGTCTCTGCCCAGTGCACCTTGCCGCCGGCGGCGACGACCTTCTCCTCATACGCTTCGAGGTAGAGGTCGAGATTGGCGAGCGCATGATCCTTGATCTGCTTCGCTTTCTCGCGAATGTCGTCGAATTCGGGCAGTGCGTCGACCGCCTTGCGGCGCTTGTCGATGAAGCCGGAGCGAACGTTGCTCAGCGCCTTCTGCAGCTGCGGATCGTGCAGCGCATGCGCGGCATTCTGCTTGAAGGTGGGGGAGGTGATCTGCATGGCTCAGCCCCGCCCGCCGATGGGTGGCGTGTCGCCCATGCCGGCCAGCACTTCGGCCACATGGCGCGCCTCGACATGCGAGCCGGAGCGTTTCAGCTTGCCGGCCATGTTCATGAGGCAGCCAAGGTCGCCGGCGAGCAGCGTGTCGGCGCCCGAGCCGTCGATGGCCTCGACCTTCCTGCCGACGATGTCGTTGGAGATGTCGGAATACTTGACGCAGAACGTGCCGCCGAAACCGCAACAGACGTCGGGGTCGCGCATCTCGATCAGGCGGGCGCCCTCGACCGATTTCAGCAGCTGGCGCGGCTGCGCCGAGATGCCGAGCTCGCGCAGGCCGGAGCAGGAATCGTGGTAGGTGTAGGTGCCCACCTGCCGCGCCGAGACGGCGCGCACCCCACGCACGTCGGTGAGGAAGCTGACGAGCTCGTGCACCTTGGCCGCAAAGGCGTCGGCGCGCGCCTCCCATTGCGCGTCGCCGCGAAACAGGCCGGGATAGTGCTTCTTCAGCATGCCGGCGCATGAGCCGGACGGGGCGACGATGTAGTCGTAGCCCTCGAACGCCTTGATCGTGTTGATGGCGATCGCCTTTGTGTCCTCGCGATCGCCGGAATTGTAGGCCGGCTGGCCGCAGCAGGTCTGCGCCGTGGGCACCTCGACCGTGCAGCCGGCATCCTCGATGAGTTTGATCGCGGCAAAGCCGACGGCCGGGCGGAACAGATCCACCAGGCAGGTCACGAACAGCCCGACGCGCGGCTTCTGCGCAATCGCACCCTCAGCTGTCGTTTCTTTCACTTCAAGCATTCGCCTTTGCCTTCCTGCCTTCCGAGCGTTGCGTCAGCCGCAGCCGCGCCACGCGCTGCCATTCGCCGGTGCGCTCGGCTTCCGCCACCGAGCGCATGACATAATCGATATGGACCGTCGCGGCCTTGCGGGCGCCCGCGGGATCGCGGCCGGCGATGGCGCGATGGATGGCCTGATGCTGCCGCAGCAACTCGTCGCGCACGCCGGGCTGGTGAAAGACCAGCAGGCGGCTCTGAACCATGCCGTCTGAGAGCAGGCGGTAGCAGGAGCGCAGCGTGTGCAGGAGCACGATGTTGTGCGCGCATTCGCCGATGGCCGCATGGAACTCCACGTCCGCCTCGGCTTCCGCCTCCGGGTCGCCGGCGGCGTGACAGGCCTGCATGCGCGTGACGATGCGGTCGAGCAGAGCCAGATCGTCGGCGGTGGCGCGCCGCGCCGCGAAATCGGCGGTGACGGCTTCGATCTCGCGGCGGAATTCGAGATAGTCGGTCGCGGCTTTCGGCCTGGCGATGATGAGGTCGGCAACGGCCTTGGAAAAGACCCGGCCGGTCACGTCGGCGACATAGGTGCCGCCACCGTGGCGGGTGGTGAGCAGGCCGCGCCGCTCGAGGTCCTTCAGCGCATCGCGCAGGATCGGACGCGAGACATGGAACTGACGCGCGAGTTCGCGCTCGCCGGGCAACTGGTCGCCGGCCCGCAATACACCTTCCAGGACGAGGTTCTCGACCTGCTCGATCACCTCGTCGGCCGTGCGCGACTGCTCGATGCGGGAGAAAATGGCGCCCAAGCGTGATGCTCCTCCGAAGCGTGCATGTTAGGAGCGTGCGCCAAACTGGTCAAATGGATTATCCAGTTGCCCCTGCCTGGCCATGATGATCCCGTTGCCGTTGCAGCCGGGGAAGAGCACTGGTAAATCCCGTTGACCAGCCACGAAGGAGCAGCACGGTGAGCGGAATCGCGATGCCGAAGCCGGACCAGGCGACGCTTTCGAAGCGCGCCGAGATCGTGGCCGACATGCGCATCATCGTGCCGGGCGAGGGCGTGGTCGACGCCCCAAATGCCATGCGTGCCTTCGAGACAGACGGGCTGACAGCCTACCGCCAGCAGCCGCTGGTGGTGGTGCTGCCGCAAACGGTAGCGCAGGTTTCGCGCATCCTGAAGTACTGCAACGACCGCAACATCCGGGTTGTGCCGCGCGGTTCCGGCACCGGCCTGTCGGGCGGCGCGCTGCCGCTCGAGGACGCGGTGCTGCTGGTGATGAGCCGCTTCAGCCGCATCCTCGAAATCGACTACCCGAACCGCTGCGTGGTGGCGCAGCCCGGCGTCACCAATCTGGGCATCAGCCGTGCCGTCGAGGACGAGGGCTTCTATTACGCGCCTGACCCGTCGTCGCAGATCGCCTGCTCGATCGGCGGCAACGTGGCCGAAAATTCCGGCGGCGTGCACTGCCTGAAGTACGGGCTGACGGCGAACAATGTGCTCGGCATCGAGATGGTGCTGATGGAC
>JBFXFO010000081.1:0-16989 GCA_050178915.1 Rhizobiaceae bacterium | reverse complement strand
ACTCGGTTACCGCGTGCTGGGCTCCGACCAGTCGGAAAGCGCCAACGTGCAGCGGCTGCGCGACAAGGGCATCGCCTGCTTCGTCGGCCACCGCGCGGAGAACCTGGGCGACGCAGAAGTCGTCGTCGTCTCCACCGCCATCAAGAAGAGCAATCCCGAACTCGCTGCCGCACGCGAAAAGCTGCTGCCGGTCGTGCGGCGCGCCGAGATGCTTGCCGAGCTGATGCGCTTCCGCAACGCGGTCGCCATCGGCGGCACGCATGGCAAGACCACCACGACATCGATGGTCGCGACACTGCTCGAGGCCGGCGGGCTCGACCCGACCGTCGTCAATGGCGGCATCATCAACGCCTATGGCACGAACGCGCGCATGGGCGCGGGCGAATGGATGGTGGTCGAGGCCGACGAGAGCGACGGTACCTTCCTGAAGCTGCCGGCCGACGTCGCTGTCGTCACCAACATCGATCCCGAGCATCTCGACCACTACGGAACCTTCGAGAAGGTCCGTCAGGCGTTCCGCGAGTTCGTTGAAAACGTTCCGTTCTACGGCTTCGGCGTGATGTGCACCGACCACCCGGAAGTGCAGGCTCTGGTCGGCCGCATCGAGGACCGCCGCGTCATCACCTATGGCGAGAACGCGCAGGCCGACGTGCGCTTCCAGAACCATCGCATGGACGGCGCGACGTCGCTGTTCGATGTGTCGATGCGCAGCCGCAAGACCGGCGAGGAGACGCTCATCGACGGTCTTCGCCTGCCCATGCCAGGCCGCCACAACGTCTCCAATGCGACCGCCGCGATTGCCGTGGCGACAGAGCTCGGCATCGGCGCTGACGCCATCCGCAAGGGCCTCGCCGGCTTCGGCGGGGTCAAGCGCCGCTTCACCCACACCGGCTCGTGGAACGGCGTCGAGGTGTTCGACGACTACGGCCACCATCCGGTCGAGATCAAGGCGGTGCTGAAGGCTGCGCGCGATGCCTGCAAGGGCAGGGTGATCGCCATTGCGCAGCCGCATCGCTTCACCCGCCTGCGCGACCTGTTCGACGATTTCTCCGCCTGCTTCAACGATGCCGACACGGTCATGGTCGCGCCGGTCTATTCGGCCGGCGAGGACGCCATTGACGGCGTCCGCTCCGACACGCTGGTCTCGCGCATCAAGGCCGGCGGCCATCGCGACGCGCGCTACATCACCGGCGCCGACCAGATCGCTCCGATCGTGCGCGAACTCGGCAAGGCAGGCGACTTCGTCGTCTTCCTCGGCGCCGGCAACATCACGCAATGGGCGTACGCGCTGCCGAAGGAACTGGCCGGCGGCGACGGCGCGGGCAGCTGATGCGCGGCGAGCCTCTCCTCGAAAGGCTGGGCGACCGGCTGAAGAACCTGCGCGGGCGCATGACGCCCAGTGCGGAGATGGAGAAGATCACCTGGTTCCGCGCCGGCGGCCTCGCCGAGGCGTTGTACCAGCCCGCCGACGAGGAAGATCTATCCGATTTCCTGCGCGCCGTGCCCGAAGAAATCCCGGTCATGGTCGTCGGCATCGGCTCCAACCTGCTGATCCGCGAGGGCGGCATCGAAGGTTTTGTCGTGCGCCTGTCCGCCAAGGGTTTTGGCGAGGCCGAGCTGGTCGGAGAAAACCGCATCCGCGCCGGAGCGGCGACGCCCGACAAGCGTGTGGCCGCGGTGGCGCTCGAAGCTGGCATCGGTGGGTTCCATTTCTATCATGGCATTCCCGGCGGGGTCGGCGGTGCGTTGCGCATGAATGCCGGCGCCAATGGCGTCGAGACGCGCGAGCGCGTCGTCGAAGTGCGCGCGCTCGACCGCAAGGGCAATCTGCACACGCTGTCCAACGCGGACATGGGCTACGCCTACCGGCACTCTTCAGCGCCGGCCGGGCTGATCTTCACCTCGGCTCTGTTCGAAGGCTACGCCGAGGACAGGGACGCGATCCGCAAGGCCATGGACGAGGTGCAGCATCACCGCGAGACGGTGCAGCCGATCCGGGAGAAGACCGGCGGTTCGACCTTCAAGAATCCGGAGGGCACGTCGGCCTGGAAGGAAATCGACAAGGCCGGCTGTCGCGGGCTGATGATCGGCGGTGCGCAGATGTCGCCGATGCACTGCAACTTCATGATCAACACCGGCAGCGCCACCGGCTACGACCTCGAATACCTGGGCGAGACCGTGCGCGCCAAGGTCATGGAGAACTCGGGCATCCGCCTGCACTGGGAGATCAAGCGGCTTGGCCGCTTCCAGCCCGGGCGCGAGGTCGAGGAATTCCTCGGACAGCTGCTCTAGCAGGCCTCGCTAAAGCAATCCCGGTCGATTGCATCCGCCAAACGGTTGACGACGCACGCGAGTAACCCAGTTAGCCTCATCGGGCTGACGTTAGGGAACTGGCGATGCATCTGGGTTTGACGAGAGGTCTGACAGCCTTTGCCGCAGCGGTTGTCCTCGGCATGCTGTCACTCACCGCGCCTGCACAGGCTGCCGACCTCGGACCCCTTGGCGGCCGTGGAGGCAGCCCCTACGATTTCCGCTGCAGGGATGGCGACGCGCTCGTCGCCATCAGCATTTTTCACGGCACTGCCGTCGATTCGATCCACGGCGTTTGCGCGCGTCTCACCGACGACAAGAAGAAGTGGGCCGCACCGACAACCTATTCGCCTGGCGAGCGGGCTGGCGGGGGCGGCGGCGGCCATGACCTGATCACCTGCAAGAAGCACGACGCCATCATGGCCGTGCGCGTCAAGTCGGGCTTCGCCGGCGACATCTATGTCGTGACCGATCTCGCGATCACATGCGCAAATCTGGCAAATCCCGGCAAACGTTATGAGCGCACCTCCGAGCCGCAGCCCATCGATGTCCAGCGGGACGAACCGCTGCAATGCTACCTGACCAGCAATACGCCCTGGGCTGTCGGCCTGTTCGGCACTGCGGGCACCTATGTCGATGGCGTCGGCGTGCATTGCGGGCTGACCCCAACCGGAGGAGGGACGTCGCCGGCGGAGGGACCGAGCGACGCCGAATGCAATGCCTATGGCGACCGCATGATCGCCATGGCCCAGGAAGCCAACAACCTCAACTGCGCCTTCATCCGAGGCAGTGGCGGCTGGAACAATTCGCGCGATTACTGGGTCAGGCAGTGCAAGAAGGGCGGCTCGCTGGCGGCCGTTAACGAGCCGGCGTTGGAGAAGCAGCTGAATGAGTGCAGGGCGGCCGGAGAGAATGCACAGGCCGGTACGCTGAGCGTCCAGCAGCCGGTCACCGTCTACAACACCTACAAGGACCCGAAGAAGGACGTCTGCTACCTGGCCGAGGGCGACACGGTGAGCCGTCTGTCGCCGGCCGGAGCGAAAGCGCCGTGGATGCGCGTCAAGGGGCTGTCGGGCGACTGCGATGGCAAGGCTGGCTTCGTCTACAATGACGGTGAGCTTCAATGATTTCCGGCGCCGGCAGCGGCCGGCCGCGCGATCGAGATAGGGACTGATCCTACTTTTGGGAGTGAAGCATGAAGGTCCGCTGGTTACTGCCATTGGCGATCGCACAGTCATTGCTGTTGGCGATCGCGCTGTCACCCGCAAGCGCGGCAGAGGTCGAGTCGGGTTACGACCGGCCCGGCAATGACTACAACAGGTTCGAGCTGCAGCCTTCGATCGCCGGCTTCGCACCGTGCCAGTCGTCGTGCGAGGCCGACAACAAATGCAAGGCCTGGACCTTCGTGAAGTCCGGCATCCAGGGGCCGAAGGCCGTCTGCTACCACAAGAGCCCGGCGCCGAAGCGGGTGAAGAACAATTGCTGCGTTTCCGGCAAGCCGATCCGCACCGGAGGAGGTGGCGGCGGCGGCGGTGGTGGCGGGACGACGATCTCCGCCGAGATGCAGGCCATGCTGAACGCTCACAATGCCTACCGTGCGCGCCACGGCACGCCCAAGATGAGCTGGTCGTCGTCGCTCGCGCAGGGTGCGCAGGACTGGGCCAATGCCTGCGTGAAGAAGCATTCGAGCTTCAGCAACGGCTATGGCGAGAACCTCTTCTGGGGCACCAATCAGACGGCGAAGAACGCTGCCGGCTGGTGGTACGACGAGATCCGCAACTACGACTTCAACGACCCGATCGGCTCCTACGTGGCCGGCGACTCTGACCGCAATCGTGAGGTCCGCCACTTCACGCAACTGGTCTGGCGCTCGAGCACGCAGCTTGGCTGTGGCGTCGCCAATTGCGGCGGCGAGCAGTTCTTCGTCTGCCGCTACCAGCCGCAGGGAAATTTCAACGGGACCAACCCCGGCGTGCTCGACCGCGAAGTGCCGCGGCCGAACTAGCCTCACCTTCCGGTTCATGATGCTGCGGGCGCGATTCAGGTCGCGCCCGCAAGCTTTTGTTTCCAGACTCGTTGCCGTCGTTTCCGCCTCGATTTCAGCGTTGACGGTAGGGCAGGCGAGCGCCGCCGGCGGGGGGCATCTGCGTGGACCGAAGCCGGCTTACGAACGCAGCGGCAGGCGTTGCGCGAAAGCCACGCATCGCACTTTTTGAATCCGTTTTATCCGAAAGTGAATCCTCGCGAATCCGAGAGGCTTGTCAGCGAGTCAAGTCTCTGATTCTTTGCCTCAACAGCGTTTCCTGATTTGAGTCGTTCGGCGCGTCGATCGCGTTTTCAGCCGGGGGGATTCCCTGCCTGGGTGGCGGGTGGATTCGGTCTGACAGCGTAGGCGGCGGCGCGGAAAGAAGGGGCATGTCGACAAAGCACGTGGCCGTCCTCATGGGCGGGTTTTCCTCCGAGCGGCCGGTGTCGCTTTCATCCGGCAAGGCGTGCGCCGATGCGCTTGAGGCGGAAGGTTTCCAGGTCACGCGCGTCGACGTCGATCGGCACGTTGGCGAGGTGCTCTCGAGGCTGAAGCCGGACGTCGCTTTCAACGCGCTGCACGGGCCGTTCGGCGAAGACGGCACCATCCAGGGCATCCTCGAATACCTGTCGATCCCATACACGCATTCCGGCGTGCTTGCCTCGGCGCTCGCCATGAACAAGGAACAGGCGAAGAAGATCGCCAAGGCTGCCGGCATTCCGGTTGCCGAATCGAAGGTGATGGATCGCCACCGCATCGCCGGCAAGCATCCGATGAAGCCGCCCTACGTGGTGAAGCCGGTCAGCGAAGGCTCCAGCTTCGGCGTTGTCATCGTGCAGGAAGACCAGTCGCATCCGCCGCAGGTGATCGGTTCGGCGGAGTGGCGCTACGGCGACTCAGTCATGGTCGAGCGCTACGTCCACGGGCGCGAATTGACCTGCGCCGTGATGGGCGATGTGGCGCTTGGCGTATGCGAGATCATCCCGGTCGGCCATTCCTTCTACGACTACGATTCCAAGTACGTGAAAGGGGGCTCGAAACACGACGTTCCGGCAAAAATTTCACCAAATATTTACCAAAAGATACAGACACTGGCGCTCAAGGCACATCAGGCAATCGGCTGCCGGGGCGTATCCCGATCCGACTTCCGCTACGACGACCGCCACTCCGAAAATGGCGAGGTCGTCTGGCTCGAAGTCAATACCCAGCCAGGCATGACGCCGACGTCGCTCGTTCCAGAGATCGCCCAGCATGCGGGACACAGCTTCGGCGAGCTTCTGAGTTGGATGGTGGAGGACGCTTCGTGTTTGCGTTGAAGTCGGGACGTGACGGAAGGACGGGCGCTCTCGCGTCCGCTTTCGGCGTTTCCTCCCTGTCCATGCGCGGTTTCGTGCTGCCGTCCTGGCTCTTCCGCCCGGTGCGCATCGTCTCGCGCATGCTGTCTCCCGATTTTCAGCAGCCACGCTTCATGGCCACGATCGCAGCTGCCTCCTGCATCGGCCTGTTCAGCCTCTATGGGGCCTGGCTTGGCGGTCACATCCCCACGGTCGTGCAGGCAGTCGCGTCGCGCGTCGGGCTGGCGGTCGACAACGTCAAGATCAGCGGCTACCGCGAGACGTCGGAGATCGACATCCTCGACCGGCTCGGCCTCGATGGCTGGACCTCGCTGCTCGGCCTCGACGCCGAGGAAGCGCGCGAGAAGGTCGCCGAGCTGCCTTGGGTGCAGACCGCTTCCGTCCGCAAGATCTACCCCGACACGATCGAGGTCGTCGTCACCGAACGCCAGCCCTTCGCGCTGTGGCAGCATGGCCGCGAGATTTCCGTCATCGAGGAAACGGGCAGGGTGATCGCACCGTTCAGCAGCGCGCGCCACGCGACGCTGCCGCTGGTCATCGGGCTTGGCGCGCGCGACAAGGCTGCGCCCTTCATCGCCATGGTGCGCAGCCATCCCGAACTCGCCTCGCGCGTGAAGGGCTACATCCGCGTCGCCGAGCGCCGCTGGGATCTGCGTCTGGAGAACGGCGTCACCGTCAAGCTGCCGGAAGCCGACGAGGATGCGGCCATCGCCGAACTCCTCGATATGGATCGTGCCAACGGCATCCTCTCGCGCGACGTCGCCAATGTCGATCTGCGGCTGCGCGACCGCGTCGTCGTGCAGCTGTCGCCGGAAGCGGCGGAGGAGCGCGCGGCCGCGCTCGCCGGCAAGCCGCGGACGGTCTCGGCCAAGCGGGAGAAGAACATATGAGCTGGCTCGGGGGACAGGGCGCCGCCGCCTCCCGCCGTTCCGGCATCGTCACGGTGCTGGATGTCGGCTCGACCAAGGTCTGCTGCATCATCGCGCGCCTGAAGCCGTGCGACGAAAGCCAGCTGCTGCGCGGCCGCACCCATCAGGTGCAGGTCATCGGCATCGGTCATCAGAAGTCGCGCGGCGTGAAGGGGGGCGTGCTGGTCGACCTCGATCGCGCCGAGCGCGCCATCCGGCTTGCCGTCGATGCGGCCGAGCGCATGGCTGGCCTCACGGTCGAGTCGCTGATCGTCAACGTCACCGCCGGCCGCCTGAAGAGCGAAACCTTCTCGGCCACCATCAATCTCGGCGGCCAGGAGGCGGACGCCTCCGACATCCGTCGCGTGCTCGCCGCCGGCGCCAAGCAGGCGGTGCGCTCGGAGCGCCAGGTCGTCCATTCGCTCGCCACCGGCTTCACGCTCGACGGCGAGAATGGCGTTCGCGATCCGCTCGGCATGGTCGGCGACGCGCTCGGCGTGAACATGCATGTGCTCACCGGCGACGCTGCGCCGCTGCGCAACCTGCAGCTCTGCGTCAATCGCGCCCATCTGTCGGTCGAGCGCATGGTGGCGACGCCATACGCCAGCGGCCTCTCCGCCCTGATCGACGACGAGCTCGAAATGGGTGCGGCCTGCGTCGACATGGGCGGCGGCACCACCACCCTGTCGGTGTTCTCCGAAGGCAAGTTCGTGTTCGGCTCGGCCATCCCCGTCGGTGGCAGCCACGTCACCATGGACCTGGCCCGCGGCCTGCAGACGCGCATGGAGGACGCCGAGCGTCTCAAGGTCATGCATGGCTCGGCCCTGCCGGGCAGCGCCGACGACCGCGACGTCGTCACCATCCAGCCGATCGGCGACGACGCCGAGCCCCCGATGCAGGTGCCGCGCTCGGTGATGTCGCGCATCATCCGCGCCCGCGTCGAGGAGTCGATGGAACTGGTGCGCGACCGCCTGGCGCAGTCGGGCTTCGCCGCCGCAGCGGGCCGGCGGGTCGTGCTCACCGGCGGCGCCGCGCAATTGCAGGGCCTGCCGGAAGCGGCGCGCCGCATTCTCGGCCGCAACGTTCGTATCGGCCGCCCGCTCGGCGTCGCGGGCCTGCCCGAGGCGGCCAAGGGCCCGGCCTTCGCGACCACCGTCGGCCTGCTCATCTATCCGCAGGTCGCGGCCTTCGAGACATCAGATACCCGCTTCGGCATGCGCATGCGCATGACCGGCACAGGCGGACGGTTCCAGCGTGTCAGTCAGTGGCTGAGGGACAGTTTCTAAACCGGGCGTTGCGCTCTTGAGATCGGCGGCCGCGGGGGCGAAGCGGCGGAACTTACAAAGGACGAGGACTATGACCATCAATCTGCAGAAGCCGGACATCACCGAGCTCAAGCCGCGGATCACCGTGTTCGGTGTCGGCGGCGGGGGCGGCAACGCCGTCAACAACATGATCACCGCCGGCCTGCGCGGGGTCGAGTTCGTGGTCGCCAACACCGACGCCCAGGCCCTGACGATGTCGAAGGCCGACCGGCTGATCCAGCTCGGCGCGCATGTCACCGAAGGCCTCGGCGCCGGCTCGCAGCCGGAAGTCGGTCGCGCCGCCGCCGAGGAGTGCATCGACGAGATCCTCGACCATCTGTCCAACACCCACATGTGCTTCGTCACCGCCGGCATGGGCGGCGGTACCGGCACCGGGGCCGCCCCGGTCGTCGCCCGCGCGGCTCGCGAAAAGGGCATCCTCACCGTCGGCGTGGTCACCAAGCCGTTCCACTTCGAAGGCCAGCGCCGCATGAAGACGGCCGACTGGGGCATCGAGGAGCTGCAGAAGCACGTCGACACGCTGATCGTCATCCCGAACCAGAACCTGTTCCGGATCGCCAACGACAAGACCACCTTCGCCGACGCCTTCGCGATGGCCGACCAGGTGCTCTACTCGGGCGTCGCCTGCATCACCGACCTGATGGTCAAGGAAGGCCTGATCAACCTCGACTTCGCCGACGTCCGCTCGGTGATGCGCGAGATGGGCAAGGCGATGATGGGCACCGGCGAGGCGTCGGGCGACGGCCGCGCCATGGCCGCCGCGGAAGCCGCCATCTCCAACCCGCTGCTCGACGAGACCTCGATGAAGGGCGCTCGCGGCCTGCTGATCTCGATCACCGGCGGCCGTGACATGACCCTGTTCGAGGTGGATGAGGCGGCAACCCGTATCCGCGAGGAAGTCGATCCGGAAGCCAACATCATCCTCGGCGCCACCTTCGACGAATCGCTGGAAGGCGTGATCCGCGTCTCGGTCGTCGCCACCGGCATCGACAAGGCGACCGCCGAGGCCGCCGCGCCGATGCAGGTCAAGCAGGCTCCGGCCAAGCCGGTCGCTCCGCGCCAGGTTGCCGCCGAGGTCGCCCCGGCACCGCAGCCGATGCGGGTCGATCCGGTCGCCGCGGTGATCCGCGCCGCCGAGCCGCAGATGGAAGCCTCGCGCGCGGCCGCCCCGGCGGAAGACTTCCGTCCGCAGAGCCGCCTGTTCCAGGCTCCGGCCGCCGAGCATGCTCCGGCTCCGCAGCCGCGTCCGGTCGCCCCGGCAATGGCAGAGCCGGCCCCGGTGATGCAGGCGCCGGCCCCGCGCATGCCGCGCGTGGAGGACTTCCCGCCGGTCGTGCAGGCCGAGTTCGACGCGACGCAGCGCGGCGTGCCGGCAGCGGACCATGAGGAGCGCGGCCCGATGGGCCTGCTCAAGCGCCTCACCAACGGCCTGTCGCGCCGCGAGGAGGAGCCTGCGAAGCTGCAGCCGGCGCAGCCGCGCGAAGCCAAGCTGCGCGCCGCCGCGCCGGAGGCGCGCCGCATGCCGGCTCCGGACGCGCAGATGTATGCGCCGCGCCGCGCGCAGCTCGACGAGCACGGCCGCGTGGCGCCGCAGCCGCGCGCTGTCCAGGACGACGACCAGCTGGAGATTCCCGCTTTCCTGCGCCGTCAGGCCAACTGATCCGGCCCGGCCGCTGACAATCGAGGGGCGGGCGTGTTACACGCCCGCCCTTCGCATTTGAGAAACATAACAAATTCAGATAGTTGGCGTCTGTCTGACAGCGCAGTTCGCGGTAACACGGGGTAAGAATCCGTGATTTGGTCCTGCTGTCGCCCAAGTCTATGGTCCGCGCCATGGGGCTCAAGGTTCGGTTTGGGACAGACCGAACCCTTAACGATACGAAGCCGCGCCAAGCGGACCTGTGAAACAGGGCATGGGGATCGAGTTTGAGCGACCACCAGACCACGCTTCGATCTGACGTTCGTTTGACAGGTACAGGCGTCCACAGCGGCAAGCCCGTTACCATCCATCTGCACCCGGCCGATGCCGATACCGGCGTCGTTTTCAATGTTCACGGTCAAGCCGGAACGCGCGAGATTCGCGCGCTGTCGTCGGAAGTGGGCAGCACCGATCTGTCGACCGTGCTTGGCGATCTGGCCGGCGTTCACGTGGCCACCGTGGAGCACCTGATGGCGTCGCTGCTCGGCCTCGGCATCGACAATGTCGCGATCGACATCGACGGCAACGAAGTGCCGATTTTCGACGGCAGCTCCGAGGCTTACGTCGAGGCGTTCGACCAGGCCGGTGTGGCGACGCTTGGTGCCAGACGCCGATTCATCCGTGTGCTCAGGCCTGTGCGCGTCGAAAACGGGCTTTCCTGGGCCGAGTTCATGCCGCATCAGGGCACGCGGCTAGAGGTCGAGATCGATTTCGACAGCCGGGCCATCGGCCGGCAGGCGCTGGCGTTCGACCTGACGCCACAGGGTTTCCGCCGCGATGTCGCGCGCGCCCGCACTTTTGGCTTCATCAAGGATGTGGAGCGCCTCTGGGCCGCCGGCTACGCGCTCGGTTCTTCGCTTGAGAATTCCGTCGTCATCGGCGACGACCATCGCGTCATCAACGTCGAAGGCCTGCGCTTCAAGGACGAATTCGTGCGTCACAAGATGCTCGATGCGCTCGGCGATCTGGCGCTCGCGGGCGCGCGCTTCATCGGCTGCTTCCGCTCCTATCGTGGCGGTCACAAGCTCAACGCCGCGGCGCTCGGTCGCCTGCTGTCCGACCCGTCGGCCTTCGAGATTGTCGAATCCGGTCGGCGCGAGCGCGGCAGGCTGGCCGAGACGGCTGTGACCATGCCGGTACACGCGCCGTCAACGCGCTGAGACGGGGCTGGCGTTAACGTCGAAGTCGCTTTCTCGCCACATTATTGCATCAAATGCGCGCATAGCGTTGCAGTGTGGCTTGCGCTATGCTCTTGAGCGCCTGCCAAGTTTGCCGGAGGGGCACGATCACATGGAATTCACGCGCGCCGAACGCCCGGCCCGCAGCCGTCCGGTACGGCTGGCCTTGGCCGTAGTCGCCCTCTCGGCGCCGCTGCTCGTCTCCGCTTGCGGCGAGAAGGACATCGATCTCGCAACCTATGTGGAGCAGACCGATCCGGCGGACGTGCTCTACAATCAGGGTCTGGCGAATCTCGAAGGCGGCCGCATGAAGGAGGCCAGCGCCAAGTTTGACGCTGTCGACCGCCAGCATCCGTATTCGGAATTCGCCCGCAAGGCGATGGTGATGGGTGCCTTCACCAACTACCGGCAGGGCAAGTACGACGAGGCGATCAACGCCGGCAAGCGCTATGTGGCGCTCTATCCGTCGTCCGAGGATGCACCCTACGCGCAGTACATCGTCGGCCTCGCCTACTTCCGCCAGATTCGCGACGTCACGCAGGACCAGAAGGAATCGCGCCGCGCCATCGAGGCGATGGACGAACTGGTGCAGCGCTGGCCTGAATCCGAATATGTCGACGACGCCAAAGCGAAGATTCGCTACGCCCGCGACCAGCTGGCCGGCAAGGAGATGCAGGTCGGCCGCTACTATCTGGAGCGGCGCGAGTATCTCGCCTCGATCAAGCGTTTCCGCGTCGTCGTCGAGCACTATTCCAACACCCGCCACGTCGAAGAGGCGTTGGCGCGTCTGACCGAAGCCTATTTTTCGATGGGCCTCGCTTCGGAAGCGCAGGCTGCCGCGGCCGTGCTCGGGCACAACTACCCCGACAGCCAGTGGTACAAGGATTCCTACGCACTGCTGCAGAAGGGCGGTCTCGAACCGCGCGAGAATGCGGGTTCGTGGCTCTCCAAGGCCGGTGCGCTCATCACCGGCACCTAAGCCTGCCCGCCGATGCTGCTGACACTGTCGATCCGCGATATCGTCCTGATCGACAGGCTGGACATCGATTTCTCGCAAGGGCTGTCCGTCCTCACCGGTGAGACGGGCGCCGGCAAATCCATCCTTCTCGATGCGCTGTCGCTTGCGCTCGGCGCCCGTGGCGACGCCTCGCTGGTCCGCAATGGCGCAACGCAGGGGCAGGTGACGGCCGTCTTCGACGTGCCGGCCAATCACCCGGCGCGGGCGCTGCTGGCCGAGAACGCCATCGAGGACGATGGCGACGTGATCCTGAGGCGCGTGCAGTCCGCCGACGGGCGCACGCGCGTTTTCGTCAACGACCAGCCGGCCAGCGTCTCGCTGATGCGCGATGTCGGGCGAATGCTGGTTGAACTGCACGGCCAGCACGACGAGCGTGCACTGGTCGATGCGCATGCGCACCGCGACCTGCTCGATGCGTTCGGTGGTCATGCCGGCGATGCCGCCGCAACAGCCGCCGCATGGCGGACGTGGCGCACGGCCGAACAGGACCTCGCCAGCCACCGGGCGCGGGTCGAGGCCGCCGCGCGCGAGGCCGACTATCTGCGCGCCTCCGTCGAGGAACTGTCGAAGCTCGATCCGCAGCCCGGCGAGGAGACGAGCCTGGTCGAGGAGCGCGCCGCCATGATGCGCGCCGAGAAGATCGCCGCAGACATCCACGAGGCCAACGAGGCACTCTCGGGGTCCGGCGCGCCGTCGCCAGCGCTCGCCAGCCTCATGCGCCGGCTGCAGCGAAAGGCGGCCGAAGCGCCCGGCCTGCTTGACGACGTGGTGACCGCGCTCGATCAGGCGTTGGTGGCGCTTGATGCGGCGCAGTCCGGCGTGGCGGCGGCGCTGCGCCAGAGCGAATACGATCCGCAGCGTCTCGAGAACGCCGAGGAGCGGCTGTTCGGCCTGCGCGCCGCCGCTCGCAAGCATGCCGTCGCCGTCGACAATCTTGCCGAGAAGCGCGACGCCATGGCGGCCGACCTTGCCGATCTCGACGCCGGCGAGGAGCGGCTTAGCAGGCTGGAAAGGCACGCCGCTGCCGCGCGCATTGCCTATGACCGGCTGGCCGAGACGCTGTCGGGCAAGCGCAAGGGCAGTGCAAAAGCGCTGGCGAGGGCCGTGATGGCCGAACTGCCGGCCCTCAAGCTCGAACGTGCCGAATTCATCGTCGAGCTTTCGAGCGAACCCGACAACCGCATGGAAGAGGGCATCGACACGGTCGAGTTCTGGGTGCGCACCAATCCGGGCACGCGCGCCGGTCCGATCATGAAGGTCGCGTCCGGCGGCGAGCTGTCGCGCTTCCTGCTGGCCCTCAAGGTCGCGCTCGCCGACCGCGGCTCGGCGCCGACGCTCGTCTTCGACGAAATCGACACCGGAGTCGGAGGAGCCGTTGCCGACGCCATCGGCCAGCGTCTCGCGCGCCTGTCAGAGACGGTGCAGGTGCTGTCTGTCACGCATGCCCCGCAGGTGGCGGCGCGCGCCTCCACGCATTTCCTGATCGCCAAGGGCGGCGGCAAGCAGCAGGTGCGCACCAGCGTGGTCGAGATGGATCACGGCGCGCGGCAGGAAGAGATCGCGCGCATGCTGGCCGGCGCCACCATCACCGACGAGGCGCGCGCCGCTGCCCGCCGCCTGCTCACCGAGAAGGCCGGCTAAGTTCGCCGGGCGTGACAGCCGCGCGTCGTCCGTGCCACGATCCTGTCCAGCAGATCGGGGAGGGGACCGTGACTGGACGTCTGGCAGGGAAGATCGCGATCATTTCCGGCGGCGCGACCGGCATGGGCGGTGCGGCGTCGAAGCTGTTCGCGGCGGAAGGCGCCAAGGTCGCCATCATCGACCGCAACGAGGACGCTTCGGCGGCCACCGTCGCCGCCATCAGCCGGGCAGGCGGCGATGCCGGCTACTGGATCGCCGATGTGTCGGAGGAGGCCGCCGTCAACGCGGCGGTGCAAGGCATCGAGCAGGCCTACGGGCCGGCCAACGTGCTCTTCAACCATGCCGGCACCATCGTCATCAAACCCTTCCTCGAAACCACGCTCGCCGAATGGGAGTGGCTGCACGCCGTCAACGTCCGCTCGATGTTCCTGATGACCAAGGCGGTGCTGCCGGGCATGATTTCGACCGGCAAGGGGTCCATCGTCTGCACCTCGTCGATCTCAGCCGTCGCGGCGACGCCGATGGAGGTGCTCTACGACACCACCAAGGGCGCGGTGCACATGTTCGCCCGCGCCATCGCGGTCGAATTCCGCGACCGCAACGTCCGCTGCAACGCGGTGTGCCCTGGCTTCATCCGCACGCCGCACGGCCTGCGCGAGGTGAAGGAGCTGAACGCGCTCGGCGTCGATGTGTCCGACGCTGCCATCGCCGCCCAGCAGGGCCGCATCGGCGAACCGGAGGACGTGGCGCGCGCCGCGCTCTACCTCGCATCGGACGATTCCGACTTCATCACCGGCGCGCATCTCTTCGTCGACAACGGCTTCACCGCGATCTGACCATCCTGCCAAAGCCGGGTTGACTTCGCAGCACGCCGGATTGCACTACCCAAGCGTGCGCTGCGGAGTTTTACAATGGCAGGAAAGCCCACGAAGGCGGTTGACGATCTGACCTCCGAGGAGGCCGCCGCCGAGCTCGAACGCCTTGCCGCCGAGATCGCGGCCGCCAACGTCGCCTACCACCGGGACGACGCGCCGGAGATCACCGACGCCGAGTATGATGCGCTCACCATCCGCAATGCCGAGATCGAGGCGCGTTTCCCCGACCTCGTGCGCGTCGACAGCCCTACCGGCTCGGTCGGCGCCGCGCCGGCCGACGGTTTCGCCAAGGTGCGGCACGCCATCCCCATGCTGTCGCTCGCCAAGGCCTACACCGACGAGGACGTGGTCGACTTCCTCGAGCGCGCCAGGCGCTTCTTCCAGAAGGACGAGAATTTCGACATCGCGTTCACCGCCGAGCCCAAGATCGATGGCCTGTCGGCCTCGCTGCGCTACGAGAACGGCGTGTTCGTGCAGGGTGCCACGCGCGGCGACGGCACGGTCGGCGAGGACATCACCGCCAATCTGAAGACGATCGCCGACATCCCGCACCGCCTCAAGGGCTCCGGCTGGCCGGAGGTCATCGAGATCCGCGGCGAGGTCTACATGACCTATGCCGAGTTCCAGGCGCTGAAGGAGCGCTCGGCCGCCGCAGGCGGGCAGGACTACGTCAATCCGCGCAACACCGCTGCCGGCTCGCTGCGCCAGAAGGACCCGTCCGTCACCGCCAGCCGCAATCTGCGATTCTTCGCCTACGCCTGGGGCTACACGACGGAAGACCCGGCGCCGACGCAGTACGAGGCGGTGCAGAAATTCGCCGACTGGGGCTTCCGCATCAGCCCGCTGATGATCCGCGCGAAATCGGTCGAGGAACTGATCGCCCAGTACAAGGCGATCGAGGCGCAGCGCTCGTCGCTCGGCTACGACATCGACGGCGTCGTCTACAAGGTCGACCAGCTCGAACTGCAGCGCCGCTGGGGTTTCGTCACCGGCGAGCCGCGCTGGGCCGTCGCGCACAAATTCCCGGCCGAGCAGGCGACGACCGTCGTTCGCCAGATCGACATCCAGGTCGGCCGCACCGGCACGCTCGCGCCTGTCGCTCGGCTCGATCCGGTCAGTGTCGGCGGCGTCACCGTGGTCAACGTCACGCTGCACAATGAGGACTACATCGCCGGCCGCGACTCCAACGGCATGCCGAACCGGGGCGAGGAGGAGATCGACATCCGCATCGGCGACACGGTGGTGATCCAGCGGGCAGGCGACGTCATCCCGCAGATCGTCAGCGTCGTCACCGACAAGCGGCCGCCGGACGCCGTGCCCTATCAATTCCCGCACATCTGTCCGGTCTGCGGTTCGCCGGCGACGCGCGAGATCAACGAGAAGACGGGCAAGGAGGATTCGCGCCGCCGCTGCACCGGCGAGCTGGTCTGCGCGGCGCAGGCGGTCGAGCGGCTCCGGCATTTCGTGTCGCGCGGCGCCTTCGACATCGAGGGCCTCGGCGCCGAGAACATCGATGTGTTCTTCAACGCGGGTCTGCTGCAGACGGCGGCTGACATCTTCACCCTGAAGGACCGAAGGGCGGAGGTGCAGCAGGCCCTCTTCGAGCGCCGCGAGGCGCAGGCGCGTCTCCGCGAGGCCGCCAAGGGCACCACGCGCAAGAAGGTGCTGTCGGCCGAGGAGCGCACCTATGAAGGGCTCGACAAGCTGTTTGCGGCGATCGACGCGCGCCGTGAGCCCGAACTCGACCGCTTCATCTTCGCGCTCGGCATCCGCCACATCGGCGACACCACGGCCGCCGTGCTGGCGCGCACCTTCGGCACCGTCGAGGAGTTCATCCGCGTCGGGAAGGAAGCCGCCGCGGCGGAGGATCCGCACACCGTCTTCCCCTCGATCAACGGCATTGGCGACACGGTGATCGGCGCGCTCACCGGCTTCTTCGGCAACGAGCGCAACGATGCGGTGCTCGATGCGCTGCTCACGCAGGTGAAGCCGCAGCCCTATGTCGTCAACGTCGCGGCCGACAATCCGGTGGCCGGCAAGACGGTGGTGTTCACCGGCTCGCTGGAACGCATGTCGCGCGGCGAGGCGAAGGCGATGGCCGAGCGGCTCGGCGCCAAGGTGGCCGGCTCGGTCTCGGCCAAGACCGACCTAGTGGTCGCCGGGCCGGGCGCCGGCTCGAAGCTGAAACAGGCCTCCGACCTCGGCATCGAGGTCATCGACGAGAACCAGTGGTTCGAGCGCGTGGGGAATCTTTAGGCGGGCGGTCTGGCACGCCTCTATCTCTCCCCTTGCGGGAGAGAAAGCGATTTCAACGTCTTAGCCGAAGGCTAAGCGTTGGAAATCGCAAGAGAGGGGCACTCAGCTCGACCTGAACGCCATCGCCGTCCCGAACGCATCCTCGGGCGATACCACGAGCCGCTCGCCGATCCGCTCAAGCCCCATGCCGTCGAAGAACGCCAGCGACCGGCACGCCACCGTGTAGCCGGCCAGATGCGGACCGGATCGGGCGTTGGGCGGCTGCACGCCGAACTCAGCCGCGAATTCATCGGGCGAATCCAGCACGATGCGCCCGGTGCGCAGAGCCAGCATCTTGCACGTGCCCTCTGCCACCGCGCGCGCGCCGGTCACCGTTTCCAGCCACCCTGCAATCTCAA